>CAXRJK010000026.1:0-11486 GCA_964230865.1 Winogradskyella sp.
GTTTCATATGAATCATCATTACACTCTGCCTCACTAGACGTTTCAACAGTTATAGTGCCATCTTCATTAAGTGTCCCTGGAATTGTAGAGATTGACCATTCTAGTCCTGCACCAGTACAATCTGCTTCATTTGTATAATCATCATTACCATCATCTATTGATTCATCATAACACTCAGTTTCGGAAACTTCTAAGACATTGTCAACTATAGTATAGGTCCCCATATCTCCATCTGGATTTGTAAATACACCATCAGCACCAAATGTGACACTATTACCCATCATTGCACTAAACATAGTTGTTAAAGGATTCCAACCAATAATCAACCAATTACCTTCTGCTGCTGCACATCCTTCAGATGATGCTTGTGCATCAGAGTCATTTATACCATTACCATCATTATCCAAGCACATACCTGTAATCCAAGTTTCACCAGCCGCGTCACACTCTGCTTCACCACCATCCACATTATCACTGCACATGCCTGCTGGACAGTCTGCCTCAGTTGTAGCTGACTCATCGGTAAAACACATTCCTGATATACCAGAGCCTGAGCACTCTAGCCCTGCGTACATTGTTACGGATGAAAGCGTATATGTACCTTCACTAAAAGTAGCTGCACCATCTGCACCAGCTGCATCATCATCTTTTTTGTCCTCGCATCCAACCCAAATCAAAATAGGCAGGATTAATAAAATATTTTTTAGTTTCATTCGGTTTCCTTTTATAGTTTAATTAAAAATTAGTACCACTTAGGCAAGCCATTAAGTTATCTAATTCTATTTTTTTTTCAAAGAAAAATAGACTAGAATTTTGTACAACTTAGATTCACTATTGGATTATAATAATTTCTCCCTGAGTGCTGGCCCTCATCCAGTATCCAGCACCGGGAGTTAATTGGTTCACCGTATTGTATCCTTCTTCAAATTCAAAAAATGTACCGCTAATGATAATACCATCAGGGTCATAGATGGATTCAACTTCAATATTAGATGAAACTCCTGAAATCAAGTTCCACCCTTCATTGAGAAAAAGATTCAGCTCATAAATGGGAGCTCCGGTAACTGAGTTTGAACCATCCTCAGGAAATCTAAGCCAATAGCCCATTCCGGGAATCAGCTCATTTTCTGGGATATATCCTGAGCTAAAGGAAAAAAGAGTTCCTGAAATTGCTTCAGGAAATAGAATACTGTACTCTGGAGCATCAGTATAAACAGGCAGACCAACTAAATTCCACCCAGAATAAAAGTCCCACTGAACCGTAATTAGGTCGGGATGTTGGGCATACCACTCATCAAACAGTTCCTGGAGAGTATCAATAGGATCAATACCTGGTTGAGTGTTGTTTACATTTAGGTGCAGATATAAACTGTCCTCTGAGTTGGATGGTTTGGCCACACGTATAAATGCAGAGAGAGAGGATAGTCCGTAATTTAAACAGCGGGTGTCAGCTCCAGGAATTTTTGCACCCTGCATAGAAGCCATAAGACGAGTTGCCAATGACCCTGGTGTATTTAAAAACCTCACCTCCATGGAATCCAAGACTTCCTGTCCCAATAAAATATTCCCCTGAATGGCATAGGTCTCTCCCAGAATATGATTTTTATAGTCAAAACAATTTTGACCTGTAAAGGCAGAGCTCCTTCCTCCATTTACCAGATCAACCACGCCGTACTGACGTATTGAGGGATTTCCCTGAGCATCATTTTCCACAAGATATTCAATTATTTCTTCAGGAGAATAACCCTGATCCATTAGATCGGAAGCATTGTTTTGATTGGTACTGTTCCAATAAGACTGGGTGTGAACTGCACCCACCCCCGGATGGATATCACTGATTATGATTGAACCGTTAATGCACGATGCCCCGGCGCTTCCTACTTCCTGAGTTTCTGAATCTATAGCGATAATGGAAAACGTATCCTGTGTAAAAGATATGGAGCTGGAAAGTAGAAAGGGTATCAATATTTTTTTCATTTAATCACTCTTAATTTTTCCGCTATTATAAGTTCTGAAGTATTTCTTAAAATATTTTAAGAGATATTATCGTAAAGGAATCTTGAGCCCTATAAAAGCTGTATCAAATAATACACTTTAAGGGTGAAAAAATCAATATTGATATTTAGTATTGGAACGGAAAAAACCGTTCGAGCAGATAGTGCTAGTGTGAGGGAGAAATTTTAAGATTGAATTTCGTTTAATTTCTCTTGGAGGAGCTTATCAAACATCATATCCAGGTGGGTCTCTTTCACCTTCCACTGGCCACCAATTTTTAGAGCTGGAATTTTTTTCTGCTGAACTAAACGATATACAGTTTGCTCCTTAATGTTTAGATAATCTGCTACTTCCTTTATTCCTAAAATTCCATTGCTCATTTTCAATAAATATTTGTTTATATATGTTTAAGGTGATACAAAATAAAAATTGTCTCATTTAATAACAAGTAGCTGATGATACTCAGCTCCTATAGTTAATATCGGTTAGTGTGAAAAAATGTTAAGTGATTTTCACTAATTTATCTAGAAGCAGTTTGTATTTTTACTTGGTAATATTTGAACTATAATGAATGATTTTATTTGCAAATTATGTGGAAATGAGATTGATACAATTTCCTGTCCATATTGTGATACACTGAATTCAATAGAATATTATTCAAAGCCAAAAAAGAAGATTATCTCAGTATCAGTTAAACATAATTTTCCAACGGTACAAGAAGCAGTGTCAATAGCTGTCAGAAACATCACATCTGCAAAAAAGAATGGGGTAAAAATTATAAAATTTATTCATGGATACGGATCAAAAGGGAAAGGAGGAGACATTAGAATTGCAATCCGAAACTATTTGAGGATGATGCCTCATGGATATTCAATTTATGGTGAGGATTTTTCTACCAAAAATATAAAAACTCAAAATATTCTTAGGTCTTTGCCGGAATTAAAAAAGGACTCCGATCTAAACAAAAAAAATAAAGGTATTACGCTATTTATATTGTGAATCAAAATAAAAGCAAATAAATACGTCACCAATATGAGTAATTATTATGTTTATGTAATTGAGTTAGATAAGGCGGTTAGGCATGATAAAAAGTTTCGTGTAAAAAATCCCAAATATATAAATGGAACAGCTTGTTTTTATGTGGGGCAGTCAGTTAGGAGTCCGGTACTACGTTTTGAACAGCACAAGGAGGGATATAAGGCAAATAGATATGCTAAGGAATACGGTTTAAAACTCAGACCTGATCTATATGAGAAGTATAACCCAATTCCCACTAGAAAAGACGCTGAAAAGATTGAAGAAATGATTGGAAGAAAACTACGAAATCTGGGTTTAGGAGTTTGGTTTAATTAGTTTGCTTTTTAAACCGGCTAAATTAAAATTACCTAAAAAGAAGATTTTGGATTACTGTCAATACCCAAAATATTTAAAACATCTTTTCCATGAGTATGGACATTCACGTTTTCTATGATATCTTGTATATTTCCCTTTTTATCAATAATAAATGTTTTTCTTTTAGCAAAAAACCATCCTTTTGCATCATACATCTTAGCAACTGATTTATTTATATCAGAGAGGAAAGTGAAAGGGATATTGTATTTATCTCGGAAATGCTTTAGCTTATCTGGGGAGTCAAAGCTGACACCAATCACGTTGATCGCTTCATTTTTGTAAAAATTATATTGGTCGCGGACCCCGCAAGCCTGCTTTGTTCATCCGGGTGTATCTGCCATTGGGAAAAAGTAAAGAATAACTGTTGTCCCACGATAGTCTGTGAGTTTGTGAATGGTACTGTCCTGATCGAAGAGCTCAAATTCAGGAGCAGACATTCCAACAGATACTTTAGATTTAGCAGTTAACATATTTGTACACACCAAAGTGAAATATAAAATATAGTAAAGCTTCATTACATATTTGTTAATGAATTCCCAATCTATGTTGAAAAACCAATGTACTACCCAGATAGCCGGTTATCGTGACAGAGAGACTCAGTAATCCCAAAAAGGCCAAAGCCAGCTTATCAATTCTTGTATCTTCCATATACTTAAAAAAAAGATATAACCACATAATAAAGATTAGAAGAGAACTCCATGTGGTAATTGATGCTATCAGCTCGTGGTTTTGGAGGGTCTCAAGGACCGCAAGCTCATGAGTTTTTCTTCCAATTTTGATTGCCTCTCGCTGCCCTGTAATCATAGATCCAAATGAGCTCAACACTCCTATGCCTAGTAACCACATTGAAGTTGTTCTACAAACCCAGTAAGGTCTCCATAAGTGCAGAGCTTGCATGAAAAATGCTGTAGAAAACAAAGCTATAGGAAAATGGACGATGGCGGGATGAAAAGGTATACTCATAAATTAAATTTAAGAAAAAATATTACTCCTGAACAAAGATGAGAGGAGGCCTTTATTGAAAATAATAATATTTAAGATGTCTAAATACCTCAATGTGAATTTGAGGATTAAATTGTAGCCCGTAGGAGAATCGAACTCCTGTTGCCAGGATGAAAACCTGGAGTCCTAACCACTAGACGAACGGGCCATATTAAGCAATATTATTGAAGTCTCATTTTATTTTAATTATATTCAAAATATTGGTTTAAATATTTAAAAACGGGGCGAATTTATAGTTGGAACAGGATTGAAACAAATGGTTTCAACCTAAGTTAACTATCTACGGCTCTCCTTCTGTGTCATTGCCACCCCATCAAAAGAACACGATCTGCATCTATATCTTTTTAATTTACGGTTTACAATGAGGCCAAGAGCTCTATGCCTCTTTCTACGATGGCTACGACTTAGACCACCATTACAATTTGGGCATGAAGATAACTCTGGATGGTTACTTATTACTCTCATCCTAGCACGATTTAATATTAAAGCCAATGCAGTTAAAATAAGTACAATACCAATAATATCAGAAGTCTCTACTCCTGAAATTAAATTACCTAAACTAACAGAAAAATCCCGAACAAAAGTGACAAAAATTTTCACAGTGTTGGTAATAACACTCCAAGCAACAAATTTAATATTCCAATCTTCCCACAAAAGAAAAAAGCCAACGCTTAACAATCCAAAAACAAGAATTTCAAAATTGTATTCTTCAAAAAAAGAATTTCCTCTTTTATTTAATATTTTCCGTTTTCTTACTCTACTACTCATGACATTTAACTTTATCCGGTAAGGGAATATCAAAAGTTAAAAAAAATTCACTAATCAACAGTATATTTAATACCTTGTTTATAAAAGAAAAAATGGAAATGAATAGATTTGAACACATCACTATATTTGAAAGGAAGGATAAATGAAGTTGTTTTCATGGAATGTAAACGGAATTAGAGCAGCGGAAAAAAAAGGATTTTTAAATTGGATAGATTCAAACCAACCGGATATTCTATGTGTTCAGGAGACCAAAGCGCATAAAGACCAATTATCTGATGCATTATTGAAAGAGCACGGATATTATGCTTATTTTCACTCTGGACAAAAAAAAGGGTATAGCGGTGTAGCGACCTTTTGTAAAAAAGAACCGCTATTTGTACAGGAAGGGTTGGGAATTGAACGATTTGATAGTGAAGGGAGGGTGTTAATAACAGAACACGAGTCATTTCTATTGTACAATATATATTTCCCCAATGGACAGAAAAATGACGAGCGACTTCAATATAAACTTGATTTTTATGATGAGCTACTCCCTATAATTAATGAACAGGTAGATTCAGGAATCAATGTGGCTGTAGCTGGTGATTGGAATACTGCCCACCATCCCATTGATTTAGCGCGACCTAAGGACAATATTAACAACTCAGGGTTTATGCCCATTGAGAGAGAAAAACTAGACATTTATGTAGACCAAGGATGGGTAGATACATTTAGAATGTTTCATCAAGAACCGGACAGATACTCATGGTGGACATACCGGTTTGGTGCGCGTGCAAGGAATGTAGGCTGGCGCATAGATTACTTTTTTGTAAATGAGAGTTTTACACAAAATGTAATAGATGCAGATATACACGATGATGTGATGGGCTCTGATCACTGTCCTGTTTCTTTGACACTAGATGTATGATAGAAAAGAAAGCAATTTCAAGAAACTGGTTTAAGAGATATACTGGCGCTGATCCAGACAGTATAGGGTCATGGATTCTCTTGACAAATTTCCAAAACTATGTTGAAAAATTTGCAGAAATTTTTGAAACTCAGGTTTATGGAAAAGGTGGACCTATGACACTTGCAACCAATAATGAAGGATTGACCATTATCAATTTTGGAATTGGGAGTTCAAATGCAGCGACAATTATGGACCTTTTATCTGCAGTGAACCCCAAAGGTGTTCTTTTCTTAGGAAAATGTGGTGGTTTAAAAAAAACGACGGAACTTGGTCATTTTATCCTACCAATTGCTGCCATTCGTGGAGAAGGAACAAGTGATGATTATTTCCCGAAAGAAGTTCCCGCTATGCCATCATTCAAACTTCATAAATATGTATCACAAATTTTAGTAGAGAGAAATATTGAATATCGAACTGGGGTGGTTTACACGACAAATCGCCGTGTATGGGAGCATGATGCCGATTTTAAAGAGTACTTAAAAAGGATAAGGGTACTTGGGATAGATATGGAGACTGCCACACTATTTATAACTGGATTTTCAAATGGAATTAACCGAGGAGCTCTGCTCTTGGTTTCTGACACACCTATGATTCCTGAGGGAGTAAAAACAGAAGAGTCAGATAGAGAAGTTACACGAAAATATGTGGACCTTCATATCAAACTTGGGATTGAAGCAATGACAGGAATTGGTGGAGAAGGAGAAACCATTAAACATTTTACCTATTAATAAGTTATGAGTTGAAGTTTTGTTAAAGAAGTAAATCCACAGCAATAGCATCGGCAAATGCATATCCCTCTTTGTTTAGATAGATTCTGCCATTATTATGTTTGATAAACCCTCTCCATTTTTTCTTATTACGCTTTACATTTTCTAATAGCTGATCCCTAAATAATTCAGGAATTGTTATCAACTCAATTCCGCCACTCAAGCGAAGACCAAAACCAATTATTTCATTTACCCGCTGGATTTCTGTAAGTGCCTCAGATCTAGAAATTGGCGAATGTTTCCCATTTATTTTTTGTATATAGTGATCTAATGAACCAGCATTGTTCCACCTGCAGGATCCATCAAAACTATGAGCCGATGGTCCAAACCCTATGTATGGATTTATTTTCCAATAATGTAGGTTATGAAGGCACTCCCTTTTAGGTTTACAAAAATTTGAAATTTCGTATGAAAAAAATCCAGAATTATTTAGTTGATCTTGTGTGAAACTGAACAAATCTGCTGACTCACTATTTTTCGGCATGGTCACCATCTTTGATTTGACCATTTGGAACAACTCTGTTCCCTTTTCAACTGTTAATATGTAAGCAGAGATATGTTCAGGGTTAAGATCTATAATTGTTTCCAGATCCCTTTTCCATATTTCTTTGGTCTGTCCCGGAATTGAATAAATTAAATCACAGTTCACATTTTCAAAACCTACTTTTCGGACATTTTCGTAGGTGCTAAAGACATCTTTTACTGAGTGGGAACGGGATAGAAACTGGAGAAGGTTTGAATCCAACGATTGAACACCCATTGACACTCTGTTTATTCCCAAGGTTTTAAAATCAGTTAAATTCTCTAAGGACGCCTCACCGGGATTGATTTCGATGGTTTTTTCGATAAAATTTGATAAAGAGATTTTGTGTGACAATGCAGTAAGAATTTTTTCGATTTTCCTTCCGGTAAGCAGAGATGGTGTCCCACCGCCAATAAACAGAGTATCAAATAACCATGGATAATCTTCTAGAGATGATCTTGAAATTTCTTTGCAAAGAGCGGATATATATAACTCTGCATCATCCTCCCTATCAGTAATGGAATAGAAATCACAATAGTTGCACTTAGTTTTGCAGAAGGGAATGTGGATGTAAATTCCTGCGGTGCTCAAAAATTTTGGCTGGTTAGTCAGTTAATGTATCAAAGTCATCCCGAATTAATACTAATATTGCAGATTGCGGTACAATTAAATAAGACTGGTCCTCGACCTTTATCTCAATAGCAGCTTTGTTCAGGAATAAAGCATAGTCGCCTAGTTCTGCTTGAGGAGGGAAATAGGCAACTTTTTTTTCTGACTGTCTCCAGGGCTCTTCAATATTTTCGTCAGGATTCCCTAAGGGAATTCCTGGGCCAACTTCTACTACTATACCACTTCTCACATCCTGTTTTTCAAGAACACTCGCTGGCAAATATAACCCAGCAGCAGATTTTTTTTCGCCCTCATCTGGTTTTATCAGAATTCTATCACCTATTACAATCACTTGTTTGTTTTTACTTTTCATAGTTCTTATGTTTAGCGGTTGAATAAAAAAGCAGCTTTACTGTAAATAGCATTTATTGATACAGGAACATAACTATTGAAAGTTAAAATTAAAAATATAAAATCTGAAAAGGATTTAAAATTTGCATTTGCAATACGGAAAAAAGTGTTTGTTGAGGAACAAAATGTTCCAGAAGATATTGAATGGGACGAATTCGAATATGATTGCAATCATATTTTAGCAGAATATAATGGAAATCCCGTTGGAACAGCGAGATGGAGAAAGACCGTAAAAGGTATAAAACTTGAACGATTTGCAGTATTAAAGAATTTCCGCTTACATGGGATTGGTGGACAGTTGGTTAAATTTATTTTAAGAGAATTAAAAGGAAAACATAACATCTATTTACATGCACAAGAACCGGTAGTTAAGTTTTATGAACACCTTGGTTTTAAAAGAGAAGGGAAAAAATTTTTTGAAGCAAATATACCTCATTGGATTATGTTTTTGGACTAGTTGGATTTCATCTTTTTTTCCAAACTTCATCCACGTAAATTATCATCTATTCCAGCACTTTAATTCTCATTTAACCCTATGAAAACTCCTGTGTACAAAAGACTTGCAAAGCTAGTATTAAAATACTGGTATTTCCTTTTGTGTTCTACTATAGCAGCTGTATTATTTGTTTTACTGAACAGCTTATCAATATGGTTAACTGCATCATTGATAAATAACATCTTAACAGACTTTGATTCAATTATTTTAGAACAAAAGCAATGGTCTGACTCATCTGATTTAAACTTAAATAACACAATTAAATATTTGAGTAATAAACTCATTTTAAAAGACACACAATTAGAATCCCTAAAGCAGCTTTGCTGGGTCATATTTATTGTATTTTTATTTAAAAATATTTTCCTTTATATAAAAAATATTTTGGTTTCAAAGGTACAGTATTCCTTGATTGTCCAGATAAGAAATGATCTATATAGGCACATACATACTCTTTCTATGAGTTTTTTTAATAAAAAGAAAACCGGTGAATTAACTTCAATATTAATGAACGACGTAGCAGTGATGCAGGATGCATTTACTAATGTTTTTCAGAAACTTTTGGTTGAACCTGTTAACATTCTTGCATTTTCTTTTCTACTGTTTGTTATTGATTGGAATTTGGCACTGATTGCGATTCTCACTCTACCATTTGCTGCGTATTTGTATATGAATGTAGGAAAGAGTATCAGGAGGAAATCGAGACGTATCCAAGAGAAAATTGCCCACATCATGCAGTTGTTAACAGAGGCGATATTTTCTATGCGGGTAATAAAAGCATTTGCAAATCAACATCATGAGGTAAAACGGTTTAAAGGAGAAAGTAACCGATTCTTAAAACTGTTAATGCGCAGGGCAAAATTGGATAACCTTGCAACTCCAATCAATGAGATGATTGGCGTATCAATAGGAGTCTTGTTGCTTTGGTATGGAGGGCTACAGGTTATACAGACAGATTCATTATCGTCTGAAGATTTTCTGCGATTTATTCTTTTATTGTTCGCAATGCTTGCACCCATAAAAAATTTAGGTTCGGTGAACATAGCACTGCAAAACAGTTTTGCTGCTTCAGAACGAGTGTTCAATATTTTGGACTCGAAACCAGATATCGAAGACAAACCTAACGCAAAGGATATAAACTCATTTTCAAAAGAAATAAAATTTAATGATGTGACATTTTCATATTCAGATGATTCTCAGTCAGTTATAAAAAATGTTTCATTTACAATCCCAAAAAGCTCGATAGTTGCTTTAGTTGGCTCTAGTGGAGCGGGAAAGTCAACCATAGCAGATCTTATCCCTAGGTTTTATGATGTCACTTCAGGTTCTGTATGTGTAGACGGAGTAAATATTAAAAATATAAAACTTGCACAACTCCGCAGAATGATGGGCATTGTCAGTCAGGAAGTAATATTGTTTAATGATACTGTAAGAAATAATATATCTTATGGTCAACCAGATGTCTCGGAAAGTAAGGTTATTTCATCTGTAAAAGCTGCAAATGCAATGGAATTTATAGAAGCACTTCCTGAAGGACTAAATACTGTAATTGGAGAAAGGGGAGTGAAATTATCTGGGGGACAAAGGCAGCGTTTATCCATAGCCAGGGCGATTCTGAAAAATCCTCCATTTCTTATTTTGGATGAGGCTACATCATCTTTGGATACTGAATCAGAGCAATTAGTTCAACAGGCATTAGAGCAATTAATGAAAGATCGAACCGTTTTAGTTATCGCACATCGTTTTTCTACAGTAAAAAATGCAGACCAAATTATTGTTCTAGATAAAGGTGAAATTATTGAAAAGGGGAGCCATATTGAATTATTAAAGGCGAAAGGAAAGTATTCAACTTTGCACACAGTACAGTTTCAAAATATCTAATTGCTTAAGATGGATAAGCCTACAGTTGCTCTTATTACTGCTGTTTGGAAACGTCCTGAGTTGACAAAACTTGTATTGGATCGCTTTAAAAATATCCAATCTGAATTAATTGATAAAATAAATATAAAATTAATTGCGGTGGGTTCAGAGGGTATTAAATCACAGAACTTATGTGAATCAAGAGGTTTTTTTTACGTAGAGTGTGAAAATGCTCCACTTAACCGTAAGTACAATTCAGCTAGTAGAGCAACCAAACAGTTCAGCCCTGATGCAGTATTTAGAATTGATTCTGATGATTGGGTAACAAGTAACATTATTGAACAATATTTAAAAAAGATAGAAGAAGGAGAAGATGCAGTTGGTCTGATAGATTTATATTTTCTTGACCTCCAACAGTTTACATTGGGTAAATGGGATGGCTATGGTTTTTTAAATAATCGAGTGGATAGGTATGAAGCATGGCGAAGGAAATTAAAAGGGAGAACTCATGGCGTGGCACGATGCTTCAGTAAAAGGTTGATGGAAGCTCTTAACTGGGAATTATGGGATGATGATCTGGAGTTAAACAGTTGGCTGGATGGAAATTGTGATAAAAGATTGAAAAGGTATCAATTTAAAATTAAAGGATTTCGGATGAGAGAATTGGGTGTACTCGCTTTGGATATTAAGGGCGGCGGTACAAATGTGACAAAAAAT
>CAXRJK010000027.1:0-7333 GCA_964230865.1 Winogradskyella sp.
TTGAATAAATCCGGAACAATCTATTCCAAGTGATGATTTTCCTCCCCATAAATATGGAACTCCCAACAATTTTCTCCCTTCGTTTAATATATGATCTCTGGATGTAGTAAACGGATCTGATTGAAATCCATTTTGTGTAGACCCTTCCAAACCATCAGGGAATATTAATTTATTTGCACTTGTTAGGTTACATTTTGAGCCATAAAATATTTTTCTACTTTCTTTTTCATCCTTTGATGACCCCGCCAAATCAAAAAAAGTGTGCGTTGCCTCATAGGGGTTTTCTGCATCAACACCATAAAATGAATGTATCCACCCCTCATAGCCATCACTCTGGGCCACATACCTCCATTCTTTATACTATTTTAAGACGCTACAAGATTCCCCTAAAATTGCCTGAGTCACCATCTCAGATTGAAATTTAGGCTCGCTATGTACTGGTGCAACAGGTGAGTTTATATTAAAATACTTCATACAAAGGGAAAATTACGAGAGTTATTCTTGGATAAATAACAAAAAAAGAACATGATTTATTCCTAAATTATTAATTATGACAGAACAAGCGTTTCAGATAACAGTATATGAAACCTTATTTTTATTAGGATTGATATCTGCTGCCTCATTACTGCTTCGCAATCGAGTAAAATTGTATTGGCTTACATCGATTGTAATTATTGCATTTACAGGGAAACTTATATTATTCTTAGGATCTGGTGGCATGTTTGGGAACTGGGTTGGCGGTCATTACAACTGGGAGGGTAAAATTTTTTCTATTGTCTATACTTTAATTTTTATTATAGTTTTTTTTGGTAAAAACTTAGAACAAGTAGGTTTTTCTTTAGCTCAAACAGGGCCATTACCGCGTCTGGGCATTGCTATAGCTATTTTTACTATGATTGCGACTGTCGCTTGGAATACTATTTATTTCCCTGGAATAAAATCTGAACCAACCATCGATATACTTTATCAAGCAACTATGCCGTCACTGGATGAAGAGCTGTGGTTTCGCGGGTTACTACTCGCGATGCTTTTTAAAGGGTTTTCTATTAATGATGTAAACCAAAAAAATTATTACCCTATTATTCTGGCAGCTACAATTGTTACAATCCAGTTTTGGGCGGTCCATTCGATCTCTTCAGATGGGGATTGGAGCTTTATATTTCGTCCTTGGTATAATCCAGTTGCTGGTATCTATGGAGCACTTTGGATAGTCGTGAGGTTGTGTACCGGAAGCCTCATCCTTCCAATTCTATTACATACATTTGCAAATATCACAGGATATTTTTTTTAATAAAGTGAATGAATTTATGATTATAACTCATCAATAATTTGTAATAGCAAAATCTAAATCAACGATTTTACAGGCCTTTTTTAAAATTGAACTAATTAAATGTTGCGTCAATATCTATAGTCAGATCAGCATTCTCTTGTGTAACACTAATGGTTTCTATATAGCTGCCTATGAGACTGTAATTTGTGCCGGCTGTTTCGTAGCCTTGAGGCCAATATGTTACAGTTAAAGCACTATAATCTCTAAAAGATAGATTTTCAAAACTGTAAATATACTCACTATTTTGTAAGTCACTACTTGTTATAAACTTGTAGCCTGCAGGTGGTCCTATTGGCGGATATTGCGTATCTAGCGTTATTAATACTTCACCACTATCAGGCCAGGTACCAGTGAAAACAACAACACCGGAGATCGATCCAAATTCTGGGAGAGTTGGTGCTTCAGTATCATTATCTTCACAGGAAGTTACAAAAATCATGATTGACAAAAGTGATAATACAAAATAAATTCTGGTAAATTTCATTATTTCTCCATTATTAAGTTATTAAAGTGTTTTGGTTAAATTGAATTGCCAGGTTCGACCTGGCATCGGAAAATCTTGAATAAGTTCATACTGTGTATTAAATAAATTAGCTATATGAAATGACCCAGTAAATCCTTTGAATTTCTTTGAAAAAATAAGCTCGGGAATTATCCTCTCTGGAAGTATTTTAATTGGAAAATCAAAATGATTTTCACTTAGAAAATCTTCATATAACTGTTTTGACCAAGCTTTTAATCTTAACTGTATGTTGAGCAATTTCATTTCATACTGTATATTTATTTGACCACGGTGTTTAGAACGATATAAAATAGGTTCACCTCCTCTATCCATCATGTCCAGATAAGAATAACTTCCATGTAAGTTTAAATTCCTTTTAGGTCGCCATTTAATATGATATTCTAATCCTGAACCTGTTACACCTCCTCTGTTGACTGCAATAACAGGAATAGTATAAACAAAATCAATCATGTTTTCATAATGGTTATGAAATATAGAGATACTCCAAAACCAGACATCACTGTGAGGGTGTTCATAAGTTAATTCAATGGCTTGAACTTTTTCAGCTATCAGGTTTGGATTTCCCTGTGTAATTAAACCATATGATGATTCATAATAAAGATATAATTCCGATAAAGATGGGGCGCGAAATCCCTCACTGTATGCTAGAGTAAAAGCGCGTTTCTCCCGCAAAGTATACATAAGATTAATTTTTGGTGACCAGTTTGTATAAATTCGATTCTGATAGTTACCTCCGGGTTCTGAACGGCGATAATCAAAGCGAAGGCCCAAGCCTAAATTCCAACCATTACCAATTGAGTATTTGGATTGTACGAATTCACCAACAGAGACCTGTGACGGTGTATCATAAATAGAATTAAATACATCTACGTCTGAAAAGCTCCAATCCATATCTGTACCTATCAATAAAATCCACCTTGCCCATTTTGTAATAAGTATTTCAGATCGGAATCCTAACATAAAATCATTATAATATGTTTGGCTAGTATCAGTATAGTCATCAGGATAATATTGTCGAGGATAATAGTGGGTATCAAATTTGTTTATGAATATTGAGTGAGACATGGAAAGTCCATTGGAAATTGGATAAAAACCATGCAGCTGAAGATATTGAGATAGTCTCTCAGACCTCCGATAGGATGTACTGCTAACAAAACCCGGGTGCCCAATATCAGAATATGAGATAATGTGGTTTAGGCGGTATGTCCTACCTTTATTATCTCCATACCTAAGAAATGTTCTGAGTCGAGTTGTATTATCATCAGAATTAAAACGATGACCTTCGGATGATCGTACTGTAGCATTAAAACCATAAACCCATTTTCCTTTTTTATTTTTATTGTCTAAGCTTAACTGACCCGTAGAGTTTATACCACCAGACATCCTGATAACTGTACCATTATCTAAGCTATTGTTATTTGTAATTAAATTGATCACACCTCCCATTGAATTATGTCCATATTGAGCTGATGCAGGACTATTATCAATTTCAATACGCTGGATACTTTCTAATGGCAATGAACTCCAGTCAATACTTCCGCTATTAGGAATAAGAATTGGAAAACCATCAAGTAAAACCAGTACACGGTTATTATATCCGCCAGGCTTATAATCTGATGAGCCTCGGATGGAAAGGTTTACATTCCTACCATTTGCATGGGCAAATTGAACATCCACTCCAGGTATATCTCTAAGCAAATCTGAAACGGATTCTTTATCCATTGACGTTATTTCATCAGAGTTAATGACATCAACAGACTCATAGCCTAATCGGGTATTAAAAAGTCCTCTAACTCGTAGCTCACTATATTCAAGTATTTCTGTTTGGAGACCAATGATTAGTTTTAAATCATTTTCATCCTTAATTATTATTTCACGAGCATCAGTCTTAAAACCAATAACAGAGGTTACCAGAGTATATGCTCCAATGGGAATTTCCATTTCAAAATAACCATATGGATCAGAAGCCATCCCTTGACCTGTTTCCATGATGTATACATTAGCATTGGGTATAGACTTTTTTGTTATGTTATCTCTCACGTGACCGGAGACTGTGTTAGCTCGGGGTAGAGTAAGAATTATGATTAAAAAAAACGCTAATCGATATACCATTATTTATCTTGCGGGTTCATAATTAACTGGTTTAGAAGTTCTTCAATATCTTTTTCAGATATCTGCTTTTTTCTGTCTCCCATAAGTACCAATCCCATGAATAAACCGCCCATTGCTTTGAATAATAGCTGTGGATTGATATTTGGAAATTCACCAGCCTTTACACCATCTTCTAAAAGTCCCTGAATAGTCCGATACATTCTCTCTTGATATTTTTTCCAAGGCTGCTCTTCAAAATGAATAGCCTTCGGTGCATTAAATAAAAATTCATACAATCCGGGACGATTTCGTGCATTTTCGGCAATCTTCAATAAAACATTAATGAAAATTTTTCTTGAGCCTTCTTCTCCAGAGATGACCGGCTCTAAACTAATCCATAGCTTTTCCCAGCCTTCCTCCATGATAGCAGCAAAGACTTCCTCTTTTGAATGAAAGTAATAATATAGTGTAGCTTTTCCGAAACCTGATTTCTGAGCAATTTCATCCATAGTAGCTCTGTCAAGACCTTTGGATTTAAAAACTTCTAATGCTCCATTCAGAATCCTCTCTTGGCGCATTTTTCTTTCTTCAAGCTGTCTCTGAGATATAGTCATAATATAATTATAGTTTAATTTTCGAATAAAGAGTCGAATAATAAAACAAATGTTTCATAGTGCCAATATTTTTTTCAAAGGTTTACTAAATATTATGTGTTAGACAGAATTATTTTTTTTGTAAAGGAGCTCATATAGAAGTATTCCTGCCATAAAATAAAATGTTAGATAAGTTAATATTCCGAAGAGCATAATGGGAACACTAAATAATTCAGAGAGATAACGGACACCCCAAATAGAACCAAATGTTCCCAGTACGGAAATAAATGGTTCAATTATTATAAATATTTTCAAACCTTCCGTTACCACTGTGTTCATCATAAATATTGTCCCCATTGCCAAAAATATAAAAGCAAAGGAGATCAGGTGAGTATGCGTTGTCAATAACATTCCTTCAAAATTCTTGGGATATTTTTCAGGAATATCTAATTCATCTGTAATTTTTGTCCCAGCATAATGCTCACTTGTACCCTTTACAGAAAATGACGTGGTTTCCATAACATAGATTAATCCAACCGATACTCCTATTATCAAAACTAAAAGAAAAGCACTAAGTAAATACTTAGAGTACTTCGATAGTTGATATAATTTCGGAAGTGAACTATTCATTTGCTATATTTAATAAATAATCTGTTATCAATACACTGCGCTGGATACCTCTTGTGACCGCATTTACAGAAATAGTCGCTCCGCTTATTCCATTAATATCTCTTCCTATTTTAAAGGTTGAATCTTTTGTCCTACCTGAAAACTGATTCATCCAGTTTTTATGAGAGACCTCACCACCAATAGGTTCACGGTATTTTACGATGTGAGTATTCATAATTTTTCCTTCTGCATTAAAGAGTACAGCAAAGGTGATGGGTTGAGATTTCCCCATAACATTATCTAAATAAGCACACCCCAAAAAAACATCACCCTTCGTAATCTTCCAAATGTAAACATGCTTTTTTATAAATCGGAGACCTGCGTTTTTTTCAGCATGAAATTTTATTTTTTCAGGTATAGTAACTTTTTTAAAGGAAATAGAAACGGAATCTCCAAAATGTGAATAAATCAGTGATTCCGTTTTTGCTTTTAACCCAGCAGATAATAAGCTAACCATACTTATCAAAATAAAGGAATATTTGAGGCTCAATCTTTTCAAAATATTTTGTAGTAATATTCTATTGATTATAATTTGATTAGTGAAAGGACTTCAAATTTTTACTTTACTAAAAGTTATAGCCAACGCCGAGATTAATTTGAGTTATCGCATCTTCAGAGGATTCGGTCTTGTGTCTACCAAAATCAAATTTAAAAGCTATATTTGAAATAGGCCAGTAAGTTAATCCAAATCTCTGGATAGTGTAGTGTTTGTTTGGATCAACTGTCCCATCAATTTTCCCTCGATTGTAGTCTGAGTAGCGAATCCATGGCATTAGTTTTCCATCGATATCAATCATATCGCTAATATTGTATCCTACATCCATATAAAACCCGCCGCTTGAGTTGTAACCGGAGGGGTTATTTTTATAAGAGATATTTCCAAATTCAAGTACAGCATAAATATTATTGGCATCATATTTTGCATTAATTTCAACTAATGAAAATGACACCGTTGAATCTGGATTATTGTTAATTGGTGCATCATTCATGGAAATAGACCCCCCCGCTCTCAGCCCTGGAAATCCAGTATAATTCGCACTGAAATTTTTCAACCAGCTGTATGCAGTTGTATTATATCCTTTTCCACGTCCGCTTCGAATTCCTGCACCTATTTTTTCTCCTTCCATGTCTTCCATCAATGCAAAACGCAAATTGACTCCAGAAAGAGACCCATATACAGCTGCACCATTACCAAACCATGTAGTCGGAATTACATATTTATTGTATTCAGGTCGTTCCACACTTAAAAACAAGGGTGGTTCATGATATTCATTTATCAATCCAACCGATGGTAAAATTACTCCTGCCTGAAAACCAAATGCATTAGTATGATAATTAACAAAGGCCTGCTCCAACTCCAATTCTCCTTGGTTATCCTTAACAAAATTATGTTCCAGTTCAACTTCAGATTTAAAAGACCATTGCTCTGTGAATGAATATCCATAATAAATGATAAACCTATGAAAATCCAGCTTTGTAGTTGCATCATTATTTCCTGTCTGTGAACGATTATAATGAAGCTCTCCATACCCCCCAATGGAATAACCAGGTTCAAAAAAATCATCCTGTGCAATGGTTACCCCTCCAGAGAGGAAAGTGATTATTATTAAACGATTAAGTGATTGATTTATTTTTTTCATTTTTGATTATCATCCTTATAAGAAATGTAAATCTCTATTGATCTTATTGCTATTGAGACTTAATCTCATTAGCAATAATAAAATAATAATTAGCTAACTTCAAAATGTTTTTTACAAAAATATTTCACCAGAACTAAGAGACTCATATCAAGAATATACAATTTTATAACTTTCTATCTTACCAGCAAACTGAAAGCAATTAAAACCATAGTGATATTTTTTATGTTTATGAAAGATAAAGAATTGAGGCTTTGAACTTCTACTATATGTAATTACATGAGTAGATCCATAATAATTAAAAAATGCTTTTCATTGTATAATCTAATATGATTAAAATAAACCGACTGGTCGGTCTGTATTATAAATATGACATTAAAAGTAAAAAGAAAAGAACAAATTTTAGATGCAGCATTGAACGTAATCGTAGAAAACGGTTATCATCAAAGTCGAATGGATGACATTGTCTCCACTTCCGGGTTAAGTAAAG
>CAXRJK010000028.1:0-21159 GCA_964230865.1 Winogradskyella sp.
CTCTTCTTTTATTCGGAAAAATGGCCTCATAGGTACGGAAATATTACACTACTTTATTAAAAATATAAACAAGAAATTTCTATGCACCATTTTATATAGTGAGGATAAAAATAGATAAATAAATATATTATTAAAGAAAAATCAATAAAATACGATAATAATAGTGACAGTATACTTGTTTATTTTACATGTAGGTTTACCGTTTTTAACATGTTTTTAAAATATAAAGCGGGTGAGAATATTTTTGCAGAATTAATTTATTCTGTACCAACTAAAAATAACTGTAACCCCATTCCTATGGGGTTTTTCTATTTCATTATTTCTCTGATCCTCAATTATTCTGAGAAAAAACTTTTGCTAATAGGGATAAAGATTAAACCTTTATAAAGATATTTTTCCTATACATATAGTAGAGAACCAGCCACCATACTACAGCGTTTGATAGAGCAAACAGAAGTGAGCCATTCAGGTTACCTGCAAGAGGCTGAAATACGGTCTGATACAGATATGTGTATCCAGATACAGTTTTTCCATTTAGGATAAATTTAATTTTAAGAATTATTTTGACCCATAGACCGGAAGCGACAAACAGGAAAATAGAGTTTGTACCAAAAACTATGAACGGCTGCGCTAATTTTTTGAGCCCCTTTATATCTACAAAAAATATAATAATTGCCAAGGCCATGATTGCAAGACCACCAGTAAATAGTACGTAAGAGCTTGTCCAGAGCTGTTTATTGATAGGGAATAGGAAACCCCAGATCCACCCTATAACTGTGATTGTAGCTCCCATTTTCAAAAGATATTTTATTTTTTTTATACCATTCTCCATTTCTTGTATAGTTTTTCCAGTAATATAGCCAATTATAACTGTAGTGATAGCAGGTAGCGTACTTAAGAGACCTTCAGGGTCAAAGGGAATTCCTGTTCCATGATATAAATGAGAATCACCAAAGAGAACCAAATCTATCCACCTAGGCAGATTAGATTCGAGACTATAGGGATCCAAACCACTAAAAATACCAAAACACCACAGAATAAGCCAGTAGAGCAAAAGAAGAGCTCCAGAGAATATAACAAGCTGTCTATGATTCAATTTGAGGATCAACAACGCCGCACAGCCATAGGATAATCCGATCCGTTGTAGCACTCCCATGATTCGAAAATTTTCCCAGTTCCAATCCTGTCGTATGAAAGGAAAGGCTGAAAGCAGAAGGCCCAACGAGAAAATAGTAAACATTCTCACCAAAATATTTTTTGTAATATCAGGAGAAAAGGTATAGTCAATTTTTTTTAGAGAGAACCGCATGGCTACACCAACGATAAACAAGAAAAAAGGAAACACCAGGTCTGTTGGTGTACACCCGTGCCACTCAGCATGACGTAAAGGAGCATATACATATGCCCATGTCCCAGGAGTATTAACTATTATCATAAATGCAATGGTTATTCCGCGGAAAGCGTCAAGCGCCGCTGATCGATTTGTATCCATAATTAGATTATATATTTATTTAGTTGTTTATTCATCAATAATACCCAAAATAATATTCCTTTTTCAATTAGCCAAATATAATAACAGCTATATAAATGATGTAGCAAGGATATCTTAGTATAAAGCTATTCTGTACTACTTTATCAAACAAATCTTTCTTGATATTTTCACATCACTCCCAATTTTCATTTGAACAATATAAATACCGCTGGTACACTCAAACCCATTTCTATTTTTCCCATTCCAATGAGTCTGATTATATCCAGGTATTTCATTCCGATTTACTAAAGTTGTAATATGTTCTCCCAATAAATTTATTACCTCAATTTCAATTTGTGCGGGGAATGGAACTGAATATGGGATGGTAGTTTTGTAATTGAACGGGTTAGGATAGTTCTGATACAAATTAGGTTCATCAGGAATAGGAACGGTACTGGCCATCACGACTGAAGATAGGATAGTTTCGTTCCAAAATCGATCTGCCTGGGTAGCGCCATACAATAGAATTGAATCTCGTGAAGCCTGGAAACCAGTTCGTATTGTAAACGGTGCATTGCTAAAATGAATGTCCACAACCTCTGCCTGAGCGGGGTTCAGTTCTTCTCCTGATGAACGGTACAATATAAACCAGGCATCCTGACCGGGATCAGATGGGACCACAGTTATATCATGGGTGAGAGAGTCAATGGGAGTTAATATTAGAGTTGGGGGCGTAGCTGAATTAGTGCTGCTAGCAGATATAGGTCTTATTTTTGCTTTCAAATTGAAGAAAGAACTTCCTGCGCTTGACCAATAGCTACGGTCCTCCCATGAGCCATAACTGAAAAACTGAAATCCATCGATCCAGGGAATCAATCGACAGGTTTCCACAATAGACTCATGATTGCTCCATACACTGTAGTCCTCTAAAATGTATGACCCAGGCCCAGATGTAAATAATCTCCCAGCGCTGACCCCGGGCTGGATAAACTGCCCCCAGCACTCCGGGCAATCACCTTCGAGCATTCCATAGAACCCTCCAGAGGTATACCAATGGTAGTGCATTGGCATTAGCTGATCAATATAGCCCTCATTATACCAAAGCGCTGCATCCTGATATACGGTACCATATCCCTGCCAACCTGACCAGTTATATTTCCCCAGCGCTGCAACTGAAAGCCGAACGTGAGGCTTGACCGCCTGTATAGAATCATGGAGGGTCCGAACAAACTCTGTAACAGACCATCTCCACCAGTCCTCCCATGTACTAAAGCCTTCCGGTACTCCCGCGCTGTATGGATGCATATAATCATAGAGATATCTACCTGAACGCATGGATAAAGCTGCGAGCTCTTCATCGGTGATCGTTCCATCTGTTCTTAGAAGTTCATCAATGTGATCTACTGATTCCCTGTTAAGACTATTTGTATGTTCATTCCATCGAATATAGTCAAGATGTAGGCCATCAATATCATAGTTATTGACGATCTCCATGGCAACGTTAACGGTATAATCTCGCACCTCTGATAGCCCTGGGGAGAGGGATCGATAGGAATCCATGGTAAATCCATTTTGATCTCTGCAAACCCACTCGGGGTGTTCAGCAGCTGGCGCTCCAGGTTGAGTGCTTGATGTTTGGAAAACATTGAACCAGGCATGAAGCTCTAGCCCCCTCTCATGTGCCTGTTCAATGGCATACTCCAAAGGGTCATAACCCGGATAACTGTATCCTGCATAATATCCCCATGGCTCATAAGATGATTCATAATAGGATGTCCCACCCTGACGTACTTGAAAAATAACTGCATTCATATTTGCCTGCTTGTGATTTTCCATGATCTCTCTCACCCTAGACTGGTTGGTAGATGATGAGGCATAACGATCTATATGGTTCCAGGTTATAACCCAGGTTGAGCGGAACTCTGAGTTAGAATCAATATTGAGAGCACAAAGATTTGACAATAGTATAAAAAAATATATCTTTAGGGGATTAGTCAAAGTATTAACTCATTTTTAGATATGTGAATATTCCTTTTAATTTAGCTAGAATATTAGAGAAAAAAAAAGCCCCCGATAATTCGGAGGCTTTTTTTGTGTTATAAAAACAGTTATTTGATTAAGGTCATTTGACGGGTTTTGGAAAAGTTTCCGTATTTCAGTTCATAGATATAGGTACCGCTTCCCACTTTCGCTCCGTTCATATCAGTACCATTCCAAAGAATATTGTGAGAACCAGCTTCTGTTTGTTTATTGTTAACCAGCTTCACAATTTCCTGCCCAAGCATGTTGTAGATAGTCAGGGAAATATCGTTGTTTATAGGCAGATAATATTCAATTTTCGTAGTGGGGTTGAATGGATTCGGATAGTTTTGTTCCAGTCTGTAATCGTCCGGCATAATCAATGTAATATCTCTTATGGACATCTCTGAATTCCACTCAGCTACTCTTACGCCAAACGCACCAGTATTTAAAACCATGGTAGTATCTGTTCCATCAATGACTTGGAGACTGTCTGTTACACTCATATATGCGAGAACAACCTCATGTGAGCCATTGCCATCGAAATCAAATCCTGAGCCAAGTTTTGCAACAAATCCTGCATTTGAGTTATCAAGGCCATAAGATGATAGGGTCCAATGAGTGGAGTCGAGAGGATTTCCACCAGAAGCAAGGTCAAGTTTGTGAATATCGCTTCCACTATTTCCACCAACAAAAACACCAAATCCAGGAGTTGCGTGCGCTCCATGTGCTGGCCCTGATGCTATGACTGCAGTTTCGGTGCTGTCAACAAGGTGTGTTGCATCTCCATTACCATCAACGATTGCAAAGAGAGCTTGGTCATAATAACCAGCAACATAAACTTCATGTTTACCATCTCCATCCATATCCGCGGCTGTAGGTGCAAGTGTCCAATCATCGTTAGTTGCGAGTTTAACAAAGGTAGTGTCACCTATAGTGTATGCATCCGGTCCGGTAGCTTCAATAAAAAATACAGCCAGATTATTCCAGGAAAAACAGGCTGCCTCAAGAAGACCATCGCCATCTGTATCACAAACCACTGCTGCCTGTGGACTACCACCACCTAAAGCACTCTCTATTACACCATCTTTATCAGCATCTCTGGGAGACATTGAAAATTCTTCCACAATAGCAGCACCAAAGCCACCTATATCACCAGTGACAGACATAATAATGAATCGATCCTCAGAGTAGGCTGTTGAGCCATCTTGAGTTCCATAGCTTGGGTTAGTGCCTCCATTTGATGCCATTATTATTTCATCTTTTTCATCGCCATCAATATCTGCCACAGAGAAATGTTCAGGCCTTGCGTATTTTAAAGAATCATTTAAGCCTGCTAAAAAATTTACATGGAAATCTGCGGTGGTACCATATCCATTATCTGAGCCATCCCACTCATAGACATGAAGTCCAGCTACCGGATCTGTTTGGTCATTACCTATAAAGAAAATTACCTCACCATTTCCATCGCTATCTAAATCACCTGTTTGTACCCACCGAGTTCCATATCCATACGTAGATGCTGTAAGCTCAGAAGTCCAGACAAGCTCCAGCGTATCAGACCCAGATTGTTCAAAACAATATACTTGGCCACCATTTGCATAGGATGTAGCCCATATTTCATGTTTACCGTCACCATCCAAATCTGTCCCTGCCAAAACAGCACGGGCACCGGTTGATACCGTCCCCCCCCATAGCGAATCACTTCCTATCACTGCAGGTGCAAAGTCTTTTTGAACAAAGCCTCCCTCAGCAAAAACAAATGAAATCATAAGGAAAAGGGTTGCCCAACTAATAACAGTTTTTTTCATATATTCTCCTTGGTTAAGTTATTCGTGTCATTTCTTTTTGAGCAGGAAATTAAGAATATTTTTCATGGATATTTAGATTTATTTTTATTGTTTTGCACTATTAGAGGTAAACTTCAAACTTATAATTATTGAAAAAGCAAAAGATTATATTAATGATTCAAAAACGTAAACTCATCCCCTCTATATTGTTTATTTCTTCACTTATTGCTTCAGGCGGAAAAATTTCTGGTCAGATAACTAGTGCTGAAACAGGTGAACCTCTTCCAGGGGTAAATATTATTGTTGAAGAAATCACCTTGGGGACATCAACAGATATAAATGGAGAGTACGTAATTCTGAATGTATCTCCGGGAGCCTACACTCTCCGAGCTATGTTTATTGGATATGCTACGCACCGCGTGCAGTCCCTCACTATAAATACCGGGATGACCACCCGACAGGACTTTATTTTAAAACAAGAGGTCATTGAAGGAGATGTAGTGACGGTGGTGGCAGAGCGGCCACTAGTTCAAAAAGATCTAACCTCATCTCAGAAGATTCGTACCAGTGAAGATATCAAGGATATGCCGGTTGAATCTTTTTTGGGTGTTCTAACAACGCAGGCTGGGGTAAACCAGGGTGCAGGAGGGGAACTACATATCCGTGGCGGCCGCTCGAATGAAGTGGGATACTACATAGATGGTGTCTCCGTAGCCAACCCGTTTTTTACAAACAGCCTGGCAGTAAATATATCCAACAAGGCTTTGGAAGAGATGAAGGTCGTCAGTGGTGCGTTCAATGCAGAATATGGTAATGCCATGAGCGGAATAGTAAATCTCCAGATCAAAGAAGGTGGATCAAATTACCACGGAAGTGTATCGACATATACAGGCGATTATATGTCTGGCGATACGGACATATTTATGAATATTGATGATGTGGATTATTTTTCGAATAAAGTCTTAGAAGGGTCTCTGAACGGTCCGGTTCCTCTGCTTTCCAGAGGAAATAAATTTACGTTTAATGTCAGCGGAAAATACAGTGACAATAAGGGATATCTTTATGGACAGAGAGAACATAATCCAGATGACTTTGCGGATTTCAGAGTTTCTGATTATTGGGTTATAGAGCTCGGTGGTGACAATGAATACGTCCCTATGAATCCATCTAATCGTCTGAACTTTCTGTCCAAGCTTACATACCGATTTTCACCAAAAGTAAAACTCTCTGCACAGCTACTCCATGATGGCAGAGACTGGAAATCCTATACCCATGCATATAAATATAATCCTGATGGGACATATAATTATTTTACCCGAAACAATAATTACTCACTCAGATTAACTCAGGCCTTTGAGCGATCCTATTATGAAGCAAATATTTTCTATTCAACCACAGACTTCAAGCAGTATTTGTATGAAGACCCCAATGATGAGCGATATGTATCTACAAACTGGATCCTCGGATCACCGCCTTCCACGACATTTGTGTTTGGAGGGACCCAGATGGGTCACTACTCCAGAGAATCTAACTCAAAAGGCGGGAAGTTTGACCTAACAAGTCAAATAACAAGTAAGCACGAGATAAAAATTGGAGCAAATGTCAGGATAGATAATCTTGAGGAAGACAACTTTACTGTGCTCTATGATGGCTATGAATATCCCCAGCCTACTGTGCCGCCGGCAAATGAATCTCCAAGCCACAACTATTACAACAAACAGGCCCTATTTGCTTCCTCCTATATTCAGGATAAGATTGAGTACCCAGATATGATAGTTAATGTGGGTGTTCGCTATGATTTCTTTGACCCCAATGATGATTATATATCAGACCTTCTGAATCCTGAGGGAGAAAGGAAAGTAGCCAGTAAAAAATCAATGGTATCTCCAAGGTTGGGGGTCTCATTTCCTATAACTGATGAGGGCATCCTCCATTTCAGTTATGGTCATTTTTATCAGATTCCAACACTACGGCGGCTCTATAAGGCCAGTATTTTTGGTGCCAATATTTCACCTACTGTTGGAAATGCAAACCTAAAGCCAGAAAAAACGGTACTCTATGAGTTCGGTTTACAGCAACAGTTCTCAAGGATTCTTGCTATCGATGTGAGTGCCTACTATAAGGACATTCGCGACCTGCTAGCACTACAATCCATAGATTATTTATCACCGACATATGGACCTGCATCTTACTCAATTTATTTGAATAAAGATTATGGAAATGTAAAAGGATTTACCCTCAGCCTTACAAAGCGCTATGACCGTATTTCAAGAACTTCTATGTTTCTGGATTATTCATATCAGGTAACTGAAGGAAATAGTGTTACATCTGGATCCTTTTATTTTAATGCTTTAACAGGAGAGGAGGAAGAAAAAAAGATAGTACCGCTTAACTGGGATCAGCGTCACGTTATGAGCGCTACTCTGACTATCAGCGAACCGGGCCAGTGGGGTGTCAGCTTTATTGGGAAACTATCTCAAGGCTGGCCATACACGCCAAATATTCCGTTCGCAAACTATATACCAAACCCCAATAGTGCACGAAAGCCGTGGCAGAACAATGTCAATGTGAGAGTTCACAAAAACTTAGACCTCGGTAGAATAAATGTAATTTTATTCATGAAAATATATAATCTCTTCGATACCAGAAGTGAGAGGTATGTATTTAACGATACCGGACGGGCAGGTTATACTTTTGTGAATAGATCTTCACAGGAAACAGAAGCTTTCAAGGATCACTATGGAGAGCCAGGGGTGCACACCTGGGAAGAGTATCAAGTTAGGCCATACTATTACAGTTCGCCGAGGTCTATACAGGGTGGGATTTCAGTTGACTTTTAATTTTGCTTTAGATTTAGATGAATAATATTATTGCATCAATTTATAGAAGTGTTATAACCATATTATCCCTTACTGGTTTGCTATTATTTTTTACTAATCCGGTTCATGGTATTTGGCCATTTAGTGAAAATCATGATGGTCCGATATCAGAGAATCTTGTTCCGGAAAAGGATTGGACAGAGTCGCAATATCAGGAATTTTACAGATGGCGCGAAAATATTCTCTTAAAACAAATGAATGAGGATGATGACCCACAACTTCTTAGGAGACAGAAGGCTATTCTTAACGGTAATAAGATAACAACAGAAATATGGAACTATGGGAGTATTTCAAGCCCTGGGAATAGAGTGACCGATATTGTATGGGAGGGACTAGGATATGGATATGAGTTTGGACCATTTATTTGTGCTGAGGTTGAAGTAACTCCCAACAGCCATCTGGATGCCTACATCAAGAACGATGAATTTGGAAATCCAGTTGTCAACGATGATGGTGATACTGTTTGGGTGGCAAAAGTCATAAGTGATGGTATTGTTTCTTTAGGAGGAGAAGTCTCACCCGATGGTAAAGAAATTTGGGGATGGCAGCCTCTTGCCTATAACCTGGAAGGTGTTCCATATGCAGACCCGCTAAGCAGCTACATCCCTACATCGAATGACTTGGACAGGGATGGAGATGGGAAGCCAGACAGCTGGGCTGAGGGATGGTACAATGAATTGCTTAAGGAGTTTAAGTGGCCTGGAGCTTTGCGTCAGGGAGCATCCAACTCAGATATGGAATCATTTTTTGTTGTGGATGATCGTACAAATAAAGAGTTTGAGTACTATCCTTTTCCAGAAGATTCCACACACAGGGGATTGGGTATTGAGATAGAGTGTCGCTACTACCAATGGGCGAACCCACTTGCAGAAGATATTATTTTCCTTATTTATAAGGTCACAAATAAAAGCCAAAAAGATTTGAACGAAGTAATATTTGGGATGTGGGGGGATCCACATATAGGTGGTCCATCAAACTGGCAGGATGATCTATCATTCTTTGATCAGGAAAATAATATGGTTTATTGTTGGGATGAGGATGGGCAGAGTGATGTTTCAGGTCGTCAGCCAGGATATTTTGGATATAAGTTTCTTGAAAGTCCGGGGGATCCTTATGACGAAATTGATAATGACAGTGATGGTATGGTTGATGAGAGCAGGAGCGATGGAATTGACAATGATGGTGACTGGGACCCGGAAAAACATGATATAGGTGTCGACGGATTACCAAATACGGGAGACTATGGTGAGGGAGATGGGATACCAACTGCGGGTGATCTGTTTGATATCCGACAACCGGGAGAACCAAACTATGAGTGGACAGATCTGGATGAAGCAGATATGGTAGGCTTGACAGGCTTCTCATCTCCTGCGTTCGGAGGGAATAACACTATTTCAAATGATCAATATGTTTTTGATAATTTTCTAACGCCTGGTATCTTTGACACCGCTAATGCAAATGTGGCAGGTGATTATATTTTTATATACAGCTCAGGGCCAATCGATTTGCCTGCTGGGGAGGCCCGTAGATTCTCGATCGCATTGCTGGTTGGACAATCCTATGAGGATCTAACGCTCAATGCGGTGACGGCACAAAGTATTTATGAACGAAATTACCAATTTGCAAAGCCACCGGAAAAACCCCATGTGACCGCAGTCCCTGGTGATGAAAGGGTGACACTCTATTGGAATGATATTGCGGAATATTCCATTGACCCTATCTCAGAGAAAAATGATTTTGAAGGTTACGCAATTTATCGTAGTACAGACCCCCAATTCCTAGACCAGCAAACGATTACTGATGCCTATGGCTCTCATTTTTTGTTTACTCCTCTTGAAATGACAGGTGGATCTCCAGCGAAGTTCGATTTAGTGAATGATTATAGTGGGTTGAGTGATATCCCATACACAGGGCACGGGGTCCCCTATAATTTGGGTAACAATACCGGGATTCGCCATTCTTTTGTTGACTCGAATAACGTTATTAATGGACAGACCTACTATTATGCGGTGGTATCCTATGACCATGGAGATAATGATCTGCAAATTGCACCAACAGAGTGTTCAAAACAGATCACCTTAAATCCAGAGTCAAATGAGATTTTTCTAGATGTCAATACAGTCCAAATCATTCCAAGGGTTCCAGCAGCTGGTTATTCAGCTGGCAGTTTAACCAGTTCAGGGATTTTTCATAAAGAAGGCATTGCTACAGGAAGTGTAAATATTGAGATCATTGACCCGATGCAATTTGAGGATAGTGACACTTTCCGTGTGACATTCAAAGAATCCCCAATACGTTACTCAGTTGAAGACACAAAGCCAGTTGAAGACATTTTGATTGCCAATATTGATAAATTCATTGGATTGTCCTACGGCAACATTGTTGAACAATCATTTCTCCTGACAAGTTTGGATGGTTCTATGGTATATAGTGACAGTGCAGACTATGAATTAGATTTAGACTACGGTAGGGTACGTGCAATTTCCGATATATCAGGAGGAAGGTTGGAGGATGGTGTAGCCTATAGAGCAAGCTATACTTATTTTCCTGTTTATGATAGTGAGCTGTTAGATAACGAGGAATCAAACCCAGTTTTTGACGGAATGAAAATTTTTGTAAAAAATCATCCTTTGGAAATAGATGATACACAAACAGGGTGGAATATCTTCAGCCCGACTAATTATTCTGGGGTGGTCGGAGTTTATTCTCAAGGCGGAAGTGCTCATCCAGCAGACTATGAAGTTCGGTTCTCATCGACAATTGTTGACACTGGATCTTATGCAGGAATTTTAACTCCATTTGAAATATATAAAACTACAATGGGGATGACCCCTGAAAAACAGAGGTTTGCAATTATAAAAAAACCTCCTAATAATAGCAATGGCACATGGGACACACATGATGAGATTGTGCTGTTTGAGGGAGAGGGGTTTGGATCACCAACTTGGATGATAAAGTTTTTGACTCCCTCCCAGGGGACGGCTGTCCCACCAGCTGATGGAGATATTTATTATATTGCAACTTCACGCCCTTTTTCCAATGAGGATATATTTACATTTGTCACAACAGCATCTAAAATTGATGAAGAAATAGGAACAAATGAATTGGACAAAATCTCTGTTGTTCCAAATCCCTATGTTGTTACAAATGTTCTAGAACAGTTAGATAGACAAAACCCTCGAGACAGGGGGCCAAGGCGTGTATATTTTAATCATTTACCAACCGAATGTACCATTCGGATATATACTATGTCAGGAGAGCTTGTGAACACGTTGACCCACCAATCAACAATTGATGATGGGAAAGAATATTGGGATCTCACTACAAGTGATAATTTCCCGATAGCTTATGGAGTGTATCTCTTCCACGTCGATGCAGGTGATCTAGGCGAAAAAATAGGTCGATTTGCGGTGATTAAATAAAAAATACCCTAAAATGAAATGATAAAAATTATTCATAAAAATAAAAGGGAGATCATCGCTACTCTTGTAATGATTTTTTTTGTGAATCAGAGCAGAGTACATGGTCAGTTGGATAACACGCAATCAATGACAAAATCAGGAACCACTGCTGCACAGTTTCTAAAAATTGGTGTTGATGCCCGTGCCACAGCGATGGGAAGTGCCTTCACCGCAATGAGAGGTGATGTGAGCTCAATATTTTGGAATGCAGCTGGCCTGGCAAATGTACAGAGATTAGAAACCATCTTTGTGAATAATGATTGGCTTGCAGGGGTCGGTTTTAACTATATCGGCTTTGCTTTTCCTCTAAGGCATGTTGGTGTTCTCGGGTTGAGTGTTACGAGTCTAACCGTGCCAGATGATAAGGTTCGCACAGTTACCAAACCCGAAGGTACGGGTGAGTATTGGGGTGCTCAGGACCTCGCAGTTAATCTTTCCTTTGCAAAAAAACTAACAGACAAATTTAGTATTGGGGGAAATATCAAATATATACAGCAAACGATTTGGCACTCCTATGCCAATACAATTGCGCTGGACCTGGGAACGCTATTCATTACCCCTTTCAATGATATTCGTCTTGGGGCGAGTCTATCAAACTACGGTGGAGAATTACATTTGACTGGAAGAGACCAGAAACTAAGCGTGGACCCAGATCTCAGCAATCAGGGGAATGTTGAGTTTGTTAACGCACTCTATGAAACTGACCCATTTCCCCTTCCACTTTTATTTCGAGTTGGAATATCTGGTGAACTGCTTGAAACAAAATCGCTCCGCCTAAGTTTTGGGGTTGATGCTCTTCACCCAAATGATAACACTGAAGCTGTGAACGCAGGCCTTGAGCTCGCAGTGAGAGAGACATTTTTCATACGTGGTGGACATGGGAATCTTTTTAGAAAAAATGCTGAAGAAGGTATAGCACTAGGTGGCGGCTTTCATTATCGCCTACGTGGAACTCAGGCTATATTAAGGATTGACTATTCCTATGTGAGCTTTGGTAGATTAAAAAATGTTAAACGAATATCAATAGGAATAATTCTTTAATTTTGCTTTACTTAATAGATTTTATAGCGTCTTATTTTTTTTAAATAATTTTTGAATTGATCTCTAGCTGAAGTTAAAATCACATTGGCTGGTTTATTTGATTTGATATGTGTTGCCAAACTGTTGGAACCCCAAAGCCTGTCAATAGAAGTTAAAAACTTGAGTGAATCTGGATATAAACTCTGTACTGTGGATATAAGGTGTACGCCCACCGCAATACTTTTATAGATATTGCGGTCAACTATAGCAATTTCAATTCCAGAACACTCCTCTCCCATGTATTTAGGTTTGATGGCCATATTAGGTATTTCCACCGGAGTAAATATTGCTGGTTTGAATATGACTCCAGAAAGGTTAATACTGTTTAACTCTTGTGATAATTGTTCCCCATTGATCCATGGAGCTCCAACTATTTTAAAGGGATTTAGAGTCCCACGGCCCTCGCTCATATTTGTACCTTCTACCAGGCAAACACCAGGATAAATTATAGCCGTCTCAAGGTCAGGGATATTTGGTGAGGGATTAACCCAAGATAGGTTTGTATCATCAAACCACATATCTCTTGACCAACCTTGTAGTTTTATGATCTGCAGCTTTGGAGAATTGGGAATCCATTTTTCTTTGACGATCACATTCGCCAACTCACCAATGGTTAATCCATATTGTATAGGGATTGGATAATATCCCACAAATGACTTGTAATCCATATTAAGAATAGGTCCCTCAATACGATCCCCTCGTATTGGGTTTGGTCTATCTAGTACAATGATTGGGATGTTGAGTTCACCGGCAGTTTCCATAACTAAGCCCAAAGTGGAAATGTATGTATAAAAACGTGCGCCAATATCTTGTATGTCATATAAAATTAAATCAATATCAGCTAACATTGATTTTGTTGGTTTTTTAAGCTTACCATAAAGGCTGACCACTCTAGGGAGGTCTCTTTTTTTTTCAGTATATGTTACTTTTTCCCCGGCTGCAGCCTCACCAAACAGACCATGCTCAGGAGAAAAAACCACCTTAAGATCGACACTTTCAATTTCCATTAATCTGATATAGTTAGGTATACCGTTTTTATCAGTACCGGTGTGGTTGGTAACCAGAGCGATAGATTTGTTTTTAACTATTTCTATCTGTTGATTAAGTAGGATATCTAACCCAGTGAGCACAGAGACCTTTTCTCCAATTGGATTAAATTTATTTCTGTGCTGTTCCTGTTGTATCTGATGTACGTCGATATTAGTTTGACTTAATACAAAATTCGAAAGAAATATAATAAGAGCGTAAATGAAAAATATTTTTATGCTGGATTTTGAATCAAACATTATACTTTTTATAAAATACAATTTTTAAAGATATCATTGATTGACTCCCTTTGTCTAATCAAAGTTGAAGATTTGTCATTCAAAATAATTTCAGCAGGTCGGGGCCGTGTGTTAAAATTATGCGACATAGAAAATCCATATGCTCCTGTATCCATAATTGCAACCAAGTCTCCCTCTTTGGAATTGGGGAAATGTCTCTCAGTCGCAAGCCTATCTGTGTTCTCACAAATTCGACCGGTAAAATCTACAGTTAGTTTTTTTTCATTATCTGAAGATCCAATTTTATAGATGCGGTGGTAGGCGTTATAAAGAGCCGGTCGCATCAAGGTTTCCATCCCGGAATCGAGACCTATGTATGTTATATAGCTTTTTTTTATTCCAGTAACCTTTGATAATAAAATACCAGCGTCTCCTACTAGGTATTTCCCTGGCTCAATCCACAAAGCAGGGGTATGTTTTCCATCTCCAAAGTAGGATTTAAATATTTTTCCTAAATCACTAAACACGGTCTCAATGTCCAGTGGGGACTCATTTTCGTGGTAGGGTATTCCAAATCCACCGCCAATTGATACATAGTCAAAACGTATTTCCAGCTTAGTTTGAATTTCAACGACAGTATCAAGTATAGCCGTTAGCAAAGCGGGGAAATAATTTACATCTAAAACCCCAGAGCCGGACATACACTGAAGACCAAATTTATTGACTCCCGCATATTTTGCGAGCCGATATGCTTCAAGAATATCTTCTTTTGGTACTCCAAATTTTGCCTTTTTCCCTGCTGTTGTAATCTGGGGAAAGCTTCCCCTACCAAAACCTGGATTAAGTCGATATGAGATCTCTTTGGGGATTCCAATTTTTTTTAATCTATGGAAAGAAGAAATATCGTCCAAGTTTAAATGGCAGCCTGAATCAAATGCTATCTGCAGGTCACTAGGCGACTCATAATTGCCTGTATAAATACATTCATTAGTATCAATTCCAGCTAACTTAGCAGCGTGGAGTTCGCCAGGGCTTGAACAATCTGCCCCTAAGGATGAGAGATAGTTCTTCATCTTTTTAATCAGAACAGGATTACTGTTTGCTTTCAGAGCATAGCAAATATGGTATTTACTAAAATTTGCTTTCAATGCATTGTTCAATCGATCAAGATTTTCCAATAGTCTTTTTTCTGAATATATATAAAGGGGTGTCCCATAGTCCTTTTCAAGTGATCTCATAAGATTAGAATTTTGAATCAGATAATATAATGGGTGTGTATTCATTGTTCTACCAAGTAAATTAGCTGGGGGTAATTTAAAGTGGATTATAATAACGATTAAGCCAATCATTAGAGATCAGAACAGCAAACCCAAGGGAAATGCTAATTATTCAATTTATAGTATTTACCCGTTTTTTGGTTTAACATGTTAATATTCAATTTTCTAACTTTCATCCATGTCTCATAAATATAAAATACTTTTTATTACTTTTTTTATTATGTTCACAAGAGGATTATTGTTTGGTCAGCTGGAGGACATATCACATAAAATACTTATCAATGTTATTCAAATGGAGAAATTGGGAGACAAGTTAGTTGTTACCGGAAATTCAGAGGCCTACCCATCTGAAAGCAAACCAGAGGGTGTGGCTGTACTGCTGGATAATTCAACGGTAAATATAGAAGCAATGTTTAGATTTTTTGATGAAGAAGAGAATTTGACAGAATGGATACAGGGTAGTATTATTACCATACCTTTTTCTAAAAGGAGTATAATATATATTCGCGATGAGAATTGCCAAACATCTACAATGTTTGAGTATAAGGTTATTTCTTATGTAGAATTTCCAGAAATACTTAGTGCAGGAATATTTCTTCCTGATATAGAGGAATACCCTGAAGGTGATATCATTGGAAAAAAGACTGATACAGATTTACCTAAACCAGTGATAATTCCAAGGTCTGAATGGGGGGCAAGGCCGTCAATCCATGGTTATTCAATGCACCCTTATTTCATCAACCTGACATTGCACCATGCTGCAGGGTTTTCTGCAGAGAACCTTGAAGAAGGTAAGGAACAGATGCGTGCCATACAGGACCTCCACCAATATGTTAGAGGTTGGAGTGATATTGGTTATCATTTTGTAGTTGATAAAGCGGGAAATATTTATCAAGGGAGGCCGGAGACTGTCATAGGAGCTCATGTCTTGAACAACAATACGGGTAATATAGGAGTATGTGTTTTAGGCTGCTATCATCCACCGGAACTATATTGTGGTGATTGGCTTACAGAGGCTACAACTAACTCCCTTATTTCCCTATATGCCTGGATCTCTGGTGAATATAATTATGATCCAAATGTTTTGAAAGGACACAGAGATTATCCCTATAATCAGACCTCCTGTCCAGGTAACAATGTACACGAAGAACTTTCTTGGTTTCGTGAAGAAATTAAAAGATATATGGATATAGGAGGACCTCCTCTGGAGTTTAACATTTCAAGTAACTATCCAAATCCGTTCAATGGAGCAACTCATATTGACTACCAGGTACCTGTAAATAACCATATCAGCATTATTATTTATGATATAATGGGGAGAGAGGTAAAAACACTTATTGACCAAGTGCAACTAAAGGGGACGCACACTGTAGATTGGGATGGAAAGTCTGAAAATGGTAAATTGGTTGGCACCGGAGTTTATTTACTTCAATTCACATCTAATGACTTTTCTGATAAGAAGAAAATGATTTTCTTAAGATAACATTAATTTCCAATATTCAGTCATATTATGATACAGAATAAACACCTTATGGTTATTGATCCAGCGGTAATAAAACCTGAAATTGAGGCCTACAACCGAATTGTTCTCACCGCACCATATCCAGTGACCTATCATTTACCAGCTATGTATGGACTCACAAGTATAGAAATAGCGAGTAAAAATATATCTGGAATTATAGTCTTGGGCAGTGCCGCATCGGTACACGATGGTCATACATGGCAGGATGCTATTAAAGAATTGGTCTTTGATGCTTTTGATAATAATATCCCTGTGTTGGGCATATGCTATGGACACCAGCTGTTAGCTCACATTTTTGGGGGAACGGTAGGTCCACTGTGGAGCGGAGAAAAAAAACTAGGGCAAAGAAACGTAGCTCTTAAGAAAAACATACTTTGGGGAGCAGCAAGATCTGGTATGATGCTCTTTTCCCATCAAGAGGGTGTAACCAAATGTCCAGATGAATTCGAGATAACAGCTGTGAGCGATATGGTAGCCATAGATGGTCTTGCAAGCAAAACAAAACCTATTTGGGGATTCCAGACCCACATTGAAGCAACACAGACATTTATTGATGATCACAATATTCCTAATAAAAGCTCATTTGAAGTCTTTAAATTAGGGCACCAGATACTGGACAATTTTATTTTATCCTTAACCTGATTAGTGCAAATTTTTAGACAGTATAGTTTACTCTTTTTTGTATGGTTTTTATCATGCTCTCCGCCTAAAGCTCTTTTCGAAAACAGTGGAAGTTTTCAGTTAAAGAAAAATATTAACGAACTAATCTCATCCTATGGCCCCAATGTAAACATGGGTATCAAAATATTATCTTTGAAAACAGGAGAAACGCTATATTCATTAAATAGCCATAAACTGCTCATGCCTGCCAGCAACAATAAGCTATACACTTGTGCCGCTGCGTTAGAAAAGCTTGGTTCTGATCATCGGTTTAAAACATCTGTACTTCAACATGGTAATAATTTGATTATTAGGGGTGGAGGTGACCCTGATCTAACAATTGAAAATCTGGACTCTCTAGCTAAGATCACAGCCAAAAAGACCAGCATTATTGATACATTGTTTGTGGACGAATCACTCCTTGATTCTCTGCACTATGGTCCGGGTTGGATGTGGGATGAGGGGGCATGGTGGTACGCTGCTCCCATTAGTGCAATGTCACTCAATGATAATTGTATTGATTTTCATATAGAACCTGGAGAATTAGGTCACCCGGCTAAAGTAAAAATGGTGCCAGAAACAGAATATGTACGAGTGATAAATCAATCAATTACGGTAAATGAATCAATCGATAATAATAAATTTAAAATTGATCGTAACTGGGCAGGTAGAACTAATATGTTTATCATCAGCGGTGAGGTTTTAAGTTCAGCATCTCCCGATACATTACAGAGGAATATATTTGATCCTGTTTTCTTTTCTGGAACTGTGTTTAAAGAGCAATTAGATAAATATGGTGTGGACGTTAATAATATTGTAAAAGGAACAGGCGAATCAGATGCATCAATAATAGCAATTCACACATCTGATTCATTACAATATTCAGCCCATAATTTGATGTACGAGAGTGATAACCTAACTGCTGAATTATTTACAAAGAGTATGGCAGTAAGTGATAGCACTGTGGGGAACTGGAAAGATGGTCTGAGAGTCATCAAGTCCTATTTGGCAGATTCTGCAAGTATAGATACATCTCTTTTGCGTCTTGCGGATGGGTCAGGTGTATCACGCTACAATCTTTCTAGTGCAGACCAGTTTATTAAGCTTTTATATTTTATTTATCATAGCGATAAGAAAGATGAATTTATTTACACACTCCCCAAAAGCAGATCCAATAGTACCCTAAAAGACAGGCTGGTATTATCTGAAGCAAGAGTCAGAGCAAAAACAGGACACTTATCCGGAGTAAGCTGTTTATCAGGTTATATATTTTCCGAGCAATTTGGTCCCTTAGCTTTTTCAATGCTTATGAATGGATATAGAGGGTCAGCAAAACCATATAAAAAACTGCAAGATAAAATAATAAATTTTTTTAAATGATTAAGCCAAAACAACTTAAACATGGAAACCATATCGGTGTGATCAGTCCATCATATTGGTTTGAAAAAGAGGATATCAGTATGACGATGGGATACTTTGAGAAAAAAGGATATTCTATGGTGCAGGGAAAAAGTAATTCCATGAAGTGGGGACCATTTGCGGGGGAACCTCAAAAACGGGCTGATGATATACACTGCATGTTCTCTGACAGAAACATTGATGCTATTATCTGTGCTCGGGGAGGATATGGTGCTAACAGGGTCCTTCCCCTTTTGGATTATGATATTATTAGAAAAAATCCTAAAATATTTATGGGCTTTAGTGATATTACTGCATACCTTACCTCCATCACTCAAAAAACCGGTCTGGTCACCTTTCATAGCCCTATGTTAATTAGCTATAAAAAACGATTTGTGAATTATAATTTCCATTTAATGGAACAGGTTTTAAGCGGTGAGACGGATATTAAAATAGAATATCCTAAATCTTTATCCCCAAGGATATTAAATCCGGGATCTGCAAGTGGACCTATATGGGGAGGAAACATGACATTGCTGATCAATCGACTGGGGACTTCCGATCACATAGATACAGATGGTGTGATTCTTTTCATAGAAGACCTGGATGAATATCTTTATGCTTTTGAGAGAATGCTGATACATATGCAAACAGCAGGGATGTTAAAAAAGATTGCTGGATTGATCATTGGTGAACTCCATGATTTAAAAGATCAGGATGTTGGATTTGGAAGGGACTCAGATCAGATTGTAATGGATATCTGCAGTGAGCTGGACATCCCAATTATATCTAATTTCCCCTGTGGGCATGGAATCTATCAGGCTACCTTGCCCATTTCCGTTCCAGTTGAATTAAATGCAATTGGGCAAAAACCATTTCTCAAACTGCTTGAACCAGCGGTGATAAAGGAATAGATATATGTTAAATTATATCTGGTTTGGTATGATGTTAATATCTGTGGTTGTAGGAACTATCGCAGGAAATATTGATGCTGTTACAGAGGCAGCAATCAGTATGGCAAAGACTGCGGTGGAAATTTCCATTGGCCTTATCGGAATTATGGCCCTATGGCTGGGTACCATGAAAATTGCTGAAGAGTCCGGTCTTGTTCAGATTATTGCAAGAGCCTTACAACCAATTACTATCCGCCTCTTCCCTGATGTTCCGAAAGATCATCCCGCCATTGGATCTATCGTACTTAATATGGCAGCAAATATTTTGGGTCTTGGCAATGCCGCCACGCCTTTGGGACTAAAAGCAATGGAAGAGCTCCAAGAGCTAAATCCCAAGAAAGATACTGCGACCAATGCTATGTGTACTTTTCTAGCTATTAATACCTCTAGCGTTCAATTAATTCTTCCGGCAACGGTTGTTGCGCTTATGGGAGCGGCATCTAACCAGATTTTCATCACCACAATTATTGCCACTGGACTGTCAACAATAGCGGCAATCATTGCTGTCAAAACACTGGAAAAAATGAACCGTTTTAAAATAAATAGAGATAAATAGCATGATTGATTATCTGGTGGCATTTACCAATGAACTGTCCCGCTACATTATTCCATTATTATTGGTGGGGATTCCATTTTATGGTTTGGTAGTTAAAAAAGTAAAGGTTTATGAATCATTTGTGGATGGAGCTAAAGATGGATTCACTATTGCGGTGCGGATTATACCCTATTTAGTTGCAATTTTAGTGGCCATTGGTATGTTTCGTGCCTCAGGTGCATTAGATATGCTCCTGATATTTCTATCACCAATGTTAAATGTTATGGGTTTTCCGCCAGAAAATCTTCCCTTGGCCCTGATGCGACCGCTTTCCGGAAGTGGATCTTTGGGTTTGCTGACGGACCTGATTAATGAGCATGGAGCTGAATCCCTCATAGCAAAGATTGGGGCAACTATGTTTGGTTCCACAGAAACCACCTTTTATGTATTGGCAGTTTATTTTGGTTCGGTAGGAATTAAACGATCCCGCCATGCCCTTGCAGCGGGAATCATTGCAGATACAGTTGGTGTTATAAGTGCGGTATATTTATGCCGACTGTTCTTTGTTCAATAGTTTTTTATCGTTTCTAGCTAAATCTTATTATTCGGGATTTGGTTTATTCAATTTAATTTAACAGAATGTCACATTCTTTAAGCCAATTGGTTGGACAGCTTATCATCGCTGGCTTTCGTGAGTCTGAGGCAAATTACAACTTAGATATTGTACGATTTATTCGTGACTTTAAACTAGGTGGTATTATCCTTTATGATGAGGACCTTGAGATTGGTGGCCCCGGGACACGAAACATTAAATCCAAAGATCAAATCTGGAAATTAACTCAGCAGCTT
>CAXRJK010000029.1:0-3337 GCA_964230865.1 Winogradskyella sp.
TGAAGTCAAGTTTATTTCTACCTCATTACCACCCATAAGTTTGATGAGCTCCTCATGACAAATTTTAATCATCAACTGTCCTGGAGAAACTGACTTTAACACATCTCGACCTAATGCTTTTTCTTTTACCGTATTGGTAAACTTTTTGGCAGTTTTAAAATTAACATCTGCATCCAATAAAGCCCGTCTAACTTCCTTTAGTGACTCTGCAACATTAATCTCTGTAATCTGACCGTGACCTTTTAAAACTTTAAATGCCCGTTCAAATTTCTCTGTTAAATTATCAAACATAGTGTAAAATTGAGACTCAAAGATACTTATTAGAATCCATATAGCTTGTTAAGAAAAGCTATAAAAACAACGAGAGAAATTTAGAAATGTGTTACCAAATTGTGCTTATCAATGAGTTTTCTCATATTAATTAAAGCATAACGCATTCTTCCCAATGCCGTATTGATACTGATGTCTTTAAGCTCTGCGATTTCCTTAAATGACAAGTCTTGAAAAATTCGAAGACGAATAATTTCTTTTTGAACCTCAGGAAGATAATCAATTAAGGAGACCATTTGGTTTTCGAGTTCTTCTTTAGTTTTAGATTCAAGATAATTATCCTCTCCCGAATCAATTTTGTGAAAAATAGAATAACTAGAGTCAAATGGACTTGTTTCAGATATCATTCGCATTTTACTCTGTCTTCGAAAATGATCAATGACGAGATTGTGCGCAATACGCATACACCATGGTAAGAACTTACCTTCTTCATTGTAATTACCAAGTTTTATGGTATTTACAACTTTGACAAACGTGTCTTGAAAAACATCATTTGAAAGTTGACTGTCTTTCAGCTTTGAATAAATATATCTGTATACGCGATCTTTATGTCGAAGCAATAATGTTTCAAATGCTTTTTCATTTCCATTAATGTATGAGGTAATTAAATCGCTATCACCTAAATTAGAGAGTACCATTACTTAAATTTTCGTTGTTTTATCAACTATTAAAAGTAAATTTGGTCTATAGGCGTGTTGTTTAAGCGTTTATATTGCTAATGTAGAGTGAAAAAAGGGATCTACCAAATATTTAACCGATTTTAAATAAAATATGAGGAATCAAATGATTTTATTTGGATGGATTACGCTCCTTGTATTTCCAGTTCCTGGTTTTTGCCTTCAATATTACTTTAATCAGACGTCATTTTTGGATTTTATTGCCTTTGACGATTTCCGTATGATTCCATTAATGTATGGACTTCAATTAGGTATCGTTTATGGATTTATTGCATATCTGTTTATGAAAGCTCCTTTTTTTGAAAAAGTCCCAGTGAAAATCAATAAATTGGTGCGAAACATGAAGCTATCAGTTTTTGATGGATTGTTTCTTTCTTTATGTGCAGGAATTGGAGAGGAGTTATTATTCCGACAAGGCATTCAATCATTCACCGGAGTATTGTTGACTTCCGTATTATTTGTCGCATTACACGGATACCTAAATCCATTTAATTTGAGGTTTTCAGTTTACGGCTTAATTGTTCTCCCTTTTATCATCTTAATTTCTTACGGACTTGATGTATTTGGCATATGGTTTTGTATAGCTGCACACTTTTCTTATGACGCCGTCCTATTTACTTTTATGCTCAAAGAAGATTAATTAAATTTGTCGAAAAAAAAATATGCCCAATATATCTCGCAAAGCACTTGTCATGCCAGAGTCCCCTATACGAAAGCTTGTTCCGTATGCAGAAATGGCCAAAAGGAAAGGAACTCATGTATATCATTTGAACATAGGTCAACCCGATATTGAATCTCCAGAGGCGGCTATTAATGCGATAAAAAATATTGATTTAAAAGTAATTGAATATAGTCACTCTGCAGGTTTTGAATCTTATCGAGAAAAACTAGCTAAAAGTTATTCTAGTCAAGGAATTAATGTAACATCGGAAGATATCTTGGTCACAACTGGAGGGTCTGAAGCTTTGTTGTTCGGTCTAATGACTGCTTGCGAGCCTGAGGATGAAATTATTATTCCCGAACCATTTTACGCCAATTATAATGGCTTTGCTACGAGCGCTAGTCTTAATGTAGTACCTGTATCTGCTGACATTGAAAATGGTTTTGCCCTACCCCCAATTTCGGAAATTGAGCGTAAAGTATCAGAAAAAACCAAAGCCATTGTTATTTGCAATCCCGGCAACCCAACCGGATATGTTTATTCTGAAGAAGAGCTTCTTAAGCTTAGAGACATTGTATTGAAATACGACCTCTTTTTATTTGCTGATGAGGTATATAGAGAGTTTTGTTATGATGGAACCAAGCCTATTTCGGTAATGCAACTTGAAGGAATTGAAAACAATGTAATCATGATTGACTCAGTTTCTAAAAGATATTCAATGTGTGGTTCACGAATTGGTGCCTTAGTTTCTAAAAATAAAGCTGTAATTTCCGCTGCATTGAAATTTGGACAAGCACGGTTATCTCCACCTACTGTAGATCAAATAGCGGCCGAAGCAGCTTTAGATGCACCAGAATCTTATTTCGAAGAAGTTCAAAATGAATATGTGGAAAGAAGGAATATTATGGTAGAGGGACTGAATAAAATTCCTGGAGTATTCTGTCCAAAACCAAAGGGAGCATTTTATTGTGTAGCTCGATTTCCTGTTAAAAATGCAGAGGATTTCTGTCAATGGTTATTAGAAGAATATGCTCATGAAGGTCAGACTGTTATGATGGCTCCAGCGGCTGGTTTCTATTCAAGTAAAAACCTTGGAATACAGGAAGCAAGAATTGCTTATGTTTTGAAAAAAGAGAGCCTACTTAAATCGATAGAGGTACTATCGGAAGCATTAAAGGTATATCCAGATAGACTATCATAAAAATGAATAACAAGGTAAAGGAATATCTCAATCAAATCCCAAATGAACGAAAAAAAGCATTTGAGGAATTGAGAGATTCTATTATCAATAATTTACCCAAAGGTTTTGAAGAGACCTTTCAATATGGAATGATTTCGTATGTAGTGCCTCACTCTATCTATCCCAAGGGATATCATGTAAGCCCTGATCAAGCCTTGCCTTTTGCTAGTATTGCCAATCAAAAAAACTTTATTGCTTTATATCACATGGGAATTTATGCAGAACCATCTATTTTAAATTGGTTTGTTGATGAATATCCCAAATATTGCAAGAGAAAGCTTGACATGGGTAAATCTTGTATTCGTTTTAAAAAGCCAGACGAAATTCCATATAATCTGATTGAGGAACTCCTATCTAAAATTTCTTGTAACACCTGGATTGAGATTTACGAATCCAATATTAAATCAAAATGATTCGTATGAAAACATT
>CAXRJK010000030.1:0-8676 GCA_964230865.1 Winogradskyella sp.
TGATTTGCAAGAAAATATGACGCTTCTGGATTTGATATATCATAAACACTAACTCCTTCTGAACCAAGGGCAGCATACAGTGCACCATCATATATAGCGAGATCTTTTAAAGCACTGCCTGTGGACCAGTCAAATACTTCAATCGGATTTTGAATATTAGCAACATTTAAAATTCTTATGAGGTCTCCATCTCCAACATAGATTAAATCTTCGTAAAACAAAACAGTCCATGCATTTTGGGCTGAAATAGTTGAAATTAAAGTGGGATTACCTGGATTTGAAATATTGTAAAAGAAAACTCCATCAGCATGAGCACAAACTGCCAAAATATTTTCAGTAATATCCATATCTCCCAATACATATTGATTTCCCTGTGTTCCAGAGATATATCCTGAAAATTGAGGATTTGAGGGATTTGAGATATTTACGATTGCCACACCTCTATGAGTTGTGATGTAGACCACGTTTCCTGTCCCTCTTGCGTAATAACAGCGGGTGTTTCCACCACCACCACCGCCTTGAATCTGAAGATTATCCAAATGTACTGGATTTTGCGGATTAGAAATATTATAAAATTCAATTCCCTGCAAATTTCCGGGAAGAATGAGGGTGTTTCCTACAATTTCAGCATCCAATATCTCTCGTGCAGTGGGGTCGTAGAAACTATGTATGGTGAGGTTTTTCCCATTCAAAAATTGAAAAAGAAATAAAAAAAGAATGAGTTTTTTATATAACCTCAACAGTTTTAAACCCCACATCCATAATTTCTTTTTAATCGCTCTGGTTCTTTGTTTTTATCCATTATATATACTTATACCCAAAATAAAATTATGTTTATCTATTCAAGTCAAAATCTAATTGAATCACAAATGTTAATAAAAGAATAATAATTTATTATAAACAAATTTAAATAATAATCTATTGTGATATTTTAAAGTGTCAGTAAAAATATAAATTCAATCAAATTGCTATATCAAGAGATCATATGAAACAGTTTATTAAGCTTTTATATATTAAGGTTTTTTAAATGTAAATTGGTTTTCTCAATGTTAGTTATATACTCTTAATTTATTTAAAAATAATCTTAATACAATGAAACATAAATATAATAATGTACTGATATTTCTTTTCGGAATCGTTATTGTTCAAAATGTTCTAGGGCATGATGATCATAAGAAAAGAAATAAAATACCATCCATTGGCAAGGTATATGGAATAGTGGTTGATTCTACCAATCAAAAACCTATTGAATATGCATCCATATCTTTGATAGACCCTGAATCCAAAGAAATTATTACCGGAGACCTTTCAAACCATGATGGAGTTTTCATGATTGAAGAGATTCAGCTGGGGTATTACGATGTTTCCATTGAGTTCGTTGGATATGCACCAAAGTTAATAGAATCCATCTCTCTTAATCCCAGAGTCGGCGGATCAATCAAGCAAGATCTAGGAACCATTTCTCTCGCGATCTCAGCAGTGAATCTCACCGAAATAGAAGTGATCGGAGACGAGAGCCAGTTCATTCAGACGATTGACAAACAGATCTTTAATGTAGGTAAGAATCTGGCATCTTCCGGTGGAACCGGAACAGATGTTCTAAGAAAAGTTCCTACAGTTGATGTGGATATTGATGGTAAGGTAACCATCGCAGGTGACGCAAATGTGACTATATTGATTGATGGAAAAAAAAGTGGTCTAACAGGGACACAGCGAAGGGGTGAAGTGGATAATATTGCCGCATCTATGATTGAAAGGGTGGAAGTAATTACCAATCCCTCAGCTAAATATGACCCAGAAGGTGTAGGCGGTATTATAAATATTGTATTAAAACGAGGTGTGTTTGAAGGATTCAATGGTTCTGTTTCCGGTTTAGCAGGTCAATATAATAAAATGAACTTGAATGGAAATATGAATTATAAAACAGATCATTGGAATCTTTTTACCAGCACCAATTTTAGTACCGGTGATAGAATTGGAAATGGATTAAGGGAATACCAGTATATCTATTCAGATAGGACAGATTCTCTTTTTCAAAATACAGAAAGAATACGGACACCACGAAATATCAGCATCAGGCTTGGCGGAGATATTTATCCTACAATTACAAGTTCTATGGGGTATACATTCACTGTTTCGGATCATAAAGATCTAAGTGAAGATGGGATTGACTATGTATTGAACACTATTGATCCAGATAAAATAGGAGAGGTCCATTTTACTGAGCACGATGACGGTTTCCATATGGACCATTCGTTTTATTATAATAATGATTTTGATAAGAAGGAGCGAAAGTTAAAGGCAGAGGTGGACTTTAGTTGGGAGGAAGATGATGTTCATCAGCATAGTGGAACAGAAGCTCAGCATGATCTCTCAGAATTAAGTGAAGAAACGGAAGCAGAGGAAGCTAATAACAGTCTTGAAGTATCAGTTGATTATGAAGATAAACTGAATGATCGATTTAGCATTGAAACCGGAGGGAAAGCAGACCTTCGTTCATATGGGACAACTTTAAGCTATCTTCTACAGCCATATAAAAATCAATATGATGAAGATATATTTGCTGCATATTTTATTGGCTCTTATGATTTGAATCATCATATTAGTATTAAGGCAGGAGCACGATTTGAGAAGGTAAATACCAATGCTGTTCTTGAAAAAGGCAGTTCAGCCAATGCCGTAGATTCTACAAATGTATTGACATCTATTTTTGATGATGCATTAGCTATATCACCCTTTGAGAATCCCTATTCATCTGTTTACCCAAGTGTCAACTTGCTGTATAAGCTTTCGGACAAACAAAATGTCCAAATTGGATACTCTAAAAAAGTAAACCGTCCAAGAAGAAGGACATTGTCCCCATTTCCTCAAAATACAACTGACTTTTCAAGAATCCGTGTGGGTAATCCCTATCTAGATCCTGAATACAGTGATGTCATGGAATTGAAGTACTGGAGCAGTTCTAGGCAAGTAAATTTGAATATGGGATTATCCTATAAATTAACCAAAGATGCAATTATGTGGTGGGATCGTGACTATGTAGAGTATGATTCAACATCCTATGAGGTTTTAACTTCAGATAATTCAGAGAACTCAGAAAATTTTAGCGGTAATATGACTGTATTATATCGACCAATGCAATCAATGAGTATTATGTTTTCTGGATGGGCATGGAATACAAGAACTTATGGAAATGGTGAATCAGATCTTAACGGAAACTCTCAGGGGTATTATTTACGGAGTCAACTAACAGTTAATATACCCACTATCGCACGATTTGAATTATCTATGGGTGGTAGAGGAAGAATGAAGATCACAACCGGTACTATTCCCGCAAGTTTCAAATCTAGCCTAGGAATTCAAAAATCATTTATGGATAATAGACTTTCTGTAACACTTAAGGTTAATGATTTATTTAATAGCGGAAAATTTAAAATTAACACTGAGTATTCAGTTCTAAACCCCAGGACTGATGAAGAAATGACTCAACTTATGTATGCTGAGCGTCAGCGAGACAGACGCTTTGTTTCACTGGTACTAAATTATAATTTTGGTAAGCAACAGAGAAAAAAGTGGGACAGAAACCAATTTGACCGTGGCGGAGGTGGTATGGAAATGGATTATTGATTTATTAACTGATCTATAAGTAAATATTTAAGAGGATGATGCCAATAATCTAAATATCCAGATATTTATAGATCATTTTGAATGGATTGGGATCTACTTTAATAATCTTTCGTATTTCAATAACCCATATCCATATTTTCATTTCCTCCCCTTACAGCGTTTCTGGTCCTTCTTTTTTCTTCCTGCAATTGACCAAACCGATAAATAAAGTTTAATTTAAAGGTTCTACCGCCACGACTGGTAGCCACATCGGTAAATTCAGTTGCTGTTAAGTATCCATTAGAAAAGGGACCCTCTAGAGGTTTTTCCCGATTCATTTGAAATCCGCCACTACTGAGTAAATTATCAATTCCAAAAGATATTTCCATTTTTGAATCAAATAAAGATTTTGATATTCCCATATTTGCCCACATAGTTCCCTTTGAACCAAACAGATTCCCGCCTGGAACAGTCATTTTCATATAGAAAAATCCAAATTCAAAACTAAATATTTTAATATATTTTTCTGGGAAGGAAATCCTATTATAAATCATCAATCGCTGGCTGTTTCCATTTAGTTCATAATCACCCGAAGGATCTTCCAGTTTGCTTAAATTATAACCTCCACCTAAGGTCTGCCCCATTATCATTGTAAAAAATTCAATTCCCATATTTGACCCAGAATCTGCGTTTCTGAATGTTAGTATATCTTTATCTTCAAAACGATCATCATCATACCATTCAATGACATTTTTAAGTTGGTGATAATAAAGATTTACATAACCAAATCCCATGGGCAATGGACTTTTATAGGATAAATCATATTGAGTTGAATACTCTGGCTTTAAAAATGGATTTCCCAAAAAGATAAAATTTTCTGAATAGACATCTCTTGGAAAAGGTCTTATCTGTCGTGCTCCGGGACCATGTCCTCCTTCTCCTGGTCGGTTTACCCGTTTACTCATTCCAAATTGGATACTTTTTTTATCGGTTAAATTGTATGTGAAATGTAAATCAGGATAGAAAGTTGAATATTCATCAATATAAACCGAATCTTTCAAAGAAGTTAGAATTTGAGTATAGATTATTGAACTGGCATTTGTATTATTTTTGGTCGAATAAAAAGAAATGTCCTTACGCACAAATTCATAGCGGAAGCTTGGTTTAATACTAAAATTCTCATTTAGTTTTCTATCATATTCCAAGAAAAAACCATGTATATTTCGATTGTAACCAAAATTATTTACCCCAGAAAACTCTTCTCCTTCCTTGGAAATCTCAAAGATCATTTTTTCTTTATTATTGTTTATCCTTCCATCATATCCAACCTCTATCTTTGATTTTTCATCAAATGGATGTTTATAATGCAAATCAAAATTCAATCCATTTATTCTGTCCATTAAAGTTGTTGAATCAATGACTGAGTGAGAAAGAATTTCGTATTCGTTATCTCTCTCTATATCATAGGAAGCAGACAGGTTAAATTCCCGATTCGGATTATCGAATGTTTTATTGATGTCAATATAACCTTCAATACTATAATTATTATCAAAATCAATTTCGTCGGTGATTCTTTGAGATGAGAATGGTAAAATAGTATTTTGTTGGTTTGCCCCGTTGCGAAGGTTAATGTTATAATTTATTTCACCATTGATGATCAGTTGTTCATTGATAGAATAATCTGTACCAAATTTAAATGAATGTCCTATGCGATTAGAATTATTTAAGAAATTAAAATGAAGAGATTCTATATATGTTGGAAGGCTATCAGTATTTTGATAATGTGTGTCAACCATTCGGTGACCATCGGTAATTCTTAATCTGTTATTTAAGTTATATGATGAATATAAATTCCATTTTTCGCCCTTATAATTTGCATAAGTCGTAAATCCATTCATATCATTTAGACTTCCTTTGGAATTATGTTTACCATTTAACTTTATACTTCCATTCAAGCCTTCGTATCTGCCTTTTTTTAAAACAATATTGATAATACCTGCCATTCCATCAGGATCATATTTTGCTGAAGGAGATGTAATAACTTCTACTTTATCAATTAGGGAAGCTGGAATATTATCCACATCTTTACTCCCCGCACCTGTCCTGTTTGGGCGTCCATTGACCAATATTTTAACATTGGGATTCCCTCGCAGTGCTACGCTCCCATCCTGATCGACCGTTACCATTGGAACCTTATTTAGTACATCTTCTGCCGTTCCGCTATCAGAGATGATATCATCAGATGCATTATAAATCATTTTATCTGTTTCAAATTCAAAAACTGGTCTGTCATCCACAACATTAATCTCATCCATTTCCAGTAATACTGATTTTAATCTGATCTCACCCATATCTTTTTTTATCATTCCACTAAAAGATAATTCAATCCCATTTATTATCTGTGATTCATATCCCATGAATTCTATTTTCAAGTCATAGGTTCCAGGTTTTATCTCCTTTATATGAAATCTTCCATTTGAATCAGTAACTCCACCTGTTTCGATATTTCCATCCGATTTTAAAACAGATATTGAAGCATATTCAATGGGTTTTCCAGAATTTAATTCTGTTATAACTCCAGATATTTCACATATTCCAGGCATATTTCCGCGGCCACCTCCCTGCCAATTCTGTGCATTCAGAGAGGAAAAAGAAAATCCAACTAATATAAAATTTGTAATAAAAAAATGATGTTTCACAGATATTCCAATTGTTACTTATAAAATAGTTTTAAAAAACTTCAGTTTTTAAAATGTAAAGAGCAATAAATTTAATTAAATTGATTCATTACTGAGGATACAATTTCATATATCAGAAACCCAGATGAAAAAAACCTTACTATTTATTTTACCACTTTTTATCTTATTCTTATCAGTTCCCTGGATTTTCTCTAAACCCAGTTCAATTCTATTTTATGGGATGCCGATTTGGGCAGTTTATTCTTTGTCAGTTTCATTTTTGTATGCAGTAGTAATTTTTTATTTTATTGGTAAATATTGGAATATTTCTTCTGAGGAGTCTGATACATGAATTCCCCATTGGTCTCAACTGGAGGAACAATTTTTATTATAATTTATTTATTGTCGCTAATTGTGATTGGTTTGATTGGCCGTTATTTTAGAAAAGAAGAATCCATGTCAGATTTTTATCTTGCGGGAAGAGGGATGGGAATGTTTGTTTTATTTCTCACTCTGTATGCAACTCAATACAGTGGAAATACACTCATTGGATTCGCAGGTAAAGCATACAGAAATGGGTTTACAGCACTTGTTACGGTAACATTTATGTGCTCTGTAATTGGTGCCTATTTTATTTTTGCTCCAAAATTATTCCGGTTATCAAGAAAATATAGTTTTATTACCATTGGCGATTTTATACAATTTCGATATAAATCAACTGCTCTCACAATTATTGTTTCTGTTCTCTCTATCATTGCATTGGTGAACTACATTGTAACCAATCTAAAAGCTATGGGAATCATAATTGAATCAGTAACAGGGGGAACTGTTTCGTTTATAAACGGGATTATTCTGTTATCACTAATTATGGTGATTTATGAAACGTTGGGAGGAATGCGCAGTGTAGCTTGGACGGACATGATTCAGGGTATTCTTTTACTTGTGGGTGTGGTTTTCATTTTCGGATTAGTTCAGGATAACTATGGAGGAGTGATCGCATCACAGATTCAATCCAATAGAGATTTTTGGAACCCACCTGATTGGAATGAAAAAAGACTTTGGTTCAGCACAATCATTATTTTATTTTCTGGAATATCTGTATATCCACATGCCATTCAGAGAATTTATTCTGCAAAAAGTGAAACCACCTTAAAACGATCTCTTCAAATCATGGTTTTTATGCCATTTGTAACTACACTTTTTATCATCTTTGTTGGAATAATAGGCGCTGTTCAATTTCCAGATTTATCAACTAAAGAATCTGAGTATGTCACATTATTAATACTTTCGGATCTATCGGAAAAGGTACCGTCAACAGCTCCCATTCTGATTTTATTTATTTCAGCAGCAATTGCCGCAATTATGTCCACAGTGGATTCTGCTCTATTAGCAATTTCTTCTATTACTACCCAAGATATTTATAGAAGGATTAGACCACAGACAAATGAAAAAAGTCTGACATATTTTGGAAAAGTATTTTCATGGGTGCTAATTTCAATAGCAGCAGTTTTTGCCATTTATTTGCCTCAAACCATTTGGAGACTTATGGAAATAAAATTAGAGCTACTCTGTCAAATTGCACCAGCAATATTGATTGGTATTCATTTAAAGCAATTGGATAAATCCATAATTTTATCAGGACTGACCTCAGGGACATTTATTGCTCTATTAATCATTTTGTCAAACATGCTTGGCTTACAGGTCCCCTCAAAACCTTGGGGAATTCATGCAGGTGTGTGGGGATTAACAGTAAATTGCATGATTATTTTTATTTTATACCAAAGAAAAATAAGGACAAAACCATAATTGAAGATCGACCCTAAATCTATTGAACAGAGTTGGAAGAATAGAGGATTTTCATGTGAAGTTTGGACTGATCTACCCGAAACTATCTGGACAGACTTTATTCACAATACTGACGAACTAGTTATGCTTATTGATGGAGAAATGGAATTAGAAATGAATGGCCAGATTTTACATCTTGAAATTGGAGAAGAAATACTCATCCCCGCTGGAGTGAATCATACAGTCAGGAATATAGGTCAGGTTACAAACCAATGGTTTTATGGATACAAACATCATTGAATTAAAAATGACCAAAAAGTATAAACTTCAGATCAGTTTGATTTTGGCAATGGCGGTATGGGGGCTATCATGGACAAATGCAAAAATAATGGGGTATTATACATCTACTCCATTGTCAATGTTCTGGAGATTTTTTTGCGCTGTTTTGTTTTTTATTCCCGTAATTAAATGGACAGGGAATTCATTCTTTATCCCTAGAAAAGGATTAAAGCTTATATTGGCAAATGGTTTACTCATGACACTTTATAACTACTTTTACTTTCGAGGAACACAGATTGGACTTGCTGGAATAGGAGGGGTTTTAGTC
>CAXRJK010000031.1:0-15768 GCA_964230865.1 Winogradskyella sp.
AATGAGAGCACAAGATCATGCTATGGATTTACTTGTAGGATATAATTATTCAAATAATCAACCTCTTAATAAGAAATATACTATTGGAGGACTGTGGTATAATGGTTCATGTAATATGATGGATGTGTATGGAAACTCTGGAATTGATATGTTTCTAACCTGGATCATTTTTGGTGACGCATCGTTAGATGTTCGATCTGATACACCTTTGCCCATAACAGTTTCTCATACAGGAACTTTATACAGTGATGAGCAAGCTTACGAAGTATTAACTGATGTGCCAGATGCTTTAGCTTCGCTTTCTCATAATGGAATATTTCTGGGATCAGGCTATACAGATGAATATGGGGATGTTGTAGTTGTTTTGGAAAATCTTCCTGAGTCAAATACTGATATTACTCTAACTGTAACAGGATACAATCGAATTACAGTAATAGAACCAGTCACGTTTTCTATAGGTAGTGGATCAGTTCAGGTAGAAGCAAATTATTTAGAGAATTGGAATTTAGTAGGATTGCCAGTGGGCAGTGATAATACAAATTATCAAAATCTCTTCCCAGGTTCAATAAATAATACCTTGTATTCATATGGTGAAAATGGTTACTCAGCGGAATCGTATTTAGAGCTGGGAGTTGGTTATGTGTTGAGATTCAATGAAGCTGAATCGCTTATAATAGAAGGAAGTCCCATTGATGAATTATCCATCACACTAAATGAAGGTTGGAATCTAATTACAGGAATTTCTACTGAAATTTCAGTTGATAATATTTTAGATTATGAAAATATTATTGTTCAAAATACAGTTTACGGATATACAGAGGATGGCTATGAAAACACAGATGTTATCACTCCAGGCTATGGATATTGGATTCGAGCTGAAATCGATGGTGTGATACACTTATCATCCTCTAATCGCTCAAAGATAGTACAAAATAACGAAGAGAATCTCAATGGTCTTAATAGTATATTTATTAATGGAAAAACACTATATTTTGGGCCGTCAATCAATTCAAAGATAAAAACTCAATATAGTTTACCTCCTAAGCCCCCAATAGGCGGAAAAGATATAAGATTTAGTGACAATTCAAAATATTGTTCTAGGAATGAATGTCTGATTGAGATAATGAATCCTTCGAATTATAAAAATATAGTTGAGTGTCAAATACAAGATCAATCTAACTGGGAAATAGTAGATAAGCTTGGAAATGTTTTTCAATGTTCAACCGGAAATATATTAGAGATTAATCAAGATATAGAATCATTTATCTTAAGAAAAAATCCGTTAGCTTTAGTTCCTGAAAAATATAGTCTATATCCTGCCTATCCAAACCCATTCAATCCAGAAACTACAATTTCATTCGGTATTCCAGAATATTCCAATGTAACTATATCAGTATATAATCTAATGGGTCAGAAAATATCCACTTTAACCTCCGATAATTATCCAGCTGGGTATCATTCAGTAAAATGGAATGGTAGTTTTGATTCAGGAATCAATGCACCTGCAGGTATCTATTTATATACAATTGAAGCTGAAAGATTCCATGATATGAGAAAAGTGGTTTTATTGAAATAATTGATATTAAATTGTGTTTATTAATAAAACAAATTTTATTATACTATTTTTTTTCTGTTTATCTTTTTCAAACGTAGTTAATGGAGAAACAACCGAGGAAGATTTACTAAAGAAAAAAACCAAATTATGGTTTGAAAAACATCCAGACTCATATCCCCATTGGATCACTCCAGAAGAAATAAATATCCAAAACAGTGTAGATCGTGAGTTTTATGAGACAGACCCACCATCAGCACCAGTTATAAACATACCGGAATATGCACCTATGGAGGGAGTACTTATACGTTATCCTTTCGGGATCTCCTATACAGTTATAGCAGAAATGTCAGAAAATACAGTTGTGACTACTATAGTTTCATCAGATGGCCAACAGAGTTATGTTATTAATCAATATACTAACAATGGTGTGAATTTAAATAATTGCAATTTTCTTGTTGCACAATCAAACTCATATTGGACCAGAGATTACGGTCCATGGTATATTATTAATGGAAATAATGAATTGGGTATTGTAAACTTTCCATATAATCGCCCCAGACCTTTTGACAACGATATCCCAATTGAAGTGGCTGAATTCCTTGGACTCGAACTATATGGAATGAATGTGATAACTGCCGGTGGTAATTATATGACAGATGGTATGGGTATCGCAGCTTCATCTACTCTTATTTTTGACGAAAATCCCAGCCAAACTCAATATCAAATCCTAAATAAGTTTGAAGATTATTTAGGTATATTTGACTATGACGTTGTAGAAGATCCAAATAATACCTATATCGATCATATTGACTGTTGGGCAAAATATTTAGATGTTGATAAAATATTGATTAGATCAGTACAAAACAGTCATCCACAGTATGATGAGATTGAAGATGTTGTAGAGTATTTTTCAAATCAGGTTACCGGATATAACACTCCATATGAAATCTATAGAGTGTATACTCCTCAAAATCAACCCTATACCAATTCTATTATTTTGAATGGTAAAGTACTAGTGCCTGTAACAGGTTCATCCTGGGATGATGATGCTTTAGCGGTTTATGAACAAGCTATGCCAGGATATGAAGTCGTTGGATTGACCGGAAGTTGGGAATCCACGGATGCCCTGCATTGTAGAACAAAAGGCATAGCAGATAGAGAAATGATTTATATATCTCATATACCCATTTCGGGAGAAGTTGAACCTGTTGAAGGTGGAATAGAAATAAATGCAAACATGATTCCTTTAGGTGGTGAACCTGCTTCTGATATATTTGCTGAAATAAGATATAGATATAATGATTCTTCATTTCAATCAGCAGAATTAAACTGGATATTTGGCAATGAATTTATAGGCACAATACCGACGTGCTCTGAGGATTGTGAAATATCATATTATATTAGAACTATCAATGAATTAGGTACAACTTATCATCATCCATATATAGGGGAACCAGATCCTCATATTTTTTATATAATAAATCCAGAAATACAATTAACAGTTTCATATGGTGAGAATTGGAATCTTTTGGGGAATCCAGTATATACTCAAAGCAATCATGTAAATGATATTTTTCCTTTGTCAACAGATAACACATTATATACTTTTGGATCTAGTGGCTATATAGCCCAATCAAATATGGAACCAGGCATAGGATACTGGCTCCATTTTAGTGAAGTTGGATTAACAACAATTACCGGACTTCCTATTTATGAACAGTCTCTAAATCTTATGGAAGGATGGAATCTAATCTCTGGAATTTCTTTACCAATATCCACAACGCAAATTTATGATTCTGATAATATTCTCGTTCCTAATACCTTTTATGGATATGAATCAGGAGCAGGTTATGTTAACTCAGATGAAATCATTCCGGCGTATGGTTATTGGGTTAGGACAACATCTCAAGGTGATATTGTTTTAAATAGTAATCAACAAAGTTCTATAAAAAATATAGTCCGTGATAAATCAGCAGATTGGATATCTATCAATGGAATAAAATTATATTTGGGTTTAAATGTATCTTCTGAGAATCAATTGTCATATAGTTTGCCTCCAAAGCCTCCCTCGGGCGGAGCAGATGTGAGATTCAGAGGAGATATGACTTATTGTGATGATTTAGGTATTATAGAGGTTCAATCTAATCAAGATATTCTAAATGTAGAGTTTGATATATCAAGCTCAGAGATTTCATGGATATTAACAAATACGGTAGATGAACACGTGCTTGTATTGAAAAATAAAGGTCAAGCTTTTATAAATAAGTCAGAACTATTTAAAATAGAGAAACAGTCAACTGTTCCAGTTATTTTAGAACTTTATTATAATTATCCTAACCCCTTTAACTCAACAACTTCTATTAGATTTGATTTAACAAAAAGTAAAGTAATATCTCTAGATATTTTTGACATTTCAGGACATTATATTACAAATCTAAAAAAAGGATATACTCAACGTGGTAATCACTCAATCCAATGGAATGGTGAAGATTCAGAGGGGAATAGTATTCCTGCAGGAATTTATTTTTGTACTTTATCTTTTGAAAATAAAAATATTACACATAAAATAATATTATTGAAATAGGAATATAATCATGAAAAATTATAGCTATTTTTTTATTTTAGTTTTGCTCAATTCCCTTCGGAGTGAATCTTTATATGAAGTATATCAAAATGCTGAACCTGGAAACGGATATGATAAGTATATGGTTCTTGATCCAAATGTGGTTTATACTGGAGGATTTGGCAGCTCAGTTTATTCGGTACTACTGGAGTGTAATGGAGCAGTAATTGATCTACAGAGTGGAACAGGTATCTGGATGTCAGGAGATGAATCTACATCACCTTCTATTGTCATAAAAGGATGTAGTATCATTAACGGTGGGTATTATGGAGTGAATTTTTCTGGATATGGAAGTCATGAAGTCTTTGATTGCAATTTTATTAATGATGAATGGGGTATCCAGGCTGGAGAACATACGTTTACAACGATCCGGAACTGTAACTTTATTGATAACATATATGGACTAGCTATAATTGGTGAAGATGCAGAAGTAAATTTGGCTTACTGCAATGGCTGGGGGAATACTGAAACAGATATGTCAAATTGCCTCGGATGAGGCGATATTTGGGAGCCGTGCGTTCCTACACCCGGTACTGGAAATATTTTTGAAGATCCACAGTTTGTAAATGAATCAGACCTTGATTTTAGCTACGATTCTGACTCTCCATGCATAGATTCTGGCGATCCTAATTTAATAGATCCTGATGGCACTGTGAGTGATATAGGTGCAGTTCATTATATCCAGGAGAATACCTTCACCATTGATATAATCGAAGATTGGAATTTGATTGGGTTACCTGTCGATAGTGATATATCATTATATCAGAATATTTTTGAAAATACCATAGATAACTCATTATTTTTATTCAATGATAATGAGACCTATGAATCTGTGGAATATCTAGAGCCTGGTAATGGATACTGGTTGCGGTTTTTTACAGCATATCAAGCAACTATAAGTGGTAATCTAATCTCAAACCTGACAATTCAATTACATCAAGGGTGGAATTTGATTAGCGGTATTTCTTTTTCTATATCGATAGATGATATTGATGATCCTGATAATTTAATAATTTCTGGTACACTTTACAGATTTAATGAAAGTTATATTTTGTCAGACAACATTACTCCAGGAAATGGATATTGGGTAAGAAGTGAGAGTGACGGAAATATTATATTAAATATAATTGATTAATATAACATATTAATTGTTGTATATGAAATTTACAATTTATTCAACTAATTGGTGTGCATATTGTAAATATGCGAAAGACCTATTAAAGTTCAGAGGGATTAGTTTTGAAGAAATAAATCTTAATGAAAAAGGAATGACAAGAGAAGATTTATTTAATTTGACGGGGGGTAGAACAGTCCCTCAAATAATGATGAATGGAAAGCCGATTGGCGGTTTTGAAGATCTCCAAAAACTAGATTCAGAAGGTATATTAACACCTTAACGATACTTTATCGTATTAATGTTATTTTATGAAATTTCACTTCAGACTCTGTATCAATAATAAAATAATATACACCTGAGGGAGATTTGTTACCGTTCATATTATATCCATCCCAGACAAAATGATCATAAAATCCAGGACTTAGATTTCCTGCAAATATATCTTTGACTTTCCTTCCCAGTAAGTCTGTAATTGTTACGTTTATATAGTTTTCAATCTCCAGAAATAAGGTAAAACGTACTTTATTTATTGATCCATCAATGGAAGGAAACGGATTAGGATAAACATTAGTCTGCATAACCTCTTTCTCAGGTTCTAAAGTACGTATAAAAAAGCGATGAATACCATTAGAATTGTATGTTCTATTATCACCGAGGTCATATGCATAGACTTGCCAATAATATACAACATTTTCACTTAAAGGCTCTGAAGGATAATAATAAGGTTCAGTTCCATCATAAACGGCCTCCAAATGCTCTATATTTTTCCCCAATTCTAAGATATAAAATAAACTATCCATTGGATTATTATCTTTTGAAGGTCCCCAAATAAATTCAGGATATATTTCGGAAATACGGGTATTTGTTTGTGGTGATTGGAGGAGAAATGGTATAGGTGGAGTGTTAGCTGTTTCTATTTTTAAGGTATAGTTAAAGTCTATGCTGTTTTTATCTTGACTTACAATTACTGCATAAATTTCCTCCGCAGATTCTAAAGAATTATAGATAGATAAAGAATCCCCAGAAGTAATTGTATAATCACCTGAAGAATATTCAATTACACAATGGAATCCAAAATCTAAATCGGGTTGATTCAATGTATCTAAAGTTATCAAAATAGGTGTTTCTGTAATGATATTGATATATTGGCTTGCAAACTGATTTAAATTTGTACTTGAAACAAATTTAGTTTCACCATCTATATAATTAATTTGCTCATATAATCTTGGACCATTAATTGGAAATTCTTCAGCTTCCTCATAGGAATATATTTCAGCACCATTACCAGGATTCGAAGACATTACTACATTGGCAACTGCCATTCCATTCAATGCTTCTTTAAAAGAGGAGCCGATAGTTGTAAGAGCATCATCTATTGCTTGATGACTAAAGTCACCGTATTCGCTGTTAGTACTGACTCCTTCATCAAATATTAACTTTATCATTTCTGCTCCGCCTAAATGCTCATCAATATATTCAAAGAATATCCATGAGCCATACCAATGTGTACCTCCTACATGATCCAGAGATTTTTCCGGTTGATTAAACCATGAATTCATATATTGGTAACAGTCATTGATTTCATCATAGATTTCTTCTTCTATCCATACAGCCGTTGCCTCAAGTAGCCAAGGCTTTTCATATCCATCATAGCCATATTGAATAGCATGTAAAAACTCATGGGCTGCTGTAACCTGAATACTTTCTAGCTCGCTCTTTGGAAATCCATTGTAGTTATTCCTCATTGCCATATAGCTAGTAAAAGCATTTTGTTCATTTACACTAGGAGAGAATTCATTGTTTCCTGTGTTTTGTGCAGTATACTCTGATTGGACATATCCATAATAGGATGAAGACAGTCTCCGTACATAAACATCATAATGATTTGATCCTCCGTAATCATAATCGCCCGGATAGCTTTCTATCCATGCATCTCCCGGTGGCCTTGTATACCCCATCTCGTTTATTTGTATATCATATACATGAACGAATGTCTCAGCCATTATTTCAATATAATCGGGTATTGTATTGGAGTTACTGTCCATTTCATCTACTCCATGATTCCCATCAACTGTATAATGAAACCGGAAAATACCCGTATCATAATATTGATCTAGAGAGCTTGCTTCAGAACGTAGAACTAGGGTTCTATTTACAACTTTATCTGAAAAATTAAATCCAATATCTATTAATTCTTCCTGAGTTGATTGTGGTAGTGAGTGGCCATTTATACCTATTTCGTGAAGAGCAGGAGAAATATCTCTCCAATTAAAATCTGTTTCAAAAGTTTGATCATTGAACGTATTCAATATCAGTTCCGCAGATTCAAATACTGATTTATGCTTTTCTCCAAAGCTATAAGATAAAAATAAAAATAAATAAAAATATTTAATCCATTTAATACAGAAATTTTGAATAAGATAAAATAATGGAAAACCTTTTAATGTTCCTGCTAATTTTGACATACGGCATCAAACATTTTTCTTATAATCTTCACCTTCCTGTTTTAATTCTTCATCGATATTTTTATTCTGTCTAATTCGATAAAAGAAAGCAAGAGCAAGCATTCCAAGTACATAAAACACAGCAAATATTGGTAACAATTCCCACATAGTGCATAAAATTACAAATAAATTAGCGTGATTTAATTATCTTCTTCTATAGTCTCTAAGGATATTTTGTTTATGCTATTAATATATTTATCATAAAGATATGTTCCAGAAAAAATGCCGATACCTAAGGGTAATTCCCAGTTTATTGTATGTTTTGTGTCTTCCTGGATGATTCCTGCAATAGTAAAAGTAATTCCCAAAACATATCCCATAGTTACTATCGTGTTATCACGTTTAAGTATATCTATTTCTGGCTCTTCAATTTCTGTTGGAATTATTTGTATCTCCTTTATTTGTAGTGGACTTATAGTTGTAAATAAAGGCATTGTGGACCTAAGAGATAGATAAAGCTTTGTTTCATCAAGTTTTCTATAAAACTCTTGTGATTCTGGAGCTTTAGATAATTTCAATGATATTTGAATAGATTCGCCGATTAAATCAATTTGAAAATCTTTAACATAATTAGATTTTTCAATATCAGGGATATAAGTGCTATCTATTGAAGTATTTAAAAAAGTAATGTAGAACCATTCGGTCTCTGAATACCATCCTGAAGCGAAACTAACAGCTACTTCTGAAGAAAAATTAAATTCAAAAACTAATCCATTTTCTTTTACCTCATAATCAACATGTTGAAGTGTTGGAAAAGAATTAGATAATACAATCGATATAGAAATTGTAAAAATCGCATATATTTTTGGAATTAGTTTCATTTAATCATAAATAATGTAAGTAAATATACTAACATGGTATAATCTGTCAGAAATAGATGTTGTTCAGTCAAATATGAAAAGGTAATTTCACTGAAATTTATGAGTGAATTTATGTCTAAATGGAATTGGATTTTTCTTTTTAGTGTTCTGAGTGCTCAACTAGATAATACTACTGGAGCATTTGGCACTGTTACAATGGATGGGAAAATTTGGAATCAGCTTGCTTTTAGGCCTGAAATACCTTTTGGTAAATTTGGTCTAGTACTTGATATTGTGTTCTATTTTGATGAAAATGGTAATTTGCATAAAGATGAATGGGATTTTAGCAGCGGTAAATCAATTAAAAATACCTTAATTGATAAAATTTACTATCTTCGTTACGGTCATCCAGGCGATCCGCTCTATGGAAAAATAGGCGCTCTAGATAAAGTTCAATTAGGTTATGGAATTTTAGTAGATGGTTATTCAAATTCAATCGAATATCCGCAAGTAAGGAAGACGGGTCTAGAGTTTGAATATTCAAAGGGGTTATATACGTTTCAAGGTTTTGTAAATGATTTCAAGGAAAATATTGGTCTAGCAGGAATCAGAATGGAGACCACTTCTTTACTTTCTTTTCCGGTTGGATTTGCTGCTGTAATTGATAGAAATCAATATCTTGGGATGAATGATGCCGATGGTGATGGACGTCCTGATATTGTTGATGATTTTCCTTCTCAGGAACAATTTTGGTTAGACAGTGACCAAGATGGATTTGCAGATAATGATTTTGAGAATGAATTTGACAGAGATGGAGATGGCCTTCCTGATGTATATGGAGATTTGGCCTCCATTCACCAATTTTGGGATGATTTAGGTGGTGCAGTAAATCAGGATTTTTCACAAGAGGTGTTTTATGATTCACTGCCAGATAACAATATAACCTTACTCCCAGAGCCTTTGAACATTAATAATGATTCTGATCCTGTTTCCGCATTTTCTATTGATGTAGGTATTCCAATTTTTGATAAAGATAGATTTTCAGCTGTATTATATGCTCAGTTTGCTAAAATGATTGGAGAAACCAGACATCCTAAAACCGACAGTACAGTTACATTAGGAATTGGACTCATCCCGTTAGGACTGCGAGCTTCAATGGGACCTGTTAAATGTGTTTTAGAGTACAGAATGATTCCGAACGGTCGATTTGAATTTGGCTATTGGAATCGCACTTATGAATTAGAGAGAACAACCATTTCTCAATTGAGTAACGGGAACACTAATATTTCCACCAAAGAAAGTAAATTAGGATTGAGAGGAAAACAAAAAGGAGTATTTCTGGGATTGAAATCCAATATATTTGAATTGATAACCGGTGAAATGTCATTTCAAATTCTTGAAGGGGAGCAATGGAGCTATGAAACTAATGATTTTGAAAATGAATCAAATCAAAACTTCTATGCCTCTATGGCTATAAATAAATCAATCTCTCGATTGAAGCGAGCTGAGATATTTTATCAACAAAAAAATGTTCCCAATCCGTTTGAATTTATATTCACTGAAAGTACCGTTATGGGATACCGCCTAGGAATCTCTATGGGTGAAGGGTTAGTCGTCAATTATATATTTAAACGTATGTTCAGGGATACAAACGGAAACGGGATTATTGAAGATTCTGAGGCAATTAATCTCACTGGAATTGAAACTAGCTTTGATCTATAACTTACAATCTGATACTTGCCATTTTTGTATTTTTATAGTATAAAATATGCTTTTGTCTTTTATTCTTAATTAAACATTATGAACAGTAAAGATCTGCGTAACTCATTTTTGAAATTCTTTGAAAACAAGAATCATCATTTTGTACGAAGTTCTCCCGTTACTCCAATAAATGACCCAACCCTTTTATTTACTAATGCAGGGATGAATCAGTTTAAATCTATATTTCTAGATAAAGAAAAGCCCGTTAATAATCGTGTAATGAACAGTCAAAAATGTGTTCGTGTTAGTGGAAAACATAATGATCTGGAAGAAGTTGGTTTAGACACGTTTCATCATACTTTTTTTGAGATGCTAGGAAACTGGTCTTTTGGAGACTACTATAAAGAAGAGACGATCTCATGGGCTTGGCAGTTATTAACAAAAGAGTGGGGAATTGATAAAAATAGGTTATGGGCCACTGTATATAAGACCGATGATGAGTCCTTTGATTTATGGAAAAAAGTTACTGACATTCAAAATGACCGCATCCTCCGATTTGGGGATAAATATAACTTCTGGGAAATGGGGGAAACAGGGCCATGTGGCCCTTGTTCAGAGATTCATTATTACATTGGCGAAAATACCGCCAATCAATCTTCCGAAGGCGTTAATATAGATGATCAATATTGGGAATTATGGAACCTCGTTTTCATTCAATATAATCGAATAAGTGCTGATAATTTAGAAAATTTAACCAATAAGCACGTAGACACAGGAGCAGGCCTAGAGCGATTGACATCTGTCCTACAGAAAAAGAAAAATAACTATGATACAGATCTATTTTATCCCATAATACAAAATATTGAAGAGTTATCTGGAATAAAATCTGCTAATGACCCAATACCTTTTAGAGTTATTGCAGACCATATCAGAATGCTTTCTATTTCGATTGCTGACGGCGTTTTGCCTGCAAATGATGGGCGTGGATATGTCTTAAGAAGAATATTAAGGCGTGCAGCAAGATTTGGTCGGCAATTGAAATTTAACGAACCCTTCATGAAATCCCTTGTGAATTCAGTCTGTTTTGTATTGGGTGATACCTATCCTGAACTAAATGAAAAAAAGAAACACATCCAAAATGTCATTCATGCAGAAGAAACTTCATTCAATAAAACATTAGACAGGGGACTTATACACTTTGAGAGACTAGTTCAGTCTTTAAGTTCAAATATAATTTCTGGTCAAGAAGCTTTTAAATTATATGATACCTATGGATTTCCATTAGATTTAACTCAACTCTTAGCTAGAGAGAGAAACATAAATGTTTCTATTGAGGAATTTAATGTAGAGATGGATGTCCAAAAACAACGAGCTAGATCTCAAAAGAAGTTTGTATTTGATAAAGATGAATTTAAATGGGAAACAATAAGAGATGGAGAAGATTCTATATTTCTTGGATATGACGCTCTGACCTCAGAATCTGAAATTATAAAGATAAGCAAAAACAATGATCAAATTATATTGATTTTAGATAAAACTCCCTTTTATGCAGAATCGGGAGGTCAGGTAGGTGATACTGGAACCATAGAGATTGGAAAAAATGTATTAAAAGTTGAAAACACAATAAGCAACGATACTGGTTCAATTTTACATATATGCAATGGTCTAATTTCTAGTGAATATTTAAAGTTAAAAGCCAAGTGTGTTGTTGAAAAACAAAGAAGACATGCAGTTAGAATAAACCATACTGCAACTCATTTGCTTCATGCAGCACTGAAAAATGTTTTAGGAGATCATGTCCATCAGGCTGGTTCAATGGTTGCTCCTGACTATTTACGATTTGATCTAACCCATCACGAAAAAATTGGAACTGATCAAAGTGATGAGATAGAAACTTTAGTTAACAATGAAATAATGAAGAATGTCTTACTTAAGACTGAGATTAAAAAATATGATGTAGCCAGAGAGGAGGGTGTGGAAGCACTTTTTGGCGAAAAGTACGGAGATAAAGTCAGAGTAATATCGGTAGGTGAATTTTCTAAAGAGCTATGCGGTGGAACTCATGTTGAAAGATCGGGAGATATTGGTACGTTTAAGATTACTGATGAATCTTCCCTATCTACTGGAGTTAGAAGAATGACAGCTGTAACAGGTAAAAAAGCTCTTCATTATATACAAAATCAAAATCATCTTGTAAGATCCCTTGCTTTGAGGCTTAACTGTAGTGATACCGATATAAATACGAGAGTTGAGCAAATATTTAATGAGAATAAATTATTAGCAAAACAGCTAAAAAATAGAAAAAATAATTCAACAATAGATATTCAAAAGTTTATAAATAAAGGAGAATCAGTTGGAGATTCAATTATTATATCTTCCATAATTAAACAAGCAACATTAGATGATCTGAAATTGATTGGTGATGATCTACTTCAAAAACTTCAATCAGGGATAGGTATTTTTGGTTCTGTAATTGATAATAAACCTCAAATCCTTGTAGTTGTTTCAAACGATTTGGTAAAAGCAAATATACTTTCCGGAAACATTGCCAAAGAATTAGGTAAAATAATTGGTGGTGGCGGTGGTGGTAGGCCTCACCTAGCCACAGCAGGAGGTCAGTATACTGATAAGTTGGAGAGCGCATTGAGCAAGGGAAAGAAAATTGCTCAAAAATTACTATTAAGAAAAGCCGATGGAAGTTAGACAGTCTGGAGAAAATTATCTTGTTTATATAAAAAAGGATGAATCTGTAATGGCGTCTTTGACTGAAGTATGTAGTACAAATGAGATAAAAAATGGTCAAGTATCAGGAATTGGTGCAGTAAAAGATATTGAGATTGGTGCTTACGAATTAAAAACTAAATCGTACATAAAAAAGCAATTTTTAGATATTTATGAATTGATTTCTTTTCAAGGTAATATTACCTTGAAAGATGGAAAACCTTTTATTCACAGTCACATTACTATAGGCAATCATAAACTTAATACATTAGGTGGCCACTTATTTGAAATGAAAGTTGCAGTCGTAGGTGAATTTATTATTAGAAAGATTGATTCTGATGCATATCGTAAATTAGACGAAGAAATTGGCCTGCCTGTTTGGTGCCTCAATTTATAATGAAAAGAAAAACTATAGACACAGACAAAGCACCTAAAGCCGTAGGTGCATACAGTCAAGGAATTTCAGCCAATGGATTCATATTTACTGCAGGGCAAATTCCATTGAACCCTGAGACAAATGAATTAGTAGAAGGTGAAATTGAAATACAGGTCAATCAAATATTTCAAAATCTTGATGCTATATGTCATGCTGAAAATAGTAGTTTAAAAAATGCTGTAAAACTAACTGTATTTGTAACTGACTTATCTTTAGCTGCAATCATAAATAAATGTATTGATAAATGTTTTATGTCAAATTCTTTTCCGGCTCGTACTATGGTTCAGGTGAGTAAATTACCCCTAAATTCTAAAGTGGAGATTGAGTGTATTGCTACTCAAGATAAATAACCAAAAACTATTTATATTTTTTGGTATAGTTGTGTCTTTATCTTTTAATTCTATAAAAGCTCAACCTGCAGATACTCTGATAATAAAATCACCAGGTATGGCTGCTAAGTATGGATTAATGTTTCCGGGTGCAGGACAATTTTATAATGAGAGATATATTAAAGGTGCAATCCTTACAGGTCTTGAAATTTATGCTATTATTAAATTTAATGAGTATAGCTCAGATGTGAAATATGATAATATAACATCTGCCATATCTAAACGTAATAAATCAGCATGGTGGATGTTTTTTATCTATTTTTATGGTGTTCTAGACGCAGTAGTTGAGGCACACTTGATGCCACATAAAACTGTAATGGATACACCAATAGAATAAAATAATTATAAAGTTTTAGATATAGGAAATAATAATATGGAAAAAAGAGAACATTGGGGTTCAAAGTTAGGGTTTATACTTGCTGCATCTGGCTCAGCTGTGGGACTGGGGAACATCTGGAAATTTCCATATATTGCAGGAGAAAATGGGGGTGGAGCTTTCACAATTATTTATCTGCTTTGTATTTTTGTGGTAGGCATGCCTATTGTCATTGGAGAGTTTGTAATTGGCAGAAAAACACAATTAAGTCCGGTAGGAGCTTTTGATAAAATAGCACCAAAATCATTTTGGAAATGGGTTGGAATGTTGGGAGTGGCATCTGCTTTTGTAATTCTTTCTTTTTATGGAGTGGTAGGTGGCTGGACCTTACGATATACATTCTTATCTTTAATGGGTGGCTTTTCTGATTTAGTAGGAAATTCTGAGATATCAGGTGAGGCATTTAATTCATTTATTTCTAGCCCATGGAGTCCCTTATCCTGGCACCTAGTTTTTATGGGGCTCTGTATTTTTATTATTATTAATGGGATTAAAGGCGGTATAGAAAAATGGACAAAAATTATGATGCCTCTAATTTTATTTATTTTAATATTACTTGTGATTCGAGGGATTACTTTGCCCAATGCAGGAGCAGGATTTTCCTTTCTTTTTAAACCTAAATTTGAAGATTTAACAGCGTCTGCAATAGTTTTGGCTTTAGGACATTCTTTTTTTACACTCAGTCTTGGAATGGGTACTATGATTACATATGGTAGCTATTTGAGGAAAGAGCAAAACCTTCTTAATTCTGCACTATGGGTTTTGGCTCTTGATACATTTATTGCTCTTTTAGCAGGATTAGCAATCTTCACAACAGTGTTTTCTGTAGGTGCTGATCCTGCTGGTGGACCTGGATTAATATTTGTTGTTCTTCCAACTATTTTTCCTCAACTTACTGGTGGTCTGCTTTGGGGAACTCTCTTTTTCTTTTTACTTTTTTTAGCAGCCCTGACATCAGCTATTTCAATTTTGGAGGTTGTAACTGCATATTTTATTGATCAAAAAGGATGGAGCAGATTAAAAGCAACAATACTTTTTGGCTCTACAATAACCATTGTCGGAATACTATGCTCACTCTCATTGGGTGATAATTTAAATATTACTTATATCTTTGGAATGTCATTCTTTGACTTTATGGATAATCTATCATCAAAATATATGCTCCCAATTGGCGGAATGTTAACAGCAGTATTTATTTTAGCTCGTTGGAAAATACCTAATTTTTTGGAAGAATTTCATCTCGGAATGACTAACGCTAAATTTTCAGTATCTACCACCAAATTATTATTTTTAATTTCTTCAATTGTAGTTGGTTTTATAATACTTAACGAAATAATTGAAGTTTTATCTGGTAGCCCATTAATTGGCTAACTTATGTTAATTACAAAGTTTATAAAACCTGCGCATCCACTACATAAAGCTCTTGCATCTAAGTTTAAACGCTTAAAGGTGGTTGAAAACTTTAATGTTGTTAGTTGGTTTGCTCCTTGGAGCATTCTAGCAGCAGGCGAAGCCTCAAAAATGGGATTAAATAATAGATATTCTT
>CAXRJK010000032.1:0-10343 GCA_964230865.1 Winogradskyella sp.
CATCTAAATAGTCCAACTCTAATAGATAATCAATAGTCTTTTCTATTAATATTATTGAATATCCTTTTTGAATAAGTCTATCTCTAAGTTCTTTACAACTTCTCGATCTGTACTTTAATAAACGTAATGCAGAAGTTAGTACAAAATTTTCCACAGAAGCTCTAATTGAATTATAAATTTTTGGTCAAATACATATTAAGTTTTATCCACTTACATTTATACCTAAAAATGATTTTACCTCCTGAACCATCTTGTTTCTTTCCTTAGGATTTTCTTTCAGATAATTTTTAGCATTTTCTCTTCCCTGGCCAATTCGCGTGTCTCCATATGAGTACCAAGCGCCTGTTTTTTCAATTATATCTCCTTTTAAAGCAAGATCAAGTATATCTCCTTCATAAGATATTCCTTCACCATACATAATATCAAATTCAGTCATTCTAAATGGAGGCGCTACCTTGTTTTTTACCACTTTTACACGTGTACGATTTCCTACAACATCTGATCCTTCTTTAATAGATGTTATTCTTCGGATTTCCATTCTAACTGACGTGTAAAATTTAAGTGCCCTTCCTCCTGGTGTAGTTTCCGGATTACCAAACATAACTCCAATTTTCATACGTATTTGATTTATAAAAACAACACAAGTATTTGACCTGCTAACAGTTCCTGTCAGTTTTCTCAGAGCCTGTGACATCAGTCGAGCTTGAAGGCCAACATGTGTATCCCCCATTTCACCATCCAACTCAGCTTTTGGAACTAGTGCGGCAACAGAATCTATTACAATAACATCAATTGCTCCACTTCTGACAAGAGTTTCTGTTATCTCTAAAGATTGTTCACCTGTATCAGGTTGAGAAATCAATAATTTTTCAATATTTACACCAATCTTTTTTGAATATTCAGGGTCAAGCGCATGTTCTGCATCAATATATGCAGCATTGCCACCTTGTTTTTGAGCTTCTGCTACAATATGAAGGGCTAAAGTTGTTTTCCCAGAACTCTCGGGACCATATATTTCGATAATTCTGCCCTTTGGAACACCTCCAACTCCAAGTGCAATATCAAGAGAAAGTGCTCCAGTTGAAATGGAGTTTCCTGCTTCTAGAGGTTTTTGTTCTCCCAACCTCATTATTGAACCTTTTCCAAATTGTTTATCAATTTGGGTTATAGCCATATCTAAAGATTTATTTTTTTGATTGCTATTTTTCATTAGTTATTTCTTTCCTTCTTTTGATGCTAAAAAATGGGTTCCTAAAATACTGTAAATTGGGCCGTTAGGAAATAGCTCACTGCTTATTAAACGTATTCTGGTAATGGACATTGGAATAGGATCATATTTTGTTTTTAAAAATGAATCCACATCGGGTGTGTTTTTGGGAGGATATGTAATCCGACCAAAAGTTATGTGTGGTATAAATTCTTTTTCTTCTTGTGGAAATCCATATTTTACAAGGGACTGATTTATATCATTGACAAAATTTAATAGTGTTTTACCTGATCCATCTAACCCAACCCATAATACTCTAGGTCTCTTTTGAGATGGAAAACAACCAGTACCTGAAACAGTGAATTCCATCCATGAGTGTCTTTTGACAACCTCTCCTAAGGTTTTATTTATTTGATCAATTGCATCCGGTGGTGTAAATCCAATGAATTTTAATGTGAGATGTATCTGCCCTGGTTTACTCCATCTTAGATTTTTCTCTTTATCAGATACTGTAGTTTTTAACATCTCCTGTAGTGTTAGAACTTGGTTTGGAACTGTCACTGAAACAAATGTCCGAAGTAAGTTTTTAGTCACCTAGAATCTCCCTCCTAACTAATTCCATTGCTGCCTGATTTGAACGACGAGTAATTAAATCTCTATCACCGTGGAACATATATTTTTTAGCAAATTTCTTATCTACGGATGATAAACCAATATAAACCAATCCAACAGGCTTTTCAGAGTTCCCTCCTGTCGGGCCTGCTATACCAGTTACGCTAATACCGATATCTGTTAAAAATAATTTTCTGATTTTTTGTGCCATTTCTATTGCTGTTTGCTTGCTGACTGCACCAAATTTAGTTAAGGTTTTTTCCTTTACCCCAAGAATATCTCTTTTGATTTTATTACTATATGAAATTATACCGCCTATAAAATATTCAGAACTTCCAGATACAGATGAGATAGTGTGTCCAAGCAGACCACCTGTACAGGATTCAGCTACAGCTAACGTCATCATTTTTTTTGATAATAAAGCTCCCAAAATATTTTCTATAGCTTCATTTTTTTCACTATATAAATAGTTTACTATTTCATGTTTAATTTTATCTTTTAATTCATATAATCTTTTTTTATCTCTAGAAGTAATTCTAATATCAACTCCCGATATTTTAGGAAGGTAGGAAACAGAACAAAATTTTAAGTAGGGTGTAATTATTGGTTCAAGTTGCTCTGCTATTGAGGACTCACCTCTACCAATAGTATTCAAGGTTATTATAAAAAGATTATTATTAACCCTGCTCTTTAATTTTGGAATTATATACTCTGACATCATCGATTTCATTTCTTCTGGAACTCCAGGCATGGCAAAAATCTCTGTTTTATTTATTTTATAATGCAGACCTCTTGCTGAACCAAGTAAATTGGGTATCATTTTTCCTTTGACTGATTTCAATGCTTGATTTTTATTTATTTCAGGAATAGAGAGGTCTCTTTTGGTAAAATATTTTTCAATATTTTCCCAATAATCTGAATCAAATGTAGGATTATCCTCAAAATACTCATACAATGCTATAGATGTAACATCATCATGGGTTGGCCCCAATCCACCAGTCAATAAAATTACCTCTGAGCTTTGGATACGTCTATCTAATTCCTTTATTATTTGTCCAGAGTTATCTCCAACCGTTATTTGTCTATCAATTGTTATACCACATTTTAATAGCTCCTGCCCAATCCATGTTGCATTTGTATTAAGTGTAAATCCAGATAAAAGTTCATTACCTATTGATAGAACCGAAACTTTCATAAAATTATCCATTTCAGTATATGAACTATGATAAGTGTGTATATCCCAGCAGCCACATCATCTAACATAACTCCCCATCCACTGGAAATTATATCCAATTTTTTAATAGGCCAAGGTTTCCAAATATCAAATATCCTAAAGAAGATAAATGCTATTAATCCCCAGATTAATGTAGGGGTTATCCACCATAAAGATAGCCACTGGCCTACCCATTCATCTATTACAATTTCGTTAGGATCATGAGAAGACAGATATCTTTCAGTAACACTTGAGGCCTTAACACCAATAAAAAATAATAATATTGTTAATGCAATAAAATAGTTTGTCTGCAAAGCAGGATACAAATAATACCACGTACAGAGTGCGAAAAAACTTCCTGCTGTACCAGGAGCAAACGGAATCCGCCCGATATAACATATTGAACAAAAAAACCGGGCGACCGAATACCCCGTCAATGGTAACTCAACTTAAAATACGTTTTATGATTAACCGATTGCTATAAAGGTAACTTATACCGGTTAGCGTCGTAAATAGTGTTACACCTAACATTAGATAATAAATTACAATATCCCATGAAATATATTGAATTATCCAATTTATACCTGAAATAGGCAATCCTCTTAATACTAAAAATAAAAGAATAATAATAATTATAGAAATTTGAATTCCTGTTTTTGCTTTAGCAATCTTTATAGTTTTCATATTCAAGCCCTTTTTTATCATTACCATTCTTAACCCAGTCACAAATAGATCTCTAAAAATAATTAGAGTCACCATCCAGTATTCAACGACACCAAGCACAGCAAATGATATAAAAGCAGAAGAAACCAAAATCTTGTCAGCCAATGGGTCCAAAAACATTCCTTGCGGAGTGACCATTTGATGTTTTCGGGCAAAATATCCATCATAAGCATCAGTAATCGAAGCAATTATAAAGACCAATAAAGCAAATAAATTGGAATATTGAAACTCCATAAACAGAAAAAATATAAATATAGGAGTTAACAAAATCCGTAAAATCGTAAGAATGTTGGGTAGATTTAAAATGTTGTTCTCCCCTCCAATGCTCTCATCAAAGTTGCTTCATCCGTATACTCTAGTTCACCTCCCACTGGAATTCCTCTTGCTAATCGTGTTACCGTGACATTTTTATCTAAAAATATATTTTGGAGATAAAGCGCTGTTGCATCTCCTTCTATGCTGGCATTGGTGGCCAAAATAATTTCCATTTCTGGAACAATCCTGTTTACTAGAGACTGTATATTTAAATCCTCAGGTCCTATATCATCTAGTGGAGATAGCGATCCCCCTAACACGTGATATACTCCTCTAAAACTGTTGGTTCTCTCAAAAACAAATATATCTTCCGGATGCTCGACGACACACAATGTCAGTGAATCTCTGTTGTTATTTTGACAGATATCACACAAATCATTATCTGCAATTCCACCGCAAATTGTACACGACTTTACCATTGTTTTTACATCAACTACAGAAGCAGCAAATTTTGCTGCATTTTCTTTTGAAGAGGACATTATATAAAAAGCTAGACGCTGTGCAGTTTTTTTTCCAATTCCTGGAAATTTTGAAAATTCCTGAATTAGATTTTTTACAGATTGGGGATAAGCATTCATAGTTACATTCCTGGGATATTTAATCCTCCCAACATACCCCCCGTTACAGAATTCATTCTAGATTGTACTTCTTTTTGTGAACTATTAAAAGCCTTATTAACAGCAGAAATAATCAAATCTTCAAGAAGTTCTTTATCCTCATTTATTGCATCCGAAGAAATGGTTAGCCCTAATATCTCTTGTTTTCCATTCATTTCTACCTTTACCAATCCCCCTCCAGAATCCGACTTAATTATGATATTTTCTAGGTCAGATTGAACTTCCTCAATTTTTTTTTGCATGTCTCTAGCTTGTTTTAGCATGTTAGACATATTCCCTTTATTAAACATGTTATCTCCTAACTTATTAATTCACCGTCAAATTGATTAATTATTTGCGAAACAATCGATTCATCATTTTTTGTTCTAGACTTATTCTTAGAATTTATATTGATTTTTGTTTCATTCTTTTCACTCTCTTCCTGATATGATATTTTTATTTTTACTGGTTTAGAGATAATTTTTTCTAGTGAAAGTAAAATCCATGGTTTATTACGTTCTAACAAATCATAGTTAAATCTAGGCTGATCGGATATCAGAACATTGATAGTATTATTTTCCATATCTTGGACAGTACAGCTATCTAATATTGTTCCTACAGAAGGTTTATGGATTGAAACATAATCTACAAAATCACTCCATTTTGATTGTATTAATTCAAAGGATAACTCTTTCTGATTTTTTTTATTTGAATTCTCAAGCAATTCTGAATTAATTGAATCTGATTTGTTTTTAATTCCTTTTATATCATCCTCTTGAATATCTTTCCTTTGTTTATCAGGGGTAGTTTTTTTTCTATCAGCTTTAGTAGTACCTTTATTTACTATTGTATCCTTATATACGTTTTTATTAACGTTCTCTTTTGAAGTATTTTGATTATGATTTGAGCTATTTTCCTCAGATTTATGTTCCCTTATTGAAGTCTCTGAAATATCAGTCTTTTTAATTCTATGGATGAGATCATCAAGGTGAATAGATGAATCCATTTCAATTATCTTAAATAGTGACATTTCAATTATTATATCAGGATGAGGCGTCATTTTGATTTGTAATATTAATTTATCTAATATATCCGAGATTCTGATCAGATCTCGAACATCCCATAACTTTGCTGAAGATTCATACTTAGTTTTTAGTTCCTCATTAACTTCAAGTAAGTTGGTACCGTTTTTGTTAGATGATATTATCAAATTAATTATATGTTCATTTAATCCATTTATAAAATCTGTAGACGGAATACCAGACCTTTGGATCCTTTTTAAGTCTCTATACATTGAATATGAATCTTTTTCTTTTATATAAGTCATTATATTAAAGAATATTTCAGCTGGAATAAGTCCTAATATTTTTTCAGTGAGTTTGAAAGTGATCTTTTTATCTGAAAAAGCAATGACCTGTTCCAAGGTACTTAGCGCATCTCTTAAACTCCCAGTTGCCTTTAGAGCAATTGAAGTCAGAGATTCATCATCAGTTTCAATTGATTCAGCCTCAAGGATTTTAGCTAATTGTTTAGCAATAGTTTGCGTGGACAGCCGATGAAAATCAAATCGTTGACAACGAGATATTATTGTCATAGGTACTTTTTGAATATCAGTAGTTGCCATTACAAACTTTCCGTGTGGTGGTGGTTCTTCAAGAGTTCTTAAAAGAGCATTAAACGCCGGGCCCGTTAGCATATGAACTTCATCTATTATAATTACTTTATATTTTGAATTCATGGGTGGAAATTTGATGAGCTCTCTGATATTTCTAATCTCATCAATACCCCTGTTAGATGCTCCATCAATTTCTATAACATCTAAGTTTCGGGCTTCAGATATTTCATTACAGGATATACATTTTTCGCACCCAATACCAGGATTATTTTTGCAATTTAAAGCTTTAGAAATAATTCTTGCTGTCGTTGTCTTGCCCACACCCCTCGGTCCAGTAAACATATATGCTTGAGCAATAAGTCCAGATTTAAATGCGTTTTCCAAAGTATGCATTATATGGTCCTGACCCACTACTTCTGCGAACGATTTAGGTCGCCATTTTAATGAGAGTATCTGATGTTCCACTTGATTATTGATTGGTTTTAGACTCAATTACACCAAGAAATTTACATATGAAAATAAATGAGTTTATATATAGATTAGCTTTAAAATTGGCCGTGCACCATGATTGGACAATCCCTTTCGCAAAATTGATTAGCCAGTTAACTCCATTCCAGCTATCGCCAGTGCCTGAATCAAGTTGCTTACCGCTGCTCCCTCCCGGGCCTGACGGAGTTCACAAATGATCCATCACGACGATTTGAAATTTCAACATCACTTAACTTATCTCAAAAGCGGGGAAATTGCCGCACCATGTCTTTAATCCTGCTATAGCGGTTTGCAGGTTACAGGGCACCGCTACCTCCCCATCCAGCACGACCTAAACTCCAAATATTTTCTGTGGAGCCGATCGGGATCGAACCGACGGCCTCAGCATTGCGAACGCTGCGCTCTCCCAACTGAGCTACGGCCCCGAGTAATTATTTTACCTTGTAAAATTTGGTGAGATTGATATTACACCAGAGTTTATGGCACGAATCCAATATCCTTTTCCAGGAATCAATGTTGATACCTGTTCATAGGTTCCATTAAAGCCAAAAAGTGTTCCCGGAATAATTATTTCTTCAGGATCATCAAATTGAAATAATTCAACTGTATCTGAAATCCCAGTGATTAGATTCCAGTCTGCATTAAGATTAATTGAAACATCCTCAATATATTCACCAAATATTGTAGCCATTCCAACATTATTAAATCTAAGCCAGTATCCAACTCCCTCTTCCATATCAGTTGTCTGATAATATGAATCAGTGAATCCATACAACGTACCAGGAATCACATCAGGATATATATCTATATAATAGGCATCATCATAAAGAAGTGACATCCCTACCAAATTCCAATCATTCATATAATGAACAATTGAAAAATTCTCTGTAGTTGCCATATAATCCTGGGTGTGAATCATTTGAGGATCATTTAAATCATATAATTTTAAGGTAGCAGTTGCAGTCCCAGAATATTCTGAAAAGGCAGTAAACCACACAGAAAAATAGATTGTACTATCAGGAGGGATTGGGGACTGGTAAAATGGAGGACCCGGGTCAGCTGTATCTAGACTATCCCACTCCGGAGGAAAACATATACCACCAAAACACAATTTATTTTCCCAATCTTGTGGTAAATCCAAATCAGTCCTGATTATAGCCAATGTTAGCGAATCATCAGAAATATTTTGAATCGTTCCTGAAGGTGCGATAAATCCTCCAAGTTCTATATTAGAATGAGTCTCAGATGGAGTATAAATAAAGTTTTGTGAAAATAATACTCCAGAAACAAAAAAGAAACTTAAAATATATTTTTGTATTTTTTTCATTTTTTTCTCATTTACTTCACTTAAGTGATATTAAAATATAATTTTAAACACTAATCTTATCTTTAGGTTCTCTATTAATAAAATATATTCATGTAATATAACTGCAAAAGTTAGTAATAATCTTTTTTAGATTATTTATATTTTTCAAATTCTATATAAATAATTTATCAACATATACTTATAATTGTATTAAATATATATTAAACTCATAAATAAGATTTTAATAGTTAGCTCATAAGAAATTAAATTATTTTTATAACTTTAGATTTTTATTATGCTAATGCTTCCAATTGTTTCACAAACTTCATTTCGGTAAATTCGCACCCAATTATATTGTTAAAATTTAAGGAATACAAACCATGGCTTTAATGACTTCCATGCGAAATCGCATGACTATAATTCTCTGGGGATTGCTTATCATGTTTCTATTAAGCATGACGGTGGGAGGATTAGTAGGCGGGGCAAATATTATTGATCAATTATTTGGAAGAATTGATCCATCTACTGCGATTGGTGCTGTAAATGGAGAAATTATTTCTCCGGACTATTTTTCCAGATTAGTTAGTAATCGCCTAGAGCAATCACGCGTTGATGGACAAAATATAGATGAAAGATCTATAGACCAAACTCGAAAACAGGTTTGGGATAACCTAATTAGGGATTACATCATTGCTCAAACTGTAAAGGAATTAGATATAGAAGCGACAGATGATGAAGTTATTTATCATTTAAAGAATAACCCTCCCGCTTTTTTAAAGTCAAACCCTCAATTTCAAACTCTTGGAGAATTCGATCAAGAAAAATATGATTTAGCAATTGCAAATCCAGAAGGAAATGAATGGGCTCCGATAGAACAATTTATGAAAAATAAATACATTCCTGATTATAAACTTCGGCAAGTTCTTTTTTCATCCATCTCTGCAACAAATAAAGAGATTAGAGAAGAGTACATTAAACGAAATATTGAATACACAATAGATGCAATTCATATAACAAATTCAATGCTTGATGTTGACTCGCTAGCTCCTACAGAAGATAATTTATTGGATGAGTATAATAAAAGATTAGATGAGTTCTCAAAAGAAGAAACTCGCACAATCCGCTACGTTGCATGGAAAAAAGACCCAATTCAAAATGATTCTCTGTCTGTCAAAGAAGAGGCAATAGAATTAAAATCTAGAATAGATGCAGGAGAAAATTTTGCAGAGCTAGCAAATTTATTTACTGATGACCCAAGCAATCAGGTCAATCCAGATTCTGGAAAGGGAGGAGATTTAGGATTTATAAGCAAAGGCCAAATGGTTCAAGCTTTTGAAGATGCTGCCTTCAGTGCAAATTCTAATGAAGTTGTTGGCCCTATTCTCTCTGCTTTTGGATATCACATTATAAAAGTATTTGATAAAAAAAATCAGGGCGATGAAGAGCAAGTTCATGCTGCTCATATTTTACTAAAAATTGATGCAAGCCCCTCTACTTTAGATGAATTAAGACGAAACGCAATTTTATTTAGTTATGATGCCCAAGATTATGGGTTTGAGAGTGCAGTGGATACTCATAGCGTAGAAATTAAATCAGCAGATGGTCTATTGGAGGATGCAAATTATATATCAGGAATTGGTTTTTTACGGAATGCTGTTCGATTTGCCTTTAATAATAAAATAGGTGATGTATCTGACCCGTTAGAAAACGATAGCTATTTTGTTGTGGCAGCTCTCGACTCAATCTCTCCTCCTGGATACAAGCCTTTTGATGATGTAAAAACAAGGCTAAACAGAGATTTGACCAATACTATTACCAGAAAAAAAACAGAATCTCTTTCAGATATCTTTATGGAAAAAATTAATAGTGGCATAACAATGGACAATTTAATAGATCAACATGAGGGATTAGAAAAAGTTAACAGTGAATCTAAGACTCTCTATAGGAGTTTCAAATCTATAGGAAAAAGTAATTATATAGTAGGAGCTTTATTGAACGCTTCACCTGGAGATATACTGGGTCCATTGCAAACATCTAGGGGACATGCTATTGTACATTTGCTAGAGGTAGCTAATATAGATTCCAGTCAATTCGAAATCCAAAAGGATGGAATCAGAAAAAGCCTTGTAACTCAAAAACAAAATCGTTCCTTTAATGAATGGCTGGAACAACAGATATCAAAAGCAGAAATTATAGATCACAGAAATTCATACTTTTAAAAACAATTTATCATTTCAATATGAGTTTTTAATTGTCATTATCTAATG
>CAXRJK010000033.1:0-4667 GCA_964230865.1 Winogradskyella sp.
GAAAATATTTTTAATCTATGGATTTGGAGAACAGTGTTTGTGTAAATACCACCCAATCCTACAGGGATACTTAATAAAAAAATACTTAATATATGGAACCAGGGATCGGCTCTGGCAAAATTATTTTCTATTACCATTATGAGTATAAACCAAAGAATTGATTTTATTGTATAATGTATCAAGTTGCTATTAATCATTTATATACTATTGTACTATTTGGCAATTTTATAAAAATTAAAACGGATTTAATAACTAAAATATATTCTACTATTTTCTAACCAATTTTAATAGAATAATTCCTCCAATTATAAAAACAATATTTCCCATCCATGCAGACAAAAGAGGACTGAGAACCCCTTTTATACCGAGTGATTGCCCAAATTTTATAAATGCGTAGTAAGAAAAAATCACAAAAATACTCATTCCCGCTCCCAAAGAGAGTCCACCGGATGGATTTATAACAGCCAGTGAGATTCCAAACAGCATTATAATGATGCTGGTAAACGCAAAAGAAATCTTGAAATGTTTTGCAACCTCCCATCGGACTGTATTTACACCATTCTCTTTCAGTTTTTTAATTCTGGTATTCAGTTCATAAATATTCAGCTCTTCAGGAGATTTATATTTATGAACCAGCTCTTCCGGTGTGAATGAGACATTCAACAGTGTATCTTCTGATGAGATCACGACAGTTGATTCCATCCCCTGCTCATCAAAATTTCGAATGGAGTAATCTTTTAATTTCCATAGTGAGAGAGAATCCTGCCAGACCATTTTCTTGCTGTCAACTCTTTGATGAAGCAGCCCGTTTTTAAGTGAAATGAGCGTGACCTTATCAGCAGATCTATCTCTCACCTTAAACCTTGAAATGGACAGATGAAGTTTTTTTTCTTTCTGGAAAAATAAATCTTTCAGCACTTTCTGCTTGTTTTTTGAATTACTTGATTTTCGTTTCATATATTCGTTCTTGATCTCAGCCTTTTTTTCATTTCCCAAACTTACCAGGGAATTATCAAGATAAAATGATCCCAGACTCACTAGGGAACTGACGAACAAAAACGGGATGACAATTCGATATAGACTGATTCCGGATGATTTCATTGCGGTCCACTCATTTCTCTTGACCAGCAAGCCCATACTGAAAACAGTTGCAATGAGGACAGCCATTGGAAGACCAATATTTATAAACCATGGCAGGGTATAAGTATAATAAAGGATGACAACTTTCAGGGGCACCTTGTTGTCAATGAATTTATCTAAATTCTCAAAAACATCAACAATAATAAAGATGAGTTGGAACCCTATTAGGATTAGTCCTAAAAAGGTAATAAACTGGCGAATGAGGTATAGGTCAAGTTTTCTCATTGTTAGTGTAAACTAAACCATGAATTTCCGTAATTTGCACCTAATTTGAAACATAATTGGTAGGTATTTTAAAGCAGAAATATAGTGGTTGAATATTTAGATAATATCATGTCAACTTTTGCCGAGGTTATGTGGAGCATGCCTCTGGTGGTTGCCCTAATATCAAGCGGGATATTTTTTACGTTATTCTGCAGATTGATTCCATTCAGGTATCTCGGTCATGCGGTGAACATATTACGAGGGAAATATGATTCCGATGATGATCCCGGACAAATCTCCCACTTTGAAGCTCTCTCTAGTGCCCTCGCAAGTACAGTAGGAATGGGGAATATTGCGGGAGTTGCCGTTGCCATTCATACGGGCGGTCCGGGAGTTTTATTTTGGATGTGGTTGAGCGCTATTATAGGAATGGGAACTAAGTTTTTCACCTGTACACTCGCTGTTATGTATCGGGGCGAGGATGACTCCGGCGAAATCCAGGGAGGTCCAATGTATTTTATTGAGACCGGATTGGGGAAAAAATTTAAACCGCTGGCGGTTTTCTTTAGTATCTCAGGGATGTTTGGCTGTCTCACCTTTTTTCAGGCGAATCAATTGGCACAGATTATCCGTGACTTTGTTCATAGACCTCTGGGATTATTTCAGGAGTCACAAATCCTGGGAGATGGAATAACAGGAATATGTGTTGCCATTGTTGTTGGAATAGTTGTTTTTGGAGGCATCAAAAGGATTGCAAAAGTTGCCTCAAGACTGGTTCCCCTAATGGTTGGGATATATTTTTTATCAGCTGTTTTTATTTTATTGTCTCACATCAGTGAAATCCCATCATTAATTTTATTGATCTTTAAAGATGCGTTCACTGGAGACGCTGTTCTTGGAGGTGCACTGGGCTCATTGATTATTATTGGAATTAAGAGGGGTGTTTTTTCCAATGAAGCCGGAACCGGTACAGAGGCAATGGCACATGGCGCGGCAAAAACAAAAGAGCCTGTTAGAGAGGGGTTGGTGGCTATGCTGGGGCCGTTCATTGATACGATCATAGTATGCTCGGTTACCGCTTTTGTTATATTGATTTCGGGGCTCTATGAGACAGAGGCCAATGGTGTAACTCTAACAGCCCTTGCCTTTGAAAAGGAAATGGGAGTGCCAGGGAAATTGTTGATGATTTTGGCGGTTCTGACTTTTAGCCTCTCCACAATGTTTGGCTATTCCTACTACGGAAGAAAATGTGCAGGGTATATTTTTGGAACTAGATGGAAACCAGCATACAACTGGTTTTATGTATGTATGATTTTCGTAGCGTCAATTGTCTCCCTTGACATTGCCATAAACTTTGTGGATGGTATGTTTGCCTTAATGGTTATTCCCACATTGATATCGACGCTTTTACTGGCACCAAAAGTGATGGAGGAGGCGAAAAGATATTTTACAAAAATGAATTAGGTTTTCCTGCCTCCTAAAAGTACCCAATCACTTTGAGTGTTCAATATCTTTATTTTGATCAAATTACTGTATTCAAGGATTACCTTTTTAGATTGATGAGCTTGAATCCCGGACAGAATTAGATATCCATTTGGTTTAATATATCGTGATAATTCATTTTTCATTTCAATTAGCGGGTTTGCCAGAATATTTGCTACGACAATATCAAAAGAATCATTAATTGGTGTTTCAGGGTATAAAACATTTATTTCAACACCATTTAGCTTGGAATTTGATTTGGTGATTTCTAGTGCTTTTTTATCATTATCTACTGCAGTTACAAACGGTATTCCACACTTGAATGCTGTGATTCCTAGAATTCCCGTTCCGCATCCGTAATCCAGAGCTTTAGTTTTATTTTGAGCATTTTTTGAAATCCAATCCAGACACATTTGGGTTGTGGGATGAGTTCCTGTTCCAAAGGCCATTCCAGGTTCAATCATCACATTGATTGCATTTTTATCTGTGATATTCTCAAATGACGGACAAATCCAGAGGGCTTCACTGATTTTAATAGGTTTATATAGGTCCTGTGTATAAGAAACCCACTCTCGGTCCGGAATCCATTTTAACTCAAAAGATGGAATCTGTTTCAGTCCGATCTCACTACATAGTTCTTGCAAAAAAGATTCAGGGTTGATGTCCTGTTTAAACGTGAGAGTTAAAATCAGTTCATCTTTTTCTATTTGGTTTAAAAAATGTGTTCCATTTTCCACGACATCACAGTCTATCCAGACAGAGATTGCCCCAAGTTCTACTGCACAATCTGTAAACTGTTCAATAAACTTTTGTGGAACTCTTACACTTAGATTTAACCATTGTTTTATATCAGATGTATCCATTACTATATAAACTCATTTATAATTGGTTAGATTTTAGTTTAACTTTATTCAGTTATTGAATAGAATAATGATATCTCGAGCAAATCTGACAACAGAAAAAAAGAACCCCATTTCAGAGTCCATAGATTTAAAATCAACTGAAGAAATTCTACGCATCATCAACTCTGAAGATAAATGTGTGGCAGATGCAGTGAAAAAAGCTATTCCTCAGATCAGAGAGACTGTCTCATACTGTGTGACAGCACTGAAAAATGAAAATAGAATATTCTATGTTGGAGCAGGAACCAGCGGAAGACTTGGAGTTTTAGATGCATCTGAAATTCCACCGACTTTTTCTGCACCTTCTGAATGGTTCACAGGAATCATTGCAGGTGGAGATAAAGCTCTAAAAAGATCAGTTGAGGGTGCTGAAGATATCTCGGAGAATGGAATTCAAGATCTAAAAGAAAATGGAGTTTCCTCTGGAGATGTTGTGATTGGAATCAGCACCAGCGGAGCAGCTATTTATGTCCAATCAGCTTTAACATATTCCCAACAATTGGGAGCAAAAACCAGTATGATAGTCTGCAACTCTGAACCCTATTATCAGGTAACGGTTGATTCACTAATAAAAGTAGAGACAGGACCTGAAATCATCACAGGTTCTACACGAATGAAAGCAGGCACAGCAACCAAATTGATATTGAACATGATCTCTACAACGACCATGATAAAATTGGGGAAGGTCTATGGAAATCTTATGGTTGATCTCATGGCGGTCAACGAAAAACTGATAGATAGAGGAGTTCGAATCATTACACAACTGACCAAAAGTGATTATGATACTGCTCGAGAAAAATTACTAGAAGCTGATAAGTCAGTTAAAAAAGCGATTATCATGATATTGAAAAAATGCACTCTTCAGAAAGCTGAACTGGAGTTAGAATATGCAGGAGGATTTTTGAATAAAGTGCTAAAAGAAATCTAAGACTCCATTTA
>CAXRJK010000034.1:0-17251 GCA_964230865.1 Winogradskyella sp.
TTTTTCATAGGATTTCAACAATACTATCCAATCTATAAGGGTTAGTTTACTTTCATCGATTTGCAAATATTCACAAATATTTCCCCATATTATTTTTTCAGTTATTGTTTTTTCATCTATGTAAGAAGGAAGTGTTTTAGGTACTTTAGGAATTTCTATTAAAAGGGTAGGATTTGATACTATTATCTCCATTTCATTTAAATATGCATAAAATGATTTTAATGTCGCAATTTGTCGTGCAATAGTTTTTGATTCTATTGTTTTATATTTATGGGGTTCTTTTACTGGTTTTGGCTGATAATCCCTTTTTAACTCTTCTCCCACAAATTCAAGAATATCATCATACGAAATCTTAAGTAGATTTTTTTTATCAAAAAAATCTGAAAAATGTATTAAATCTTTTTTATAAGAATCAATAGTATGTTCAGAATAACCTGACTCCTTTTCCAAATATATTAAAAAATTATTTATATTTTTATTAAGTTTATTAGAGCTCATTACTTTTTAACGATTGCAAAAGTAAATTTAATTCATCTGGAAGAGGAGCATGAATCTCGATATCTGATTTTGTTTCAGGATGTTGAATACAAATAGTTTCTGAATGAAGGGCATGACGGTTTAAATGTTCCAATCCTTTTTTCAGTATTTTCCCTACTTCAGGTAAAAATCCTTTAATCTTACTTAATCCCCCGCCATATTTCTTATCTCCCAAAATAGGATGATTTTTATGAGCGGAATGTACCCTGATTTGGTGAGTCCTTCCTGTTTTCGGCATAAAATTCACTAAACTGTAGTATCGTCCTTCTTCTAAAACTTTATAATGTGTTACAGATGTTTTCCCTTTATCTGGATGTACTTCAAACAAGGTAGGATCTGATTTTTTCCTTATTAGATTTGCTTCTATTCTCCCCCCTTTTTCCTGCCACAATCCCCAGGTGATTCCCACATATTTTTTTTGAACTGTTTTTGCTTCAAACTGTTTGGATATATTAGCGTGGGCTGAATCTGTTTTTGCAATAATCATCACTCCAGAAGTTTCTTTATCCAGTCTGTGTACAATGCCTGGTCTAAATTCTCCATTCAAGGTAGACAAAGATTGAAAATGATAAACGAGTCCATTTACTAAAGTTCCTGACCTGTTCCCAACACCGGGATGTACAACCAAGCCGGCAGGTTTATTGATTCCAATAATTGCTTCATCTTCATAGAGAATATTTAATGGAATATTTTCGGAAGTTAAGTTTTCTACATCAGAAGGTAAGTCTTCAATTTGAAGTGAGATTTTCTCACCACCACTTAACTTAAAACTAGAACGCCTATTTATACCATCTACTTTTACATTTCCATTTTGAATCATCAATTGGATTTTAGTACGAGAATACTCTGGTATTTGTGTAGATAAAAAATAATCCAACCGCAAATTTCCCGAATGAGAAGTAAGTGAAATATTTTTTATGGCGATGATTCCATATTGGATGATTTAGGTGAAAAGAATAGGGTATCAACAAGGAGTATCCCCATACCAATACTTACAGAAGTGTCAGCTATGTTAAAAACATACCAGTGATAATCACCTATCATAAAGTCAAGAAAATCAACCACTTCGCCATATAGTATCCTGTCAATTAGGTTTCCTATTGCTCCACCAATAATTAGCGCAAAAGCAAGTCGTATGTAAATGGAACTGTTTCTCTCTCTCCATAACATCCAAAATAAAATACATGTGAGAATCAGTGAAGCAGTGGTAAAAAAATAAATCCCTCCAGGGAAATTCAATCCAAATGCCATTCCTGAGTTTTTAATAAACGTAAAGTGGAAGAAATTTTCTATTATGGGAACTGTATCAAACAGATTCAGAGAGTTTTTAATGAGTGTTTTTGTAATCTGATCAAAACAGACTACGACGGCACTCACCGCCAATATTTTCATTTTAAGTTCAGCTTATCTTTAGTTTTACAATCCACACATTTGGTTGCGTTTGGAACTTCAATCATTCTCTCCTCAGGGATTAACTCCCCACACAATACACACACACCAAATTCACCTGAATCAATTCTCTCTAGAGCAACTTCCAGATTCTTAATGTAACTATTTTCACGAGATATAAATAAAAAGTTTTTCTCTAATTGATGTGAGTCTGAGCCTGCGTCTGCCATATGAAGACTATAAATTGAATCTGGAGACATTGATTTTGTAGGTTTCTGATTTACGACTCCTTCCTTCATCTCACTTACTTCGTGGTTTACATCATCGAGCTTAATTAATATTTGTTTTTTGAATTTATTTAGTTTTGCCTTTGAATATTTTTTTGCCGACATGATTTCCTCACTTATTTTTTTTTCTGCTCAACGCAATAGGGAAAGAATCATCTTGAATATTTAAATATGAATCGAATTCTTTTCCTTCTGTATATTCTGAAATATTAACAGTTAGTGTCTCCGCACAAAAGTAATCTTTAAAATTATCGACTGCTGAGAATGTAGATGAAGACCAATCCGTATAAATTTGTATTCGATCTTCAACTGCAAATCCCGCATCTTTTCTGAGAATTTGAACTTGTCGGATTATATCTCGAACAATCCCCTCCTGAATGAGAGGTTCACTTAATACTGTCGATAACCCAACGGTTATCCCATTATCTGAAGACGATGAAAAATCCTTTTCCGATAAATATTCGATTAAAAAGTCATCCTCAATTAATGTAATTTTTTCTTTATTCAATTCTACAATAATTTCTTTTTTTATTTTTAGTTCATCTGCTATAAAATCAGAACTTTTTGAGTCGAGGAATTTACGTAATTCTGGCAATTTATTCCCCAATTTTTGACCTAATATTTTTAAGTTTGGTTTCACTTGTAGTTGGGTTAACTCATCAGGGGAGTCGGTCTTTCTTATCGTTTTTACATTTAATTCTTCTAACACAGTATTTTGATTATCCAAAATAAATTTCCAACTTTCCCCTTCAGGAACATGAAAAACGATCGAAGCAAGCGGCTGTCGAATCTTTAGATCAGCCTTATTTCGAGCATTTCGTCCCAATTCAATAACCTTTTTTAATAAATCCATCTTCTTCATTAACTCAATATCTATAAGAGATCTATCAGGTTGGGGATAGTCGCATAAGTGTACACTTTGAGGGACCGATGAAACGGAGGTTTTAACCAAATTCTGGTATATATTTTCAGTGACAAATGGCAGGATTGGAGCCAATATTTTTATAAGATTTTCTAAAACGTTATATAGAGTTTGGTAGGCAATTTGTTTATCAATATCATCTTCGGTTTTCCAGAACCTCCTTCGGTTCCTTCGAACATACCAATTGGAAAGGTCTTCCAAAAAACGCTCAATTTTTTTCATGGCCTTATCTAGCTTAAATGTATCCAAATGAGAATCCAACTCCTCGATTAACACATTTGTCTTGGATAATATCCATTTGTCCAGAAGAGATAAATCTTCATCCTTCAGATTAATTTCCCCAGGTTCAAATCCATCTACAGCTGCATAAGTTGCAAAAAATGAGTAAACATTCCACAAGGTAATTAGCTTTTTGCGTACATCCTTTGCAGGACCATATCCAAATAGTAGATGGTGTTCCACGTTTTGTGAAGCATACATCCAGCGCATCACATCCACGCCCATTTTTTCTGCTGCATCTTCAAACCATATTGCGTTTCCCCATGATTTATGCATATCTCTTCCGGTTTCATCTTTTACAAGTGCATGCCCCAGCAGAGTCTTGAATGGTGCTTTTCCTTCTAGTGCCGTTGACATTGCCAATAATGAATAAAACCAATTTCTGAACTGACCAGGAAAACACTCAGTAACAAAATCACCGGGAAACCATTTCTGCCAATATTCCCTATCAGAGTTATAGTTCATAGTTGAAAACGGTACGATGCCAGCATCCAGCCAGGGATTTCCTACATCCAAAATTCTTGTTCCTACTAAACCAGTTTCTGGGTGACGGATTTTTACTTTATCAATCCAAGGGCGGTGAGGGGAATTACCCTCGAACTCATCCCATCCTTCTACAGCCAGCTCTTTTAATTCTTCCTTAGATCCAACAACAATAAATGAACCATCTTCAAATGTCCAGATAGGGAGTGCCAGTCCCCAAAATCGTTTTTTTGATATCATCCAATCGCCCATATTCTCTAACCATTCATGTTCCCGCTCTCGACCCCATTCAGGAATCCACTCAATATCATCTACCACTTTTTTAATCTCATCCCGCCAATCCATATTGATGTACCACTCATCTACTAATCGAAAAACCAATTCGTCGCCTGAGCGCCAACAGTGAGGATATACATGGGGATAATCCTCTACATGAAAAAGATATCCTCTTTCCTTTAGGTGATCAATAATTTCAGAGGTTGTCTTTCTATCAGTGGCAGATTTACCATTTAACCAACCAAATTCTTCCTTGAATTTTGATTCCTCATCCAATGGTGCAATATTTACCAAATTTTCCTTTTCTCCTATACGATGATCAATGTCTCCACAACCAGGTGCCATATGGACAATTCCTGTTCCCTCACCAGCCACCACAATATCCCTTCCTATACTATCCTTTCCCGGATCAATCACTCGATGTTGAGAGATTGCAGACTCATTTTTTTCTTCCAGTATTTTATTTGTAATTGGATAGCCACCTACAATTGATTGAGCTGGAAGATCGTCAAACGGCCCCTGATACTTTAGTCCTTTCAATTCTGAACCCTTTACAGTACCCAGGTTTTCAAATCCACCACGTTCCTTAAACAGTTGAGCTATGGTTTTTAATTTTGGTACTCCCTCTATCCACTGGGATTTTTCTCTGAATTGCTTTTCAAGCCGTTGATATTCTAAGTTTTCCTCCGCGAAATAGTAGATAGAACCATCTGCAGATCTTACTTTTATATATTCAAGATTTCCATTTATACCACACACAACATTGGATGTAAGAGTCCAGGGAGTGGTTGTCCAAACTAACAGATACTCATTTTCTTTATCGATCAAAGGAAATCGAACAAAAACTGATTTATGTGCAACCAGTTTTCTTCCTTCAATAATTTCCATTTGTGAATAGGAAGTTCCTGAGCGTCCTGACCATGGCACCACGTCCGTTCCCTTATATACTTTTCCTCTGTCAAATAATCTTTTCAAAAAAGACCAGATTGTGTAGTTGTTTTCATCAGACATTGTGAAATAGGAATTGTCCCAGTCCATCCAATATCCTAATCGTTTTGATTGTTCAGTCTGAATTTTGGAATATTTATGAACTCTATCTTTACACATCTGAACAAATTTTTCTATTCCGTATTCTTCCACCTCTCTCTTGGTTGAAAAACCCAGCTCTTTTTCTACCTCAACCTCCACCCAAAGCCCCTGGCAGTCAAACCCGTTTTGGTAGCGCAGTTCGTGCCCTTTCATAGCCTTGTAGCGCTGGTAAATATCTTTGAGAGATCTTCCCCAGGCATGGTGTACTCCCATTGGATTATTGGCAGTTATGGGACCATCGATGAAACTCCATTTGGGCTTTCCTTTATTTTTCTCAACCTGTTTCTGGAAAATCTGGTTGGATTTCCAAAAATCAAGAACTTCGTGCTCTAGCTTAATGAAATCTACTTTGGCATCTACTTTTTTTATGGGCATGGTTTAATATATTTATATATCATAAAAACGGGAAGAATTTAGTTTAATTCATAGCAGTGGAAATATGATTAATCTCCAATTTTATGAATATTTTAGTAAATTTAGTGGAACAAAATATAGACTAAATATTTTAGTACCATATATGGGTAACATTCAAATATTAACAGATTAATTTACTGGTGATATAAGATTTATTCCCTCAAGTCGAGTGCATAAAACCGTGAAACATCGTCTCTCTTAATTAATAGTAAAACAGCACCATCCTCCTTAGAACTATCCACCAACTTCTTGAATTCTTTTTTAGAATTCACTTTATCAGATCCTACTCTTTGAATTAAATCTCCTTCTCTCACTCCCATTTCATAGGCTTCACTTTTTGGGTCAACTTTGGTGACCACAACACCGTTTTCATCATCATTAAAATTATATTTTTGAGCAAGTAAAGGAGAGATATTTTGTACTGAGAATCCAAAGGAATTATATTGTTTTCCTTCAACTCCAGAAAAATCCTGGGACTCACTATTCAGCTCTTCAAGGACAACCTGTATTGTTTTCACTTTTCCTTTTCGAACAACTTTTACCCTACTTTTTGTGCCTGGTTTAGTTGCAGATACTACATTCTTCAAGTGGGACGGATCTCTAATCTCACTTTCATCAAATCTAATGATGACGTCTCCTTCCATAAAGCCAGCTTTTTCAGCAGGACTCTCATCAACAATACTACTTACCAAAGCGCCATCCCTCTTCTCAAGTTCAAATGCTTTTGCAATTTTATCATCTACTTCTTGTATATATACACCCAACCAAGAGCGAACAACATATCCTTTTGTAATTAGGTCTTCCATGACACGTTTTGCCATATTAGAGGGAATAGCAAATCCTACACCTCGGTTAGACCTCTCAAATCCACCAGTTGCAATAGCAGTATTTATTCCAATTAAATCGCCGGTTAAATTCAATAGTGCTCCACCACTATTACCCGGATTTATAGCGGCGTCAGTTTGAATAAAATTTTCATAGTGATCATTTGAAATCACATTACTTCTTCCTAGCGCGCTCACTATGCCTGCCGTGACGGTATGACTAAGATTGGCGGAAAAAGGACTCCCTACTGCTAAAACCCATTCTCCTACACGGACTTTGTCTGAGTCTCCTAATTTTAACTCAGAAATATCATCTGCATCAATTTGGAGTACAGCCAAATCAGACTTTGGATCTTTTCCAATAATATCCGCAGAGAACACACGTTTATCCATGAGTTTCACCTCTACCTCATCTGCATCATCAATAACATGATTGTTGGTTAAAATATATCCATTTTCATCATCCACAATTACTCCGGACCCAATGGCACGGCTTTTATACTGTCTTTTTGGTGAGTCCTTAGGTGAAAAAAAATCTTCAAACGGTGTCCATTCCTGAAAAGATCTAGTTTCATAGGTTTTTTCGGTCATAATTGTTACAACTGAGGGGTTTGTCTCTTCCGCGACATCTGCAAATGTTTTACTAAATTGACGTACAGCAGAATTTTGTGCAATGGATATAGCAGTAACTAATATAAAAATAATGTAATTTTGTTTACGCATGATAATTCCTTGTATATTATGATTTTTGAATGCGAGTGATAATAAAAAGTTTCAAAAATATTATGATAAATTGACTTTATAGGCTTTATATAATATTCTATTCGAGCGGATAAACTTGGCTATCCGATAAATATATTATTAATGGTATTAACTAAATTGGTTTATGAAAGCTAAATATTATGCTATCCAATGAGGTAGAGGCACCTGAATTATCTTTTGTGAAAAACGGAAAATCAATTCTACAATACCAATTCTTACCTAGTAATTTCTTACTCGCTCTAAATCCAAAACCTATATTCATAAGTAATTCGTTATCAAACTGATTGTCGCCAGGGCTATTTTTAGAGCCGTTGACCAGGCCTATATCTGAAAATAAAGCAAATTCAAGGTTTGTCTTGAGCCATTTTTTTGATAAATATCCTTCAATAGATGTTGAATATACTTGTTCAACTCCACATAATTGCCGGTCATAAAAACCTCTTAGACCACCATCTCCTGGCAGGTTATATCGAGCTCGCGCAGCTTTATTTCCGTAAAAACTTGATTCATCTCTCATCCAATTATTTTGAAATGCATCGTTTGATCCTGCTCCGTTAATTGTAAATAATTCTTGTATAGGTAAGGTGGATTCACCGCTCCAAATTTTACCGAGCAACATCCTCCCTCTAATTCCATATTTACCAAGTGGAATATTTAAATTTGATTCATGTATCAACCTGCTAAAACTCCAATCAGACCATCCATATGGAGCTATATCAACTGTGAATTTCATTTTCAACGGCCCTCCCTTCATACTGGCAGATGTAGTGAATACTGCGGTCTTTCCCAAATTAAATAAATCCGTTCGAGATGTATCTTTCACATTCACAATATTAAAACCTGAGGTAATTGATCGGAGAGTAATCAGGGGATTAGTCTGTTCTAAGGATTTTTCAATTGTCAGTCCAAAACTGTTCACTCCAGCTATGTCAAACATATGAAATAGGAGCTTTGGCGCATTAGAGAGCAGAGGATTTTTCCTCCAACCTGATAGAGACCAAAATACTTTATTACTTTTTGTTCCCATTGAAAAATGTCCCTTCAGATAGTCCCAGGGACCGTAACTTCGGTTTAAAGAAATTCCAGCTATAATACCATCTTTTTCGTGATAATGTACCAAAGGATTCCACTGAACAATATATTTTTCTCGAGGGGAATATCTCATATTTGGTCTCGCAAAAAATATCTCATGCGGAACTCTTCCAGAATAATTATTTCTAAAATCAACATCCATAGTCTGAGCGTCAGGATCTAGAGCTATACTAACTGGCTTAGAAGAAACAGTATATCTTAGCGTATCTTCCGATCTCCATTTATGATTTTTCCACAAAATTTGATGGGTCTCTCCATTTTCCATTAATGTCTCAACTACCTGAGGCATATCACGATTTCCATATCGTTTTATTTTCAGAGAAACATCCCATTTTCCACTACTATTTTTTTTCTTATCCCAATCCTCAATACCATAGTCAAGGGTTCTGGTATCGTGAAGCCACGGATGAAAAAACCAATCCATATCCTCACCTGTAACTTCATCTACAACTGCTCTAAATTTTTTTTCATCTGGATGTTTAAATTTCCATCTATCATAATAGGTGCGAACTACTCTCAAAAATACTGAATCACCTAAAACATGTTTTAGCTCCCATAACATCAGCGCTGGCTTTGTGTAAGCATTTTTTCTGTATGCGCTGCCATGTTTAAACATAAAAGATGACCTGCTAATAGGTTCATCTTTTCCGCTGGTCATAAATCGGATCGCATCCCACTGTGAGCGCGCCAGACTACTTGTAAATTTCCAATGTTTTTTTTGAAATGAATCATACCTATTGGAGTTTTCAATGTCAAAGCCTTTGGGTCCATGCCTCTCCCTCATGTACCATCCTGTTTGAAAGGTAGTAAATCCCTCATCCAGCCAAGCCTCATCTACCTCATTATTACCTAATATACCATAAAACCAAATATGACCAATCTCATGGAGGATAAGGCTTTCTGACTCGCTGCCGTTCATGACCAACATTGGGTATTCCATTCCACCCCCCTTCAATCTATCGGTGGTTGTTACCTGTGGATATGAATAATTACCAAATATTTTTGTTAACCACTCCAATGCCCACTCAGATCTATTTACCACCTTTTTTGTCCATTTTCTCCCATTTTTTTGATTATAAAGTACATGCACATCAATTCCATTCCATCCTCCCTTCTCATAAAGAAAATCAGGTGACGCTATCCAAGCAAAATCGTGAACATCTTCTGCATAAAAAGTGACTTCCCTTCTCTGAGTAGAGTCTGGCTTTTCATCCCTATTGTTAAATTCATCAATCCAGACACTCCATTTCTGTGAGGTGTCCACCTCTACCATCTCCCAACCAGGATCACCATCTATGACTATTCCCGATGCTCCCACAACATAATTTTGAGGTAGATTTAACGAGACAATAAACGTACCAAACTCGCCATAAAACTCACCCTCTGCATGAAAGGGGATGTTGTGCCACCCTCTCTTATCATATACAACCACTTTGGGATACCACTGTGCCGCATTATATTGCTTTTCAACCCTTCCCGCTCTTTCAATCTGTTGACCAACATAGTGAGTCCAATCAATTTTTATAGTGAGAGAGTCATCTGGAAATAATGGTTTCAATAAATCGGAAGATAATATTGTATCATCTATTTTATATACTTCATTTTTTATATCGCCAATTTGAATGATTTCAAATGAGTGAATCTCTATTTTACTAAAATACTCTTTTGGATTATCAATGAACTTTGCGGCCCTTCCCAATCTTCCCAATCGTGCCATATATTCACGGTGTTTAACTGATCCTTCTTGGAACGCATTTGGATATAAATGAAGGTGTATCTGATTGAGTGTGTCCGGGGACTGATTGATATATTTGATGATAGAGACACCCTCATAGGTACTTGAGTCTGTATCAACAAAAATATTCATATCATAATGAACTAGCTGCTGCCAATAATCTTCTGCTGAACTAGATGAGATAGAAATAAAATTAATAAAAATAAAAATAAATAAATGATAAATCATGATGTTATATGAGAGTTAATTAGACATGACATCAAAGATAATGTTTGAGGTCATCATAAAACATTTTTTCCGACCTTGGACCTACATATGTTTTTACTATATATCCTTCTCTATCTATAATAAAGCTGGTTGGTATCCCGGAAATGGGAACTCCAGTTGCCTGACTAAACGTGTTTGTAACAATTTCAGTTTCAGTGCCGTTTATATCAGTTAATACAAAATAGTTCATTCCCCATTTCTCAGAAAATTTTGTAATTTGTTCGGGTGTCCCCGAGGTAAGCGTTATACCTAAAACTTCCAACCCTTTTTGTTGATATTTAGTTTGAAGGCTCACCAAATCTGGGATTTCCATTATACATGGTCCACACCAGGTCGCCCAAAAATTTATCAAAACCACCTTGCCTTTGAAATCACTCAAGGTAACCCAGTCCCCATCTAGAGTTGCCAAGGTAAAGTCGGGGGCTTTAACTGAATTGGCGGGACGTCCTTTTTTACTGTATTGACTAGTATTTTCATTGGAGTTTTTTTTCTGGCATGAGCAAAGCCCAAATAATCCAAAAATAAATATTGATATTATAATGTGTGATCTTTTCATAATGCTTTATCTAAAAATAATATAAATTCATCTAAATTTCTGGTCATACCTGGGAACTCTGCAATTACATCATCTTCAGGTGTTAAAAGTACGTAATAGGGCAAAGCAGCAGTTCCAAACCGTTCAATCTCGTATTCTCTTTTCTCTTTATAATTTTCGCCACCATCCGTATATAGCTTTACCAATACGAATTTCTCAAAACGTTTCTTAACCTCTGGATGTGGAAATATATTTGTTTCCATCCATCGACAGTTTGTACATGTATACCCCGTAAAATCAATAAATACGGGATCTCCCGATTCTCTTGCTCTCTCCAATCCATCTTCCAAGGATTGATACCATAGATATTCCTCATGATCAATATCTAATTCAGTACTTATTTTTGACTTTGCATTTAAATCCGGTGGTAGGTAAGATATTATTAATCCATGAATGGGCTGACCAATAAGTCCGGTACCTAGATACAATCCAAATGTAAGAAAAAACATAGAAACCATCAGACGGGGAACAGAAATAGCTTCTAAATGGGAGTCATGCGGAAGGCGAATCTTTCCTAAAATATAAAAACCGGTCAAAATAGTAATTATTGTCCAGGTTGCCAATACCGATGTATGAGTAAAAAATCCCCAGTTCCAGACTAGGTCAGCATTACTGAAAAATTTGAATGCAGCAGCCATTTCCAAAAATCCCATAACCACCTTCACCGAGTTTAACCATCCACCGGACTGGGGCATTTTTGCTAAATATTGAGGAAACAGCGCTAGAAAGAAAAAGGGTGTTGCGAAAGCTGTACTAAAAATTATCATTCCAACCAGAGGCCAAAACCATTGGCCCTGAGATGCCGCTACTAATAGCAAACCAACAAACTGCACTGTACACGTAAAAGAGGTCAATGTAAAGGTAAATGCCATAAAAAGGGTGCCTACATAGCCACCTCTATTTTCCTGCTTTAAAGAAAATTGTCTTAACGATTCAGGTAGCTGAATTTCATACATACCAAATAAAGACATAGCAAAATAAACAAATAGCCCCCCAATGAATAAATTTATCCACGGATTTGCAGCTAACTGATTGGCACCAGATGCACCTAAGGTAACTGCCAGTAATAAGCCCAGTATGCTGAATGTTGCAACTATACCAATTGTGTAGGTAAAAGCCTGTTTAAATGAGTTTGAATTATCTTTTTCACCTTGATGTGTAAAAAAAGAGACAGTGATAGGAATCATCGGAAATACACAGGGAGTCAAAAGTGCTAAAAACCCCATGGATAATGAAAGTAAAATGAAAGCAAATATACCTTCATTTATTGCCACATCAATTGGAGAGGTTATTGCAGATGAAATCCCATCATTTTGTATAAAAATCATTTTGTTTATTCGCGGAGCGCCTGCTTCAATTGTAAGAGGAATAGTCAGGTCAATTGTTTTAGGAGGTAAACAAATCCCCTTAACACTACATGTTTGATATCCCACTGAAACACTTAGCTCGGTTTTACCTGGATTTAATCCACCTTTCAATAAAACTGGAAATGTAAAGTCTAATGATTTCTCATGATAAGGAATATCAATTTCAAAGCCCTCGTCAAACTTAACAATAGGTGTCGGTTCTTGAGCTATCCCAGATTTTTCAATTTTTTCATCTAGAGTTTCAATAGAAGTTGCAACAGGGCCATCTGGAACATTATGAATGCCCCAAATATGCCATCCATCATCCAAATCTGCTGAAATAATTAAGTTTACAACTTCTCCTGCTCTTGGGATAGTCTCTATTTTCCCTGAAAGCTTGACAGGATTTAGTTTCTGAGCATTAAGCCAATTGATCGCGAAAATGAATAATAGGATTTTTATTAGTTTATAGTTGTTATTCATATATTGCTAGCTATATAGTTTATAAAAATTGTAAATGTTATCTATTGACAATCCATCGTTTTAATCTAGCTCCAAATCTGAAGTATGATTTGATTTCTTTTTTTAAGTATTGGACATTTTCTTTCATCGCTGTCTTCCCTTTTTCTATGAGGGAGTCCATTTTATTAAACTCTGCCCAGTGATAATACATTTCTCTAGGTCTTATAATAAAATGAGCGTTTGATGCCTCAATAGATGATAAATGATAGTGGGTTACCTCTTCAGATCTTTGGATAATATCAAAAATATTTAAATTTATGTTTCCATGTTTTAATTCTTTTTTTATATCCACAGATATTAAAAAATCAGCATCATTTTTCAGTACAGCTACAGGATTAGGCAATCCAGTCCCCCCATCAACTATTATCGCTCCTCTATCTAGTGTTGGCTCAATATAACCGGGAATTGAACTGCTTCGGACTACTGCTTCCAAAAGATCACCATCTGAATAAACACAATTATCAGAGCTGGACAGATCTGTAGCAACTACTTTTAGTGGAACTAGAAGTTCACTAAAAGTAGAAACAGGAATTAAATACGATAGCGCATCTTTTAACCTTGATTTTTTAACTATAGATGACTTTTGTAATGAGAAAGCAATAACCATTCTATCCCTTACTTTTTGTGCAAACTGAGTCAGTGGTGACCGCTGACTGGTAACAGGAATCATTCTCTCTGTTCCCAATCTACGAAATAATTCGTGGTTGAAAAATTTACGAAATCTTTCCTCTATCCATTTTGGATCTTTCGTAGCAGCATACATAGCTCCAACTATAGAACCTGCGCTAGTTCCAGCCAAAAATGAAATCGGAATATTATGCTTTTCCAAAATTTGAAAAACACCTATGTGCGCTAGTCCTCTAGCTCCACCGCCTCCTAGGCCTAATCCTATTTTCATTTAAGTAAAAAAGATTATTTAATAAAAAAAAGTTTATTCAGCTGACAGTAACTCCACTTCAAAAATTAAGGTAGCATTGGGTGGAATGACACGCCCCGAACCTCTCTCTCCGTAACCTAATTCAGGCGGTATAATAAACTTTGCTTTTGAGCCTATATTTAATAGAGCAATGCCCTCATCCCAGCCCTTTATAACTTGTCTTTTTCCCAGAACAAACTTAAAAGGCTCACCTCTATCTAAAGATGAATCAAACTTTGTTCCATCCAAAAGGCTTCCTGTATAGTGAACTGAAACTCTCTGCCCTGATTGAGGTTTTTCTCCACTACCTTCTTCCAATATAACAAATTTTAATCCGCTCTCTGTTTCTGTCGCACCTTCCGTTATTTTTTTAATTTCTTCATTTTGCTTTTGTGCTGCCAATAGTTTCTGGCTTTTAATTTCTTCCTGTTTCTCTACGAATACGATTGGAGCATCAAATGCTTCAGCCGACTTCCCTTGCCGAATAATTGTTATTTTATCAATAATATCATCTTTCTCAATTGTGTCAACTACATCCTGACCTGATACAACATGTCCAAAGACTGTGTGTTTTCCATCCAGCCACGGGGTAGATTTATGCGTGATAAAAAATTGACTTCCATTTGTTCCTGGACCGGCGTTAGCCATTGAGAGAATACCAGCCCCTGAGTGTTTTAATTCCGGATGGATTTCATCTGGAAACTTATATCCTGGACCTCCACTTCCCGTACCTGTCGGATCTCCACCCTGAATCATAAAATCACTTATCACACGGTGGAACTTGATTCCATCATAGTATGGAACACCTAGTGGTTTTGCTGTATTCTCTAAGCTACCTTCTGCTAAACCTACAAAATTTGCTACCGTCATCGGCGTTTTTTGAAACTCAAGATTTAAAACTATTTCTCCCTTTGAAGTTTCTATCTTTGCCTGCATTGTACTCTCATCATTATTATTATTTCCTTTTTGGTTTTTTTCTGCTTTTACATCTGAATCAGAACTGTCATCTTTTTTGGAACATCCAGCTATTAGGAATAAACCCAAAAACACTGTACTAAGAATCCGAACCATTTTGATCTCCTATTTAAATTGTTATTTTTTTACCGGTACTACCACGTTTTGTAATTGGAACACTTTGTATACACTGGGGACAGTTATTCTGTTCCCACGATTTAATTTTTTCTGAGTGAACCGAATGAAAAGGATAATCAAATTTGATTTCACCTCCAGTACGGTCAAAGATGACAGAAATTCCTATAATATTTGCACCATTGGATTCTGTCACTTTAATAAGTTCAAGTAGTGAACCACCGGTTGTTAATACGTCATCTACCAATAAAACTCTCTGCCTCTTTTCAAGAACAAAACCTCTCCTGAATATTAATTCTCCATTTACCCTTTCTGCAAATATTCCTTTTGTACCTAGTTGCTTCCCTATCTCATAAGCTAGAATAATTCCACCAGTAGCAGCACCCACAACCAGATCAATATCATTTTGCTTAAATTTATTATAGATAGATACACAAATCGATCTCACAGCTTCAGGATTAGATAATAGTTTAAATTTTTCAAAATATTTATCGCTATGTCTTCCACTTGTAAGAAGAAAATGCCCTTCTATCAGCGCTCCTGAGGATACATAAAGGGAGAGTAGTTCTTTATTATCCATTAATAATTTCCATTACCCTATCTCTATAATCTATAGCTGCAGATCGTATGGAGCCTTCAGATTTATCTCCTGAAAAAACAATTCCTCTAGAAATCGTAATCAATGCGTGTCCATTTTGATTTCCATAGCTTACACTCTTCTCTAAATTTCCCCCCTGAGCACCTACACCAGGGATAAGAAATGGAATTTGTGGTGCTATTTTTCTAAGTTTTTTAATATCATCTGGTACAGTAGCACCTACAACTAATCCTATATTATCCATTTTATTAAACTCAACTGATTTTTTTGCAACTCTTTCAAATAAGTTTATTTGTCCATTGAGACTATTTTGAAAATCTCCTGAAGACGGGTTTGATGTTTTACATAATATAAATGCACCTTTTTCCGGACGTTTTATAAATGGATTGATTGCATCCTCTCCCATATAAGGATTTACGGTCACAGCATCAAAGCCAAAATGGTCAAAAAAGGATTTTGCATATTGCTCTGCAGTGTTTCCTATATCCCCTCTCTTACCATCAGCAATAGTCAATGTCTGGTCATTTATGTAATCTAATATATCTTCCAACCATTTAATACCATTACTTCCCCATCTTTCAAAAAAAGCTAGATTTGGTTTGTACGCAACTGCCAAATCCATTGTAGCATCAACTACTTTTTTTGAGTGATCGATACACTCAGATATCGAAATAGAATTTCCTAGCAATTCCGGAGAAATATCTAACCCCACACACAAACAGGAAGATAAATTCTTAATATGATTATTTAGTTGTTTATTAAATGAATCCATAATCGGAATATAATGTCTTAAGGAAATTAGTCGGTTGTAAGATTTGGTTATTATTCATACAAAAACATTAATCTAATAATGTAATTTATCTTATGAAGCAGCTCTCATTAACGACAAAGTTGAAAACAAAATCTAGAATAATCGCATCCAGCGGAGTATTTCAAATTGAGCTTTTGGAACACGTTGGCATAGATGACTATCCTTCACTATTTTCCATCTCAGAAAATTTGGTAAATGAATATGGAAAAAAAGCAATTCTTACAAAAACAACCATCCAAAAGTATTTCAACAAATCGGGATCACTTCCATTTATTGCAAGATATCGTGGTGAAATAATTGGGTATATCATAGGTATACTTCTTGAAGAACTGAACCATGAACCCTGGGCAATAACAGATGAAAACTTTGGTAAGGGAAATACATTATATACTTATGCATTTGTTGTTCAGTCTCAATATAAAGGATGTGGCTATGCAAAGATGCTTAAACGTGTTTATATAAACTGGGCAAAAAAAAGAAAATCTATTCAATTTATCACTGGTCACGTTAAAACTGGAGTATCTTCGAACTTCACTGGCGATATAAAAATTATTAATAGAACTGACAATTGGCAGGGAACTGGAAAAACTTTTGAATACTATCGCAGAAATCTAGATCCAAATCAAATACATGCACTCAAAAAGGACCCTCCTATTACTATTAGAGTATAAAAAACCCCTGAAGTCAGGGGTTTTTTAATTTATTCATACAGAAAAAAATTAAGATCTGCGATCTTTATTAACTCTTCTTTCAACTCCTGTACGGTTATCTGTGGCTGTTTCTTGTTGATCTGTTCTTCTGACAGTCTGCCTTCTGTCAGATCCTCTTTCTTTCTTCATTTTATTGTTCCCTTTTTATTATAGTTTAGTTAAATAATATCTGCAAAGAGGTTTCGATTGTACACCATTTTTATAAAATTTACAACTCTTTATTTCAGTAGCACTAACTTCATTAAATCAATGTACTCCTCAGAATTTATCTGAAGCAAATAGACTCCCGCACTTACAGGATTTTCAAA
>CAXRJK010000035.1:0-8822 GCA_964230865.1 Winogradskyella sp.
GCGTTTTATATTTTTTGGATTTATTTGACTAATGGATTTTATCATTAAAATTTAATCAAATCAGATAATATATATTGTGAAAAACCAATTCTATTATTGCAATTTAGGACCTTACATAATCAATGCTCACATTCTTAGAAAATATTGCAGCCATTATTCTTCCATGGCTTGAATTATTCGTTGGAGTTAGTTTGATTACAGGTGTTTTTATTAATGCTAACTCGCTAATAGCAGATGTTCTTCTTCTTGTTTTTTAATATTTTAGTTTTTCAAGCTATGGTTCATGGATTTAATATTGAATGTGGCTCTGATCTAAAAGAAGGGCAAATGGCAGGCTATAGAAAACTATTGAGAATTCCCTGCTTTTAGCAGGTTGTACGTTTATTTTAAAATCAAAAAACAGAGTTTTATATGCAAAGCAATTTCAATAGAAGAAAAATAATCAAGCTATTATTTTCCATTAGTGTATCAATTTTTGGAGTATTATTTGGTAATAATAATATTATAAATAAAAAAAGGAAATCTATGAATGCTATAAAAAAAATCACTGACCTACCGGAAAGTGGTCCATGGCCAACAATTGATCCATTTTTGTTTTGTGTTCATCATAATGACACTTACCCCAATGCAACAAAAGATTTCACTCCAGATGCATCCCTTTATGGTAGAAACATAGGAAATGATTTCTCAAACAAAGAAGGATGGAATATGTATCATGGGAAATCAGTCCCCGGTTTTCCCAAGCACCCTCATCGAGGTTTTGAAACTCTAACAGTAGTTGATAAAGGTATAATCGATCATTCTGATTCATTAGGAGCATCGGCAAGGTACGGCAATGGTGATGCACAATGGCTAACAGCTGGCGATGGAATCAATCATTCAGAAATGTTTCCATTATTCAATCAAAAAGCAAATAATACTATAGACTTTTTTCAAATTTGGATAAATCTTCCATCATATAAAAAAAGAGTGAACCCCAATTTTCAAATGTTTTGGGATAAACAAATTCCTAAAAAAAAAATTGATGATAAAAATGGAATTACATCTATTGTTGAGTTGGTTTCAGGAGAAATTAATGGAGTGAAATCTCCAAAACCTCCATCCAATTCATGGGCCAATGATCCAAACAACCAATTTGCTGTCTGGGTAATTAAATTAACAAGTATGGGGGCCTTCACTATTCCCAAAATCACTGAAGGAATAAATAGAAGTATTTATGTTCTCAAAAATAGTGCTATTGAAATTAATGAAATCCCAATTAGATCAAACTCAATGATTGAGCTTTATTCCCAACAAAACACAACCTTAAAAAATAAGGGAAATGATACAAAAATATTGATGCTTCAAGGTAAACCAATTAATGAGCCTGTTGTACAATACGGTCCATTTGTGATGAATACCAGATCTGAAATTGAGGAAGCATTTCATGACTATAACAAAACCGGATTTGGTGGATGGAAGTGGAAAAACTCAGGCCCTGTACATGGGGAATATCAAGGAAGATTTGCTAAATTAATCAGCGGTAAAGTTGATAAACCTTCATAGAATTATTATTTAAGAAATCGTAAATAATTTTGAGTATTTTTACAGGCCTAGCTCGCTCCGGAGGAGGGACTCGAACCCCCGACAAAGTGGTTAACAGCCACCTGCTCTACCAACTGAGCTACTCCGGATTTATAAAATATTTATAGAAATAAAGGCGGTGAATTTAGATTAGTTTATACACTCCTCAAAGCTACATTTCTTTTTCTGCTTTTAATTGCAATCCTTCCAAAAACTGACCATGATCTAAATGTGACGAATTAATATAAACCACTCCATCTTTATTATGAGGATCACCGTAGACTGTATGAACTGACCTGAGCCCACCCAACCACCACCTTGCATCTTGAATATATACAAGATCACCGGGGTTTGCTTTCATTGTTTCCATGTCATTCTTTGAAAATTGAATAATATCATTATCGTTTTCCATTAATTCCCAGTTAACATTTACGGGTTTACCTAATTCTTCATTGGGCCTTGAACCTTTATATATCTCCTTAAGTTTAGAGACATCAAAAATAGTAAGCCCCTTTAATTTCTTATCTGAATCTGGCTTTGTAAAAAGAGTTACAATTATACCTACTCCAGCACAAACTATAATATTATAAAGTGCCCCAATATAAGAGTAACCTTTGTTTGGCCTCAGCTCTATCCCGTGAGCAAAGGGACTGATCATCTCAGGGAATATCTGTCCAAGTATCATTAAAAATGCCCCGCCAATAAATGTTGCTATAATTGCTGGCGTTGTAAATCTCTTCCAGAAAATTCCGAGAAACACACCAACCGCCAATGGAGGAGTGAAAGTAGCGTGAAACCATCCATTTGCTTCATAAATAGAATCAAAAGTATTAAAAAAGGGAACCATAATTACCGCTATGACCTTGACTCCAAGAGATGTCCACCTAGCAACCTTCAATTGCTCACCATCACTATTTTTCTTTTTTGATAGTGGTTTGTATATATCATTCACTATGATTGCAGATGATGCGTTTACTAATGTATCGGATGTTGACATTAATGCCGCACACAAAGCTGCAATGATAAAACCAAAAACACCCGGAGATGAAATAATGTTTGTCACAGCAACAAATACATCATTGGATGCCATATCTACTGGAAGTATACCTGGGATAGCATTGTTAATGGCCCTTCCAATCCAGCCTGCATTAGAAACAACTAACGCAGATATTGGCAAGATACAAAGGGCATTGAACGCCACAGCTTTTCGACCTTCATTAACACTTCTTACTGCCATAAATCGCATAATTAACCCTTGATTCAAAAATAAGAATCCAACGGAACCTGCAATTCCATCCTGCCAAAAAATTCCAACAAAATTAAAGTCAGGGGGATGATTAAAATGAGCAAGGGGGAGTTTTTCAACAGGAGATAAGTTTGTCCAAAAAGCATGTAACCCAGAGTGAGGAGTATTATCTCCTAAGAATTGTATACCAAGGTAAAAAAGGAGCATCCCGGCAAAAATCAAAATAAATCCCTGCAAGAGATCCGTAAAAATAACAGAAGTTTGACCACCAAAATGCATATAGATTGTTGTAGCAATTGCGATAAGGACAACTGTCACCATTAATGGAATACCAAAGATTTTATAGAGCACTGTAGAAAGAGTCAAAAATTGAATAGCAATATATCCGATCATAAAAATAAGGGTCAAAATAGTTGCAAGATAGCGAGCTTTTGAATTAAATCGCCTCTCAAAGTATTCAGGAATAGATTTGATTCGCATATAATAGATTATTGGCAACCATCCAAACATAAACAACGGAACAAAAAACCAATCATTCATATAGGTCATCGTTGATGAAAACCCATATTGATAAGCTTTTGTAGAATATTTTAAGAAACTATGTGATCCAACACCTGTCGCTACAATTGAAATAGAAATTAACCACCATGAGAACCTTCTACCTCCAAAGAAGTAATCTGAGGTAGTTTTACTGTATTTACCAAAATAGGCACCAAAACCCATTACTAAAGCAAAATAAGCAATAATAATGATACGGTCTAGTGAAGTTCCAATAGCAATATCCACTACTTGCTTCCTATAGCCAAAATGATAAATATCGCATGTAAACTAAACCAGAATACAAATCCATATAATAATAACCAAAACCATTTTTTATGGCGAATATAGCTAAGGCGAAGCGCTTTCGTGCGTAATATGAGAAATAATCCAACAGTAAATACAATTCCTCCTACACCATAAAGATATATAAAAGGGAGCCAAGTTCTTGAGAATTCAAGCACTGTTTTTCCTTTCAAAATAAGGTTTCATTTCAGACCAAGATTCTTCCAAACCTTCCACCATTACCTTTGTATGACCAAGAACGGGCATAAAGTTTGTATCCCCATTCCAGCGTGGAACTACATGAAAATGAATATGGTCTTCAATTCCAGCACCAGCAGAGCTCCCAATATTTGTACCTACATTAAATCCGTCTGGGTTCATAACCTCGGTAAGTACATCAACAGCCTTGTCAATTTGTTCTAAAATTTCAGATTTTTCAGCTTGTTCTAACTGACGAAAGGAATCAATATGCCTGAAAGGAGACACCAAAAGATGTCCGTTTGTATATGGATATAAATTCATAAGGGTAAAAACTGATTCACCTCTTAATAAGATAAGTTCATTTCTGTCATTCATCTTGGGTTTATCACAAAAGATACATCCTTTTTCATCTTTTTTACGAATATATTCAATGCGCCATGGAGCCCATATTCTTTTCATATAAAACGTTAAATATGAAGTGAAAAATTAATCTTCTTCTCTGCTTTTTTTATATTGATCTCTGACTCTTTTTTCCAGATCTTTTGGCATATTTTCGTAATGACTAAACTCTTCAGTATGAAGGCCTCTTCCTCCTGTAAGTGATCGAATTGTATTTGCATAATTATAGAGCTCTGCTTGAGGAATCTGTGCGTTTACAATCTGAAATTTTCCGTCAGTTTCCATTCCCATTACCTTGCCCCTTCTTCCGGATATGTCACCCATAACATCACCCATATGCTCTTCAGGCATTTTTACTTGAACCTTACAAATAGGTTCTAATAGACCTGGTTTGGAATTTAAAAACGCTTCCTTGAATGCATGCTTACCTGCTGTCTGAAATGCAATATCTTTCGAATCCACTGGATGTTGTTTCCCATCATAAAAATCTACCTTTACGTCTACCACATGACACCCCGCAAGGATACCTTCCTCCAAAACAGATCTCACTCCTTTTTCTACAGATGGGACAAAAACTCTGTCCACATTTTGACCATGCAAGGACTCAGTAAATTCAAAACCCTCACCTCGAGATTTTGGTTCAATCCGCATCCACACTTCTGCAAATTGCCCTGCCCCCCCAGATTGTTTTTTATGCCTGTATTTTGACTCACCTTTCCCGTGAATTGTCTCACGATAAGGAATTTTTGGTGGGATTTGATCTACCTGAATATTAAACCTTCTTTGTAAACGATCCATCGAAATTTTTAAATGCAGTTCCCCCTGTCCAGATATAATAGTCTGTCTCACTTCACTATCTACACGATAAACAAATGTGGGATCTTCCTCATGGAGAGCTGCTAAACCCATTGCAAGTTTTTCTTCATCTCCCTTAGAATGTAACTCAACCGCTGCATGAATATTGGGATTCGGATATTGTGTTTTTGGCAGTGAAACTTTTTTTGAAGAACTGCAGAGCGTATCGGATGTATGTGTATTTTTTAGTTTTACCACTGCTCCCATATCACCAGCATTTAATTGTTGGACACTTGTTCTTTCCTTACCATTTAGAATAGACAATTGTCCAATCCGTTCATTGTGTCCTTTGGATGAGTTATATAAATCTGAACCAGCAGTTACTTTTCCTGAATAAACTCTAAAGAATGAGAGATCGCCTACATGGGCCTCGCTGATTGTTTTAAATACCTGCACAACTGTCTCAGCATCATTGAGAGATATCTCCGCTTCCTTCCCTCTATCATCCAATACAGCAATGGACCCTCTGTCCTCTGGAGATGAACCATATTTAGAAATAAAATCCATGATTCTAGGGACACCTACATTTGTTTGAGCTGAACAGCAAAAAAGTGGAATCAATGTTTGATTTTGAACTGCTGAATGAAAGCCCCCCCTCATCTCCTCTTCTGACAACCCTCCTTTTTCAAAAAAAGTTTCTAAAAGACTATCATCCGATTCAGCTACATACTCAATTAATTCTTCATGTAATTCAGATGCTTTAATTTCCCAATCACCATCAGCGGGAGCTTCTGAATAATTGCCAGAACCATCGGTCTGGTAGGTGATTATTTCTTTCCTTAGAACATCTAGAATCTGATTAAAACCAGGCCCAGAGTTAATAGGCAACTGCATAGGAAAAACATTTTTACCAAAGCGTTCTTTTGTTGCTGATAAAATTTCATCAAATTTTGTATGTTCCCGGTCCAATCCATTTACAACCAACATTTTTGGGATTCCAAATTTAGTAGCGTGGTCCCACACCTGCTCTGTACCTACCTCAATACCAGAAACAGCATGAACCACGATCATTGCCATATCTGAGACAGAAAGAGAGCCTAAGGCTTCACCTATAAAGTCAAGATAACCAGGTGCATCTATAAAATTGAATTTATTATCATCCCACTCTACAAAAAGTGGAGTGGAATGAATAGAAATCTGCCTGGACTTTTCACCCGGATGGTAATCAGATACTGTATTGCCAGCTTCCACCGAACCAATACGGTTAATAATTTTCCCGTTGGCCAATATAGCTTCGGAAAGAATTGTTTTTCCGCACCCTCCATGCCCTACAATTGAAAAGTTACGAATGTTTGCTGCTTGATAATCTTTCACTCTGATTTCCTCATTTAGGTAATTTTTTAGTTTAAAAAAGGGACAGGATTCTATCCTATTATTCCCTTCAAAAACAAGGATTTTCCTCTATCTAAATTTCATGTTTAAATGTAGTTTGCTCAGCTATAAATTTTCTTAACGCAGGAACAACAAATACTCCCTCCAGATCCAATAAAGCAAACTCCTGAGCCAAAACACGAAGTCTCTGCTCAATAGGTTTCATTTTATTTAAAACAATCATTTTATCCTTCCTAAGGATACACCCTCCTCCACTAAAATTACCTTTACCATTAACAATCTTTAGACCCAGTTTTTCCGCAAGGGATTCGAAATGTTCCATCAATTTAGTATGCTTCATTTATAGCAGAACCTTATACTCGGAATCAACTAGTTTTTCAACGAGTGTTTTTATCTCTTCAACCTTTTCTTTATGAACTACTAGTGTTGCATCATCTGTTTGAATAACAACCACGTTTTCAAGGCCGACCACAGCTGTAAAATGATCGTTGGAATGAATAAAATTACCCTTACCATTTAATACCATTCCATTACCTCGAATTATATTATCTCCACTTGACTTTGGCATTATTTGGCTAAGAGCTTTCCATGAGCCTAAATCATTCCACTCAAAATCTGCTTTTACAACATATGCATCAGAAGCTACCTTTTCCATAAGTCCATAATCGATGGAATCAGGTTCGATGGCTTCCCATAAATCATCAATATTCTCATTATTATTCAATCTAGCTTTGATTTTTTTTAAATTGTTGTACAAATCCGGTAGGTGAACTTTTAACAGACCCAAAAGTATATCTACTCTCCATATGAATATTCCTGAATTCCATAAAAAATCTCCACTTTTGATAAAGCGCTTAGCCAGATTTAAATGAGGCTTTTCTGCAAAGGTTTTTAAATGAAATGCATCATTATTTTTCATGTCTCTATCTTTCGTGTATTGAATATATCCGTAAGCGGTTGAGGGATATGTAGGCTTTACTCCTATTGTAGCAATGGAAGAATTCTTCAAAGCCAATCGATTTGCTGTTCTTAATGCTTTTTCAAATTTTTTGTGCCCTACAATCAGATGGTCTGCTGGAAAGACTCCCATAACTGCATCTTTTTTTAACATTTCAAGGTGTAATGCTGAAAGGCCAATACATGGAGCTGTGTTTTTACCTGTAGGTTCTACGATGATGTTTTTTCGTGAAATGCCTTTAACGGATTTACTGATTTTATCTACTAAATCAGCTCGTGTTACAATAAAAATATCATCAACAAATTTGATTTTACGAAGGCGGTCAACTGTAATTTGTAACATAGATTCATCACCTAAAATATTTAGCAATTGCTTCGGTTTAGTCTGACGACTGAGAGGCCAAAACCGTGTCCCACTTCCACCTGCCATGATTACACAATTCATTCTTTAATCTATTCCTAGTTTAATATTTTTCATTTCAAAATCCCAATTTGCTCTGATATCAATTGTGTCCGGATAAACATGAAACCACTCTGAAGGCTTAAAAGGTAAAGCTTCACCATAGCTGTAGTGTTCATCTCCATCTGAATCTTCATAGAAGAATAATTTGTATTTACTTGAGGGTATTGAATTTATTTCAAAAGTATAGGGAAAATATACAACTGCGGGAAATCTGACTGATGAATTTTCTATAGAGATTGCATCTAAAGATAATTTCGAAATATTCTTTTCGGCTATATTTCCTATCAAGTTTCCATAACCAATTCTGTCTTTAGTGATTATGTTAAGAGTATAAATTGTATCCTCAAGGGACAAATAACGGAGAGTATCCAGCGACTCAAAAACAAGGGAATAGTTTGAATTATCTTCCCAGCCATCTATCGGTAAAGCTTTAATAACCATTGGGTTCTCCCAAGTGATGATGGTTGGAATCGTATCAGTTTTTTCCTTTATTAAATTACAATTAAAAATTGCTCTGGCACTTTTAATTGGTCTAGTTAAAATAATATTTACTGGTGGTCCGCCATTTCTATCAGGATTAACTGTTACCTTTTTTTTAGGTTCCGAAATATTTAGAAAAGTTGTATCGGGTTCACTGGGAACTTTTATTTTAATCCGCACCGAATCCATAACAACTTTATATTCATCTATAATTGGTTTTGATTCAATTATAGTTTTAACATCACTTATTAATGAATCTAAAAGAAAAACCAATTTATTCTCATTTTGTGGATCTTGAAAAATTTCCGGATCTAGTCTGATACTATCATTTTGTATAAATTGAATCCATCCATCCATAGAAAGCCCCTTCACTGATTTGTTGAACATTAACCTACCCCAGCGATTATCAACTATCTCTGTACGGGTAAGTTTCAGAGGAGACTCAATTAATTTCATTTTAATTATTACACCAGTGGTTGGTTGTTTTTCTTGTACAAAAAATGA
>CAXRJK010000036.1:0-4709 GCA_964230865.1 Winogradskyella sp.
GCAGCGAGGAACACACAGAGTCAACACTTTTGGGAGAGCTAATTATAGAAATTTTACCTCTGTAAAACTCTAAAGGTAAATCATTTATTTCTTTTTTTGAGAGTTTACCAAGTGGAATCATTTGTTAGAAGATTGAAATCAGTTAAAGGATTCTAAACTGATGATATAAACTAAAAATCAGCCAACATAAAAAAAACACAAAGAATGTTGATTAATTTTGATCTTTAGAGTGTAAAAAATACTAATTTTGCTGTCGGTCTATTTATAGCGGTATACGATTCGACCTTTGGACAAATCATAAGGAGAAACCTCAAGAGTGACAGTGTCTCCCGGAAGAATTTTAATAAAATGTTTTCTCATTTTTCCGGAAACGTAACTTAAAACCTCATGGTTTTTGCCTCCGATTTCGATTTCTACTCTAAACATGGAATTTGGGAGTGCTTCCTTGATTGTTCCATCAATGGTTATGGGTTTTTCTTTCGCCAAAATGATTTTTCCTATATAATTCGCTATAAATACTTATCGTTAATTTTCATTATTCAAAAACAATAGTGCTAACCGAACAGTCAATTTATACTTCATTTTACATATTTTTCTATTAATAAATAAAAAGACTTTATATTCACTTCTGCCTAATAATATTTTAGCTAAAAAGGATAACATAATAATCTGTATATCTATAGCAAATATTTGGGTTAATTTTCTGAATGGAATCGAGGCAGTTTAATTTAATGGTGGCACTTGTTGCCCGTGGAGATGAAAAACAGGTTATAAAACAGTCTGTATTGTATGCTGAAAGATTTAATGCACGTCTTACCGCAATTCATGTTAATCAGCCCGCCCTAAGCCAACCCAAAGGTGCAGTCGAAAAAATAATAAGTGAAACAGATATTAAAAACAGGTTTATCGATTATGGCTTTGAATATTTTTTAGAAAATTTAGATATTATCATAGAATATGGTGAGGGGATATCAGAAATAATAAAAAAATATTCAGAAGACATGAATTTAATTATTCTTGGCCACAGAAAAATGAGCTTGTTTAAATCACATATTATGGATTCTGTTGATGAGGATATTATAAATTTAGTGTCCTGTCCGGTTTTGGTAGTTCAAAAACTTTAATCACTTCCAATATTTTTACTTGACTACTATTTTAATGAAGAAAGTCCCACAAAAAACGGCGGGTTCTGCGGGGCTTGCCTGTTGTGGGCGATACTGGACTTGAACCAGTGACCTCTGCCGTGTGAAGACAGCGCTCTGACCACCTGAGCTAATCGCCCTTTTCTCTTTGGAGTTTCCAAATATCTCCTGCAAATTTACGTATTGAATCAGGGTAAATCAATGTCATTGGCGAGAACAAATAGCGGAATAAAACACACAGAAGTTGTCAACGAGTTTCTTCTTGTCAAGTGGAAAGACGAGTCAGAAACCGTTATCCCTTTGTCAGCATTAAGGGACAACTGCCCCTGTGCATCTTGCTCTGGAGAAAAGGATGTTTTAGGCAATATTTATAAGGGCCCTCCGCAGAAAATGAATAAAAACAGCTACCGAATCATGTCAATTAAACCAGTTGGATATTATGGAATACGGCCAGTTTGGGCTGATGGACATAGCTCAGGAATCTATACCTTTGCACTTTTAGTTGGCCTAAAAAATGAATAAAACATTACCGGTTTTATTTTTTTTTATGGTCATGTTGTCTGGATGTGTTGAGCACTTTATTTCTATTAATGTTCATCCGGATGGAGCTTACACCTTAGAAATTATTTCTCGTGGTGATTCTACAGATATATTTGATGATGACTTTCCCCACCCAGCGGGAGGTAAAAGATGGTCACAGCATATTTGGTCTGACCGAACAGATAAAGACACTACCTGGATTATGGAGACAAGAGGGTATATAGAAAGTGACATGAAACTTATGTCTTCTGATGAAGAGCTTGGTGCGCTTATACACCCCCTGTCTATCGAAATTAAAAACCGATGGATTTCCACTCTTTACATCACAAGATACATATTTAAAGGAAGGGAAATTTATCGAAAATATCCTCGCTTGGGAGAAACTCTAGAGAAAACTGCTAGCTCTGACTCTATAGAGTGGACAACCGAAGCTCTAGTCTTTATAGTATCTTCTGCTCTCAACGATATGAAAAAAAATCCAAAAAACGAGCTAACTTCTTTTTTAATTGAGAGAATGACAACACATGTCCGCAACTATACTGAAAGAGTTAAGTCAAAAAAACTTGTTATAGAACTTTCTGACAAAAGGGCTGAATTTTTGAGAAAATTATTTAATCCATTCAAAAATGATGTAAAAAGTTCATTTTACGAAAACCTGGATGATGCAATGTTTCCTTATGAAGAAGAATTGAGGATTACAACAGGTCTTCAGGACGATCGCTTTAGTTTTCATCTAACTCTACCAGGCCTTGTAACTCGTTCCAATGCTGATACCCTATCTGGCGACACCTTAAAATGGACATTTGAGCTTGGAGATTTTGCGGGAGATGATTATATAATGGAAGCCATATCTGTTGTGTATAAAACTAAGGAAATTCAAAAAATATCAATCATTGTGATTCTTTTTGGACTTTTTGGTTGGTTCTTTTTGTGGATTACCGTTTTTAGGAAGACATAAATTTCATATGATTAATTAACTGAAGATTTATAATTGATGGACCATTTAGCTAAACTTAAAAAAGACTTTATAGGACTAAATACTATATATCCAACTGTTGACAGAGGTAAAACACGACGGATATATCTAGACTCTACGGCATCTAGCCTGATGATGAAGACAGCCTATAAGGCAATGGAATCTTTTTACAATCACTATGCAAACACACACAGCCTTCTTCATTTTTCTGCCAAAATTTCAACCCGTGAATATCACTGGGCACACGATCGAGTGCTTTCATTTCTGCAAGCTGATTCAGAAAAATACACCTGCTTTTTTACTGGAAGTGGTACAACCGCAGGTATGAATCGTTTAGCAAGAGTATTTAGGGATCACAGAAAAAAACGGGATAAAGTATTGGTATCTCTTATGGAACACCATTCCAATGATTTGCCCCACAGAAAACATGCGGGAGAAGTTATACACATCCCATTAAATAATTTTGGGAAAGAGGCGGGATGTATCAATCTTGAGGAAATCGAAAAGAAATTAAAAGAAAATGAGTCTCAGATAAATTATATAGCTGTTACAGGAGTGAGTAATGTAACTGGAATCATTAACCCCATTTATGATATTGCTGAGTTAGCCCACTCCCATGGAGCTTTCATTATCGTGGATGGGGCACAGATGGTCTCTCATATTCCTGTTAAAATTAGTGGACATAAAAATCCAAAAAGAGATCTTGATGCGTTTGTGTTTTCTGGTCATAAAACTTATGTGCCAGGCTCTCCGGGGGTAGTGGTTTGTCGTAAAGACATTCTTTCATCTATCGAGCCAGAGGAAGTTGGAGGTGGAATGGTGGATAGGGTCTTTGTTGATAGATATGAGGTGACGCAAAAATTTCCAGACCGGGAAGAGGCAGGGACTCCAAACATTCCAGGTTCAATAGGATTAGCGGCAGTGCTTGAGGTTTTGGAAATGGTAGGCATGAATAAAATTCATGAGGAAGAAACAGCGCTTATCAATTATACATTGGAAAAACTCATTAAAATACCTGAAATACATATTTATGGAGAAACCAACAAAGATATCTGTCCTAGGGCGGGCTCTGTGTCATTTAATATTTCAGAAATGGACCACGGGATGACCGCAGCTATTTTGAATGACTATTTTAATATTGCCGTTAGAAATGAATGTTTTTGTGCACATCCATATGTAAAAGAAATGATCATTGATGACCTTTTAGATTATACTTCAGAAGTTGATGAAGAAAAGTTTGAAGAAGAAATATTTCTGAAATCAGGGATGGTTAGGGCTTCTGTAGGGCTGTACAACACATATGACGACATTGACTATCTTATTTTTGCACTTAAAGAAATCATTAATAGGAAGGAGGAACTTTCCTCTCATTACTGTTCAGACTCGGAAGGTAATTATTTTCATACATCATTCAGTGTGGATGGTACCAACCGGTTCTCAACTACCTCATTTATTAGGTCTTACTGGAATTCATCAAAAGATCACGCTTAACTAACATGAAGCATGAATACATGTTTCGTATTATAAAAACAGAAGTGTTTAGTAGTTAGCCCTCCTATATGAAGGATATACATAATGATATATTGCTTCTTCGTGATCAGATAAACGATCACAACTATCGTTACTATATTCTGAACGAACCACAAATCTCTGATTACGAGTATGATACACTTTTTCGTCAACTGGAAAAGCTAGAAAACAAAAACCCCGATTTAGTAACAACGGATTCACCAACTCAGAGAGTAGGTTCAGACCCGCTTTCAGAGTTCAAAACTATAAACCACTCCATTCCTATGCTATCACTTGCCAATGCAATGAACAGAGAAGAATTAATTGCCTTTGATGAGCGGGTCAACAAATATTTTGATAAAGACCAACAGATAGAGTATATAGGAGAACCAAAAATTGATGGACTGGGAGTTGAAGTTGTTTATAAAAATGGTATCTTTAGCCATGGCTCTACTCGCGGAGATGGAGTCACGGGCGAGGATATATCTCTAAATCTACGGACAATTCACAGTCTGCCTTTGAAACTGAGAAGTGAGGAGATT
>CAXRJK010000037.1:0-5149 GCA_964230865.1 Winogradskyella sp.
CCCAGCTTGTGATAAAATTTTTCAACCAGAATTGGCTGATCTTATTGATACCAACAGTGATGGTTATGATGACCGAGACATACTATTTCTCCAAAAATTAATTGATAATTCACAAGGATATGGGAATCCCCCTCCCGATTCTCTAGATCCATTACATGTTGGACACCAGATATGGACAGACGGTAGATTGAGGACTTTATATCACCAGGGTGGAGTCCCCTATCACGGGGAAGAGGGTTTTTATCTGTACGAAATTCCGAGTGAGATCGAGGGAGCGCAATATTTAAATAAGATAAAATTATATCATAATTATATATCTACTATCCCAGAAGAAATTAAAAACATGTCTCGACTTAAGGAAATTAACTTAGAGAAAAATAGATTTGTTGGATCCGTTCCTGAAGCTCTATGGAAAAATAAAAACCTCGTGTCCCTTGCGATCAACAATAATAGTTTTTCATCTTTCCCGGCATCAGTGTGTGACGCATTGGAGGATATCAATATTTTTGTAATAACCCATAACAGTCTATGTGATATACCAGACTGTATTTCGAACCCCGGAGTTCAATCCTGCGACTGTTTTGATTACCAAGAAATTTCCCCGGGTAGCATATGTATGGACCTAACTGTCACCTGCAACAAATATCTAACTGAGGTAATTGACAATTGCGATCTAACGGAAATTTGGGGTGAGGAAAACTTTGATGCCCTAACATCTTTAGCTTCTGAAGCTTGCCTGGATTGGAGCGGTACTTGTTCGGAGTTTGCGTCTGACACTTCCTTTGTGGATTACACATTAAACATTGATATATCTGATACAAGTCGGGATTGTACCGGTGAAAATTCGTATCTTGACTATTTAGGTTGGCTTGGTGATGGGACCTGTGATGAGGAAGGTACAGTAAATTTTAGTTGTGAGAAATTTGGTTGCGACCTCGGTGATTGTGGTGTTTGGGATAGTGAATTAGGTGAGGATGGAGCGTGCAGTTGCCGTAGAGACTGCAGCGGAGCATGTTTTCAAAATAATAGCGCTGAGTGTACGATGTATTCTCCTTGGGGATTAGATTGCTGCGATTATGATCCTGATCAAGATGATGGGAGCTGCACAGATATTGATGGTGATGGGGTAATAACAGATTGGCACGGAGATGGCTGGTGTGACGATGGAACCTTTGGAGTTAATTTCGCTTGCCTGGAAGTTGAAGGATATGTGTTTGACTGTGATGGTGGTGATTGCGGTGTCTGGGATGAAGAATTAGGCGAGTGCGTGGTTCCCGCTGGAAAGACCCTGAAAAGAAGACCAAGAAATTAAACCGAAATAAAAAAATGAGAAAAAATATGCTTAATAAAACACTAATCTTTTTTGCAATGTTTTGTTGTACTCTCTTGGGAGGAACAATATCTGGTGTCATTCTGAACGAGTCAGATGAACCTTTGCCCGGCGCAAATGTACTTATTCAGGGATCAAGCGCTGGAGCAACGACAGACATCAACGGAGAGTTTCAAATTCAACAGTTGGACGTAGGTAAATATGAACTGAGAGTAGACTATATTGGTTATTATGGACAGAGTATTGAGTTCTATATTTCTAAGTTTGAAACTGAAGAGGAAGAATCGGACAAGCGGGGGAATATTGAAAAGCTTGGAATAGATGCTGAAGGGAGCGATGATAAAATATTAAAAGGTGCAAATATTTCAAATGTCATGATCAAACTGATTCCTAAGCTGTTGGACTATGATGAGGTCATCGTATCTGCATCAAAATCAGAGGAAAAAGTGTTTGATGCACCAATAACCGTTGCAATGGTAAGCCAAAGGAAGATAAAGGAATTTTCTGGAAACGATATTGGCCACGCTCTCAGTAAGGTTAAGGGAGTTGATGTTTACCAGGCAGGTAACGGCAGAACCAACATTAACACACGGGGATTCATGGCAGTATTTAGTGGTCGTTTTGTCACACTGCTAAACGGAAAGAAGTTTTCTGACCCGATTTTCAGAACAGCATACAACAACACCTATCCAACCATAATGGAAGATATTGAGCGATTGGAAGTGGTTTTTGGTCCAAGCTCCGCTCTCTATGGCCCTAACGCTCACAATGGATTGATAAATATAATACCTAAGCACCCCAATAAGAAGCCCGGTTTGGATTTATCCTATACACAAGGCTCCTCAAATTTTAATTCACAAAGATTGAGATATGCAAAGGCCGGAGATATTTTCAGTTATAAAATAAATGTAGAAAATAGTCAATATAAAGAGTGGGACCATGATAGGATATATGCACCACGAGACATTGATAATGATGGTAGATTTTTATTTCAGGGAGAAGATTTTGTAGATGAAAATGGTAATGGTAGGGCAGACAGCGAACTTTACTATGATGCGGACCATGACGGTGTATACTCCTCGGACTATCCTATTGAAGAATATTGTTTCCTTAATGGTTGTGAAATTGACCCGGTAACAGACCTTCCCACATACATTCTAGACCTTAACGGCGTAGCATATGATTCTGATAATCTCATCCCTATCGAAAGGGGAGATATAGGAAATGGAATCTGGAATGAAGGAGAAGAGTTTACGGATACAAATGGAAACGGGGTGTATGATGAAGGAGAGAACTGGATTGAAAGAGGAAATGGTACGTATGATATGACGGAACCATTCACAGATTGCGGATATGATAACAGTGGAAATTACTTATGCGAAGGGGACGAAGGATGGGACCCCGATTATGGAGATGGAATCCATACAATTGCTGAAGGAATCCAACTCTTTAAATCAGATTTTGAGAAAGATATTTACACCAGGAAATTATTAACTTCATTCTATTATCAGTTGAACAGTGAGACTGAATTATCGTTTGAGCCCTCACTCATCAAACAAAAGAATTATATCCCCTATGACTTGGGATATCTATTCACCACTACCCTTTACTCAACACTTTCAACAAAACTTGTGCGTCCGAATTTTTCTGCTTCGTTAACCTATGATTATATGGATGGTGAAATAATAACCAGTGAAGAATTGTACAATGCAGCTCTGAAATTATTCAATGGCGATATTGACAGGTCAGTTGCTTTACTATCGAAGGAACCATTCTTAAAAGAATATAATACTGTATCGACATATGGAGATTTTTCAGGTACGACTAAATCTCTTATCTATGGGATGGACTTTCGTTATGATGCTCCTCAAACAAATCGAAGCATCTTGAGAGATAGAGGTTCGAGCCAAAAGTTTGTTTTTGATGGTTCACCATTACCCGACTCAACCGTTGGTGAAGATATAAACATTTTTCAATATGGAATGTTTGCTCAGCGCTCAGCAGGCTGGTCAAATGATATTGAAACAGTCTTGGCACTTAGAGTTGATAAACATTCCCACTATGACGATTTCTATTTTAGCCCCCGAGTTGCGCTTAAATGGAGCGGGTTGAAAAACGCTAACATCAGATTTACCTATAACCGTGCCCACCAGGTCCCGTCTCTGTTTCATTTATTTGGACATATTTACCAGCAAAACGTCATCAAGCTAACCGAAGATATAAATGGAAACATTTTTCAAGGAGAGGACCCAACTAATTATGATATCCATGGAAATAGTATTTCTGGGGATGCGGGTTCTACTGTACAACGTCCATATGTTCCCTTATTTGCTGGAAATGGAAATGGATTTACACTTGATGATTCGATTCATATAGACCCACTTAAGGTAGAGCTTGTCGATTCATATGAATTTGGGATAAAAGGGATACCTCTTAATAATCTGTTTATGGAGCTGAATCTATACTATTCAAAGTTTAAAAATATGATCAGCACTACACAATATGTACAAACAATATTTCCTCATGATCCCCCTTACAGGGCAAATCAATTGACCAATATCGGTGATACCGAAACAGATAACAGAGATATTTTATTTACCTATGTAAACTTAGAAGAAATTGAATATTTAGGATTTGATTTATCAATGGAATATCAGTTAAATAACAAAACTTCACTGAGCTCATCTTATTCTTATTATAACACTTTTGATCTAATTGAAAAACAAAGAGAGACAGGCTATATTGGAAATGATTGGGCCTGGGCTGAATATATTGAGGGAACCAGAAGTATGTCTTCCTATGATATTATGCATTTCAATGCCCCCACTGAAAAATATACATTTGGCGTTTCTGTCAATGATCTATTTATTCAGGGGCTATACTTTGAGCTTTCCGGAAAGTACAATTCACAGTTTAATTTTGAGAGCGGAGGATGGGTTTACTCAGAGGATGAACAGAATCAGAGCTATCTTTTTACAGGTTGTGGCTGACCGGGCTTTGCGAATAAGTTTTATTCGAATCAAGGACCACTAGGAGGAAATACAATTTTAGATATGAAACTAAATTATGATGTTTCTCAAAATCTGAAAATAAAGCTGTCTATCAATAATCTAACTGATAAAGATGATGTAAGGCTGGTTGGAACTCCGAGTTCCAGAAGGTTTGGTGTATTGGAGTTAAATTACCAATTATAGATAGGGCCCCCATTTATGCGCCCTCATAAGTATTTTAGTAAAAATTAAGTTTGACAAGAATAATTTAGCTTTTTATATCTTCAATTTTATTGTTTAGAAAATTCTATAAATTCTTTTACACTCATCAAAGCAATCGTTTCTGCTATTAATTTTAATGGTAAATCATCGATTTTTTTAAAACGAATACAAGATTTACCAGCATTAAGTTTTTTGCCTGATTTATTATAGTAATCTTCAAATTTTTTTCGAATTTCAGGCATTAAATAACAGCCCATTAAATAAACCGACATATGGTTCTTTTGAGATGCCAATCCAGCATACATCAATGGCTTACCATTATACGTATCAGAAAAAGTTTTTAGTGGAACTTCATAGGTTATCATTCCCCAATTCATTACCTCCTCATAGCCCACCGGAAGGTTCTCAATAATGGTCTGTCTAACTATTGAAATTGATTCCTTTCTCTCATCGGGGAGTTCGCTTAAATACTGTGCTACGGTGTTTGCTGTCGATTGCATTATAGAATTTACAGATCAATTTATAATTAAACGGAATAACCGATGATAATAACATGTCAAAATATTTAATTGTATATATAAACAGATAATTTTATAAAGAAAATTCT
>CAXRJK010000038.1:0-3754 GCA_964230865.1 Winogradskyella sp.
TGGGCCGTGGGAGATCCAGATAATCCTGATGATGAAAAAGATGCAACACATTTTTATTCCCTTTTGGAGAATGAGGTAATTCCCATTTTTTATAATCATCAAGAAAAGTGGATATCCATTATGAAAGAGGCGATTAAAACAGGTGTGGACTTTACCGCTCATCGGATGGTAAAAAATTATAATGAGAAATATTATTAATATATTAAAATATATTTTTCGTTCTTTAATTATAACTAAAAACATTGTTTTTCTCATTTCAATCTTTATCTTTTTCGGGTGTCAATCGTCAAATGAAATCACCATTAATATTTGGCATCAAATGTTGTATGAAAACAGAAAGGCTTTAAGAGAGGTATGTGATAAATATGAGGAATCTCACACTGGAATAAACATAAATCTGATTTATAGAGAAACGGAAGAGCTGAGATCTAATTTTCAGTCTGCTGCCTTGGGAGGTAGTGGCCCTGAGCTCATTTACGGGCCATCAGATCAGGTCGGCCCGTTTGCAATAATGGGTATTATCAAACCTCTAGATGATTTATTCTCACCTTCTTACTTCGATCAATTTTTATCAAACGCTGTTGTTAAGTTTGATAAAAAACGATGGATGGTAGGAGATGGTGTTGGAAATCATTTAATGCTAATCTATAATAAGAATATGATATCATCTCCTCCTAAAAACACAGATGAGTTAATTCAGATGGGTAAATCCCTGACAAAGGATTTGGATGATGACGGTGTAATAGATCAGTTTGGATTGGTGTGGAATTTTACAGAACCCTTTTTCTATGTTCCGTGGATTGGAGGTTTTGGAGATTGGTTTATTGATGATAGTGGAAAGCCACATTTGAATACAGAATCAAATGAGAGTGCTTTTGCATTTATCAAATCGCTAAGGGATAAACATAAAATCATACCAAAGGAATGTGACTATGAAACTGCAAACGCTCTATTTAAGACTGAAAGAGCGGCTATGATCATAAACGGAGATTGGAGCTGGGGAGATTATATGGGAAAGGTTGATTTTGGGATTGCCAAACTACCAAGGATTTCAGCAACAGGGGGATTGCCTACGCCTATTGTCAGTACAAAAGGATATTCCATAAATGCTCATACAAAAGGTGAGAAATTGCATCATACAGTTGAATTGATGAAATACCTTACCAGCCCGGAGGTCCAACTTCATTATGTAAGAAGGCTGAATACTCAACCATCTTCTTTGGTGGCATTAGACCACTCTGAAGTTCAATCCAATGTTTTGCTTAAACAAAATGCAGACATTATTAAAAACGGAAAGCCTATGCCTGTTGTCCCGGAGCTAAGGGCAATTTGGGATGCACTAAGAGGGGAGTACCAATCAGTTCTTGCAGGAACAAAAGATCCCCACTCCGCTGCTATTGAATCACAAAGGAAAGCAGAAGAGCAAATCAAAACCATGAATTTAGTTATTCAGCCAGGGGCACAGGGGAAATTTATAAAAGGATTATTAGGTTTAATTATTGTGGGTATAATATTAGTCTTTTGGAAGACCAAAGAGAAATTTCTTTTAGTATTCAGAGAGAATAAGTTTGCCTATTTAATGATTCTTCCTGCTTTTGCAGGTATTATGATAGTAGTTCTGTTTCCGTTCGTCTATAATCTAATTATTTCACTTTCAAATTTTAGTTTAAGAACATTTAAAAATTGGGATCTTATTGGTTTTTATCATTTTGGGACTGTATTGAGTGATATTAGATTTTATTCAGTGTTGGGTAAGACAATTATATGGACACTCATAAATGTGAGTTTTCATGTGTCTCTAGGTATTTTTTTAGCTGTCCTTATTAATCGAACTCTCCCAGCAAAAAAAACCTTACGAACTCTGCTTATAATTCCATGGGCTTTACCTCAATACATTGCTGCTTTGACCTGGCGCGGAATGTTTAACCAGGAATATGGCTCTATCAATTTGATATTGAACAAGTTTTTCAATATGCCTCCCATACAGTGGTTAAGCCAGCCAATAGAAGCATTTTCGGCTTGTATTATTACAAATATATGGTTGGGTTTTCCATTTATGATGGTAGTGGCACTGGGAGGATTGCAGTCTATTCCAAAGGAAATGTATGAAGCTTCACAAGTGGACGGTGCGTCCAGATGGCAGCAGTTCTGGAAGATTACTATTCCAATGATTAAGCCTGTAATGCTTCCAGCAATCATTTTGGGAACAGTGTGGACATTTAATAATATCAATGTGGTCTGGTTGGTGAGTAATGGTGGAGAGCCGTCAGACTTAACCCATATTCTTGTAAGCTATGTATATAAAGCTGCATTTAATTTATATAGATATGGATATGCAGCTGCTTTATCTATGATTATATTTATTTTCCTTTCAGCTTTTATGGTATCATTTATGCGTAAAACAAAATTGGAAGCGATTGTCTAAATAAATATGTGGAAAAAAATTGAAACCTTAGGAATATTCTGTTTATTAATTTTATTTATAATAGCAATTCTTTATCCGACTTTGAACATAATGAGCGTATCGCTCAGGTCAGATGATGCATTTCAAACGCGCTCGCTTACTTTTTGGACAAATGAGTCTAATTTTAAATCTTATTTTACTCTGTTTTTAGAAACTAAATTTCTCACTTGGATGAAAAATTCTTTTATTGTCAGCTTTGTTGTGACTCTTACAGGAGTTGTGCTTGCTTCAACCTCAGGTTATGCCCTATCTAGGTTTAACTTTTTTGGAAAAAAAGCAGTATTGTCTTCTATCCTTATGACCCAAATGTTTCCAGCAACCATGCTTCTTCTTCCTTTCTTCATTTTGTTGGCAAAATTTGAGCTGATCAACTCTTATATTGGGTTAATTATTATTTATTCATCTACTGCTCTTCCATTCTGTGTTTGGCAAATGAAAGGTTATTATGATACAGTTCCGCCAGAGCTGGAAGAATCAGCTCGTATGGATGGGTGTACAAGGTTTTCGGCATTTACAAAAATTATTTTACCTGTGTCTTTACCGGCATTGGTTATTACGGCATTATTCAGTTTTATGGCAAGCTGGAGTGAATATGTTGTTGCTTCTATTGTGTTGCAGGACCCTGAATTATATACTCTTCCGCTTGGACTGAAATCTTTTCAGGCAAGTCTTGCAACACAATGGGGGCTATATGCTGCGGGTGCAGTGGTGGTTAGTATCCCCATCACTATTTTATTTATTTTTCTATCGAGATTTTTAGTATCCGGTTTGACTATAGGAAGCGTGAAGGGGTAAATGATTTGAGTGGAGTTACATTAAAATCTATTTATAAATCATTTGGGGCTCAGACTATTCTTAAAAATATAAGCCTAGAAGTGAATTCAGGCGCATTTATGGTTGTTGTAGGTCCTTCAGGATGTGGGAAATCTACTTTATTGCGAATCATAGCAGGCCTGGAATCGATAGAAAATGGTGATGTATATATAGATGGACACAATAAAAATAATGATGACCCATCAAAAAGAGAAGTGGCAATGGTATTCCAAAATTATGCTTTATATCCAACGATGACAGTATATGAAAACCTTGCTTTCAGCCAGCGAATAAGAAAAAGAAGTAAGTCTGAAATTCAGGAAAGGGTTATGGAGTCTGCCAAAAAATTAAGAATAGATGATCTGTTGGATAGAAAACCCAAAGAGCTGTCAGGAGGGCAACGCCAGAGGGTCGCTTTAGGAAGGGCGCTGGTACGAAAACCAAAAGTATTTCTTTTTGATGAACCTCTCTCCAACC
>CAXRJK010000039.1:0-3756 GCA_964230865.1 Winogradskyella sp.
ATTTGTACAGCGAATCAAACTCACTCATCCAGAGTTTTTTTTACTAATCAACCCTGCCATAATCAGGAGACTGATGGATTTATATCAAATGTAAAGGATATTGTCCTTACCATTAAAATAGCAGATTGTATTCCCTTATTCTTATATGATAGGACCAGTGAGATTATTGGTATGATTCACTCAGGTTGGCGTGGTACAGTTAGCCAAATTGCAATTAATTCCATAAAACAAATAATACAGAATGGAGGAAATGTCAGGAAAATACAAGCGCTTATAGGCCCCTCTATCTGTAAAAAACATTTTGAAGTAAGAGAGGATATTGTTTCTCAATTTCCGTCAAAATTTGTTGATACAAGTAAGATTGGTACATTTAATGTAGATTTGAAAGCAATGGTGACTGACCAGCTAATTTCAGTAGGATTAAACTCTAAACTTATCTTTGATATAGAACTTTGTACTCACTGTAGGGAGGATTTATTTTATTCATATCGAAGAGACAAGCGTTTAAAGGGAAGAATGATTGCTGTTATAGGTTTGATGAGATCAAAGGGATAATAAATGGATTGGTTTCAAGCACTTATCTTAGGGATACTTCAGGGGTTGACGGAGTTTTTACCTGTCAGCAGCTCAGGACACCTAGTAATCGGACAAGAACTTTTGGATATTACAATCTCAGGTTATGAATTTGAAGTTATGGTTCATATGGGAACCTTAATCAGCGTGCTAGTAGTATTTAGGTGGGACATTTTTAAATTATTTACAACTCTTGACAAAAATGAAACACGTCAGGATATTTTGTCACTTATTGCAGGAACTATGCCAGCGGTAGTTGCAGGACTTATTTTAAAGGATGATATAAATAAATTATTTGATAATGTTGGATACGTTGGAATTGCGTTGATCTGTACGGGGGTTATATTACTTATTTCAAAGGTATTTAAAGGCAATAGGTCGAGTGTCCCGATCTTGATTGGGTTTGCGATTGGTCTGTTTCAGTCATTGGCTATTATACCAGGTATATCTAGATCTGGACTTACTATCTCTGGGGCACTTGCATTTGGTATATTACCAGAAAAAGCTGCACGATTTTCTTTTCTATTATCTATTCCTATCATTATAGGAGCAGGTATCCTCACTGCGTATGAAATTGAGTCTTATGAAAAATTATCTATGGCAGTAATGGTTACGGGTTTCATTAGCTCATTTATTGTTGGACTTTTCGCTTTAAAATGGTTGTTACGCTGGTTAAAATCGGGACGGTTTTTCTGGTTTGGATTCTACTGTCTGTTCATAGGTATCTTGACTTTATTTTTCTCATAATTGTTTTTATTAATATGGATATAATAGGAATTATTTTTTTCTTGTATCTCTTGTTTCTTATGGGAGTTGGAGTTTGGGCATTTAAGTTCAATAAGACGCAGGAAGATTACCTTTTAGCGGGGAGAAAATTAGGCCCTTGGGTAACAGCATTCTCCGAGCGTGCTTCTGGTGAATCTGCATGGTTATTACTGGGACTTCCTGGAGCAGCAATCGCTGTTGGTTTGGGTGAAATCTGGACAGTTATAGGAATTATTATAGGAATTATCATTTCGTGGATTCTTATTGCCCAGAAACTGAGAGAAGAAACGGAGAAATATGGAGCTCTTACAATTCCAGAGTATTTTCATCGTAGATATGATGATAGCTCAAATATAATTAGATTATTTTCATCTGTAATTATTGCGTTTTTCTTCACCTTTTACGTATCTGCACAGTTTCATGCCTCTGGAAAAGTACTATATTCTTTGTTTGATTTGAATCCAGTTTATGGGATATCAATAGGTGCACTAATTATTATTTTATATACCTTGATGGGGGGATTTTTTGCCGTAGCCTGGACAGACCTTTTACAGGGAGTTCTTATGCTGGGGACGTTGGTTATAATTCCAATAGTAGGATACATTGAAATTCAGGAGATAGAGAGAACTCTTAATGAAAGCTTGGCTCACGCAGATAAAATATTCAACAATAATAATTCTTCATTTTTTATGGGCAAATCAGGATGGGAAGGTTTAGTAGTTGCCCTTGGTGGTATGAGCTGGGGTTTGGGATATTTAGGTCAACCTCATTTGGTTTTGCGATATATGGCAATACGAAAAAAAAGTGAAATTAAAATTGCCCGCCGGATTGCATTTGCGTGGGCTGTTCCGGGAATTACAGGAGCATTTTTGATTGGGTTGATTGCACTGATTTATTTTGGACCTGAATATTTTATAGATACTGATGTTGAACAGGCAATGCCACTTTTGGCAACTAAGCTACTTCCTCCAGTTTTGGCGGGATTGTTTATATCGGGTGCTGTAGCTGCAATGATGTCAACAGCTGATTCGCAATTGTTGGTTTCAACTTCTGCAATTACCGAAGATTTTATCCACCAATATTGCGGAAAGAATTTGTCAGAGAGGATGTTGGTAACACTTAGCCGAGTCATGATAGTTTTTTTAGGTCTTATTGCATTTGGAATTGCTATATACTCTGAGATTCAAGGAAAAAAGATTTTTGGCGTTGTCAGTTATGCTTGGAGCGGACTAGGCTCAGCTTTTGGACCTGCTCTAGTTTTAACATTATGGTGGAAAAAGACCACACGAATGGGAATAATTGCTGGATTAATTACAGGGTTTTCCACAACTATATTATGGTCGAACATAGATTTTCTTCAGGAAATCATCACAGAACGCTTCACAAGTTTTATTTTTGCTTTTATCATTATTATAATAGTCAGTAGCTTGGATCAAAGGAAGTCCAATGGCATTTGACCCCAAAAATATTGCTCTAGAGTTAAACTCCGGTAAAGTTAAACCTGTTTATTTATTAAAAGGTGAAGAACATTTTTTGCACCAATTTTTATCAAAAAAAATAGAAACTGTGCTAAAGAAAAAAGGCTCAGTGGAGAAACGTGTTTTTATTCCAGAGGAATTAAAAAAAGAAAGACTTATGGATGTTCTTAATACATCCGATTTATTTTCATCTAGAAAACTCCTAATCCTATTTTCTCCTCAAAAATTAAAAGGACGAATTCAAGATGATATTTTATTTTATTGTGAAAATCCAAATCCTAATCATACTCTAATAATGATTAATGAAGATTTTTATTCTAAAAGTAAATTTCTATCAAAATTGGAAAAAATAATCTACCCATTGGATTTGAGGACCCCTTTTGATTCGGAACTAAAAAAATGGACAAAAATCCTTTTAAAAGAACACAATAAAACGGCAACAAGTGAAGCTATCTCCTTATTGGTCAATTTGTTTGGAGATTCAATTTATCACATTGCCAATGAAATTGATAAAATTTGTATCAATTACAATGGAGCAGGTCCTATTACTGTTAAAAATATTGAAAATAATGTCAATTGGCAAAAATCATATCAAAATTGGGAATTTTTAGATGTAATTGCCCGTAAAAAATTATCAGATGCTCTTTTTAGGGGTCATTCCTATTTTAAATCTGTACCTAATTTTATGGTAATTATGAATTTATTTATTACCTTTTTTACCAGTCTTTACTTTTTAAAAATTTCAGGTGGAACTTTTTTAGGTTCGGTGGGTTCAATACCATTATCACCATATGTAAAAAAAAGATTGCCAATAGGAGCGAAATATTATTCAATAAATGAACTTGAAAAAATTATTCAATATCTTTCCAATTTGGATAGAAAATTAAAAACCTCCTCTATTACCCATGAGTCAGCCTTCACCAAATTCCTATTTTATGCA
>CAXRJK010000040.1:0-14607 GCA_964230865.1 Winogradskyella sp.
ACTCCATTTTTTAATGGATATCGCCCGCAGTTTTATTTTAGGACGACGGATGTAACAGGAGTATGTACATTGCCTGGGGGAACGGAGATGGTGATGCCTGGAGATAATGTAGAGATGGATGTAGAGTTGATTACGCCTATAGCAATGGACAAAGAATTGCGGTTTGCTATTAGGGAAGGTGGGCATACTGTTGGTGCAGGTGTTGTAACTAGTATTAGTGAGTAGGTATGGCAGGTAATAGTAAAAGATCTATTATTCAGATTGAAAGTTCTGCGGGTACCGGGTATCGTTATACTGTGACCAAGAGTAAACGCTTGCATCCTGGTAGGGTAGAGTTTAAAAAATATGATCCTATTGTACGAAAGCATGTCATATTTAAAGAAACTAAATAGATTCTAGGGGATAGCTAAATCAATTAAAAGTATAGGAGAGTAGCTCAATTGGCAGAGCACCGGTCTCCAAAACCGGGGGTTGCGGGTTCGATTCCTGCCTCTCCTGCGATAAAGTGATGATAAAAAAAATAAAAAAATTTTCGGTCGAAGTTCAAACGGAGATGAAAAAAGTTTCCTGGCCTACATGGGAGGAATTAAAGGGGGCAACTTATGTTGTATTGTCTATGGCGATTTTAGTAGCTATCTTTCTGTTTATTATAGATTTATTTTTAAATAGACTGATGAATTTTATTCTGTGATATGAATTGGTATTCTATACGTGTTATTTCCGGTAAGGAAAAAAAGATTCAAGAATCAATAACTTGGGAAGTTGAGGATAATAATCTTCAAGATGAAATTAAGGAAGTATTTGTTCCTACAGAGAAAATAGTGGAGATGAAGGATGGAAAGAAAAAGATTAGGACTAAAGTTTTTTTCCCGGGATACGTTTTGCTAAAAATGGATTTAAACAATCAGACCAGGCACTTGATTGAAAGTATGACCAATGTGCTCAGTTTTGTTGGTTCAGGGGGGAAACCGCAAGCTATGAAGCCTGACGAAATCACCAGAATTCTTGGCGTTGTTGAGCAGGGAGAGAGTCAGGATAATATTAAGCATCCCTTCAAGGTTGGTGACTCAATTCGAGTGATTGATGGTCCATTTATGGATTTTTCTGGTTTTATTCAAGAGATAAATAATGAAAAACAAAAGCTAAAAGTATCAGTTAGTATTTTTGGAAGGCCTACTCCAATTGAATTGGATTATTTGCAAGTAGAAATAGAAAAATAGAGTAAAATTATGGCTAAAAAAATTATTGGTTTTATTAAATTGCAAATCCCTGCGGGGCAGGCAAACCCTGCACCACCAGTTGGTCCCGCGCTCGGGCAGCAGGGCGTAAATATTATGGAATTTTGCAAGGCATTTAATGCCGCTACTCAAGATCAGCCAGGGATGATAATCCCGGTAGAAATTACTGTTTATGCAGATAGAAGTTTTACTTTCATCACCAAAACTCCTCCTGCATCAACTTTGTTAAAAAAGGCTGCTAAGCTATCAAAAGGCTCCGGTGAGCCAAATAAAGAAAAAGTCGGAACAGTTTCTCTTAAGGATTTAGAAGGGATTGCAGAATTAAAAATGAAAGATTTAAATGCAAACACACTAGAATCGGCTGTCCAGATGATAAGAGGGACTGCTGTTAGTATGGGAATTGAAGTGTCGGATTAATTTAGGCTAAAGGGTATTATGAAAACATCAAAGTCAAAAAAGATTGCAGAGGAGCAGATTGATAGAATGAGTTTTTATCCTCTCGGCGAGGCTGTGAGCCTTATGAAGAAAGCGTCTTACGTTAAATTTGATGAATCGGTTGATTTGTCAATCAACCTTGGAGTTGATCCTCGTCACGCTGATCAAAATATCCGGGTCACAACTGGTTTGCCTAATGGAACTGGTAAGTCAGTTAAGATATTAGTAATTACAAACGAGTCTAAGTTTAAAGAAGCTAAAGATGCGGGAGCAGATTATGTGGGGCATAAGGAGTATTTAGAAAAGCTGAAAACAGGTTGGGGGGATGTTGATAAAATTGTAGCTACGCCTGATATGATGGGGAGTTTGGGTAAGTTAGGTAAAATATTGGGTCCTAAAGGGTTGATGCCAAACCCTAAAAGTGGAACTGTTACAAATGAAATTGGAGATGCTGTAAAAGAGTTGAAGGCAGGAAAGGTTGAGTTGCGTGTGGAAAAGACCGGTATAATACATGTTTCATGTGGAAAAGTATCGTTTGATACTGATGCTATTGTGGAAAATGTTAAAGCAATATATTCTACTGTAATGAAAGCAAAGCCTCCTGCAGTTAAGGGTCAGTATTTAAAAAAAATGACAATATCGTCCACTATGGGGCCCGGGATAAAAATTGATTATTCAAGCATAAGGTAAATCATGCCAAGTACATTTAATAAAAAACAGGTTGTTGAGTTAACAGAAAAACTGGAAAAAGCTAAAGCAATTTACTTCACTGATTATCTAGGGTTAAATGTGGATAGTATTACTGAATTGAGAAAGGAATTCTTTGATAGTAAGGTGGAGTTCCGAGTGGCTAAAAACACGCTTATAAAGTTAGCTGCAGAAAAAAATAAAATCAATGGGTTAGATGTTTTTTTGTCAGGCCCAACTGCTCTTGCAATCTCTTATGATGAGCCAACGAAACCAGCGGGAGTATTAAAGAAATTTAATAAGAGTTATGATAAGCCGGAAGTTAAGGGAATATTATTTGAAGGGAAGTTATTAGGTGGAGAGCAGTTTGATAAAATTGCTTCCTTGCCAACTAGAGAAGAGCTGCTTTCTAGTTTTGTTGGAACAGTTCAAGGTCCGATGACTGGATTGGTGAGGATTTTAAATGCATCTATGGTTAATCTTGTAGGTGTCTTAACAGGTTTAAAAGATTCAAAAAACAATTAATAAATCGTAAAGGAGTTAATCAAATGGCTGTAACAAGAGATGATGTTTTATCGTACCTTGAAAGCTCAAATATGGTAGAGATTTCAGAGTTAATAAAAGATATCGAAGACAAGTTTGGTGTTACTGCTGCTGCGCCGGTAGCTGCCGTAGCTGCACCTGCTGATGGAGGAGGTGCTGCTGAAGAAAAAACAGAATTTGATGTTGTATTGTCAGAAATAGGCCAGCAGAAAATCAACGTGATAAAGGTTGTTCGTGGTATTACTAGTTTGGGTTTAAAAGAAGCGAAAGAGCTAGTTGATAATGCCCCCAAGCCAGTAAAAGAAGGCGTGAGTCAAGCTGAAGCGGATGAAATTAAAGCACAGCTTGAAGAGGCAGGTGCAACCGTAGAGGTGAAATAGATTCAAATTTGAATAAGTTCAATTATATTCTTTTTAATACAATAAAAGGAGGCTTCCTTGAAAGCCAGTAGCTCTAATCACAATAATCGGATTTCTTTTCAAAAGATACCTTTTTTTGTAGATCTTCCTGACCTTTTGGATCTTCAGAAAGAGTCTTATCAGAAATTTTTGCAAGAGGAAGACTCTGAAGAGGAAAGGCGACCTATTGGTCTTGAAGGTGTATTTAGAAATGTATTTCCTATTGAAGATGCGCATCGTAATTATATACTTGAATATAAAAGTTATTATTTGGCAAAGCCAAAATATACAGGTGAAGAATGTATTGATCGAGGTGTTACCTATTCTGCTCCGTTGAAAGTGCGACTTATTCTTCATATTACTGATGAGGAGAATCGAAACAAATATCTTCAATCTATAGAAGAGGATGTGTATTTTGGTCATATTCCATATATGACAGACAAAGGGACATTTATTATTAATGGTGCTGAAAGAGTTGTTGTCTCTCAGTTGCATCGCTCTCCGGGGGTCTTCTTTGATGATTCTATTCATCCAAATGGAACTCGATTATTTCAGGCTAGAATTATTCCTATTCGTGGATCATGGGTTGACTTTACAACCGATATAAATGATAGTTTATTTGTCATTATTGATCGCCGAAGAAAGTTTCCGGCCACTATGTTGTTAAGGTGTTTAGGTTTTTCTTCAAATTCAGATATTTTTAAGGCCTTTAAATGTATTGTTTCGTTAGACTTAGCTAAAAAGAAGGCAGAGCAGTATATAGGAGCCACGATTGTCGATGATGTTGTGAATGAGAAAACTGGAGAAATTTTGTATGAAAGTAATACGGAAGTGAGTCCCGAGGTAATATCTAATTTGTTAGAAGCAGGGATAGGGAGTATCGAAGTGGTTGATGGAAATAAGGATTTTGACTCACAATTAATATTAAATACGATTGCAAAGGATCCGTCTCACAATACAGAAGAAGCTTTAGCTATGGTCTATCAATTAATTCGATCGAGTGAGCCTCCAAACCTTGAAACTGCTCAAAAATTTATCGAAAGAATGTTTTTCAGTCCTAAGAAATATGATTTGGGGCAAGTGGGTAGGTATAGATTGAATCAGCAATTTGATTTGGATATAGATGTTGAAGATACTGTATTGACCATTGATGATATCATTAAAGTGATTTTATTTCTCATTGAAATGAGGAAAGGTGAGCGAGGTACAGATGACATAGATCATTTAGGGAATCGGAGGGTTCGTACGGTTGGAGAGCAGTTGAGGGATCAGTTTAATGTTGCTCTCAGTCGTATGTTGCGTACTATTTATGAGAGGATGAATTTGAGAGAGTCTGAATCAATTACTCCTCAGGATTTGATTAATTCTCGTGTTGTTACGACTGTGGTAAACACTTTTTTTGGAACAAGTCAGTTGAGTCAGTTTGGTGATCAGACAAATCCTCTTGCTGAAGTTACTCATAAAAGAAGAATTTCTGCTTTAGGTCCTGGAGGGTTAACTCGGGAACGTGCTGGATTTGAGGTCCGCGATGTCCATTACACTCATTACGGACGGCTGTGTCCAATTGAAACTCCGGAAGGCCCAAATATTGGGTTGATTTCTTCTTTGGCTATGATGGCAAAAATTAACAAGCACGGTTTTATTGAGGCCCCTTACAGAAGGGTGAGTAAGATGTCAGAATCAGCAATAGCTACCCATGATATAGAATATCTCTCAGCAGATGATGAGGATAGGGTATTGATTGCTCAGTCTAATGCTAAATTAGATAAAAAGGATAAGCTTGTTGATGATATGTTGAGAGGTAGGATTAAGGGTGATTTTCCTGTTGTAGAGCCTCAAGAAGTGGACTATATGGATGTGTCTCCAAATCAAATTTTGAGTGTTGCAGCAGCTTTGATACCGTTCCTTGAGCATGATGATGCAAATCGTGCCCTTATGGGGTCCAATATGCAAAGACAGTCTGTTCCATTGATGAGACCGTCTGCCCCTTTGGTTGGAACTGGGCTTGAGAAGGTTGTAGCTAGAGATTCTAGAGCGTGTTTGATTGCTCCGGCTAACGGGGAGATTCTTTGGGTTGATTCAGAAAGGATTGTTCTCAAAACTGAAGATGTTCCAGATTCACTTCGGTTGGTAAAGACTGATAATGTAATTGAAATAAAATTAAAAAAATATGTCAGGTCTAATCAAAATACCTGCCATAATCAGAGGCCTCTTGTAAAGGAAGGAGATTTTGTAAGGGCTGGAGATGTAATTGCGGATGGTGCGTCCAGTGAAAAAGGAGAGCTGGCATTAGGTCAAAATGTTACTGTAGCATTTATGCCTTGGAGGGGCTATAATTTTGAGGATGCAATTGTTATTAGTGAAAGGTTAGTTAAAGATGACTTATTTACCTCTTTGCATATAAATGAAGTAGATCTTGAGGTTAGAGATACTAAGAGGGGTGAAGAAGAGCTTACTGCGGAAATACCAAATGTCAGCGAGGAAGCAACTAAGGATATAGATGAAAACGGTATAGTGAGAGTTGGAGCAAAGATTAAAGAGGGGGATATAATTATTGGAAAGGTAACTCCAAAGGGTGAAACAGATCCTACTCCTGAAGAAAAATTACTGCGAGCAATTTTTGGTGAAAAGGCTGGTGATGTGAAGGATGCATCGAAAAGAGCAACACCAGGGGTTCGTGGGGTGGTTATAAATACTAAATTATTTGAAAAGCATGTAAGAAGATCGCGGGCAGATGATAGAAAGAAAATACTAAATTATCAGAAAAAGGCTAAGGAAGCAAAGTCGGTGTTGTTAAATGCTCGAGATTCGAAAATAATTGAACTGATGAAATCTCAGATTTCCGCAGGGATTAAAGATAGATCAAGCGGAAGGACTCTGATAAAAAAGGGGACGAAGCTAACAATTAAACGTTTGAAAACTTATGATATTGAAAGGTTTAGTCAGGAATTGCCTTGGATTGAGAATGTTGAAATATGGGATAAAATACGGATAATGTGGCGGTCATTCAGAAAAGAATGGCAAAGGATTGAGTCTCAATTGGAAAGGGATGTGTTTACTCTAAAAATTGGAGATGAGTTGCAACCAGGTATTCTACGTTTAGCAAAAGTTTATATTGCTAATAAGCGAAAGATTCTCGTAGGTGATAAAATGGCTGGTCGTCATGGAAATAAAGGTGTTGTAGCAGCTATCGTTCCAGAGGAAGATATGCCATTTATGGAAGATGGGAAAACTGTTGACATTATTTTGAATCCCTTGGGTGTGCCTTCCAGGATGAATCTAGGGCAACTGTATGAAACCATGTTGGGTTGGTCTGCAGATATATTAGGATTAAAATACGAAACTCCAGTGTTCAATGGGGCTTCTCCGGCAGAGGTTGAAGGTGAGCTTAAAAAGGCAAATTTACCGGTTTCTGGAAAAGCATCTCTTATTGATGGAAGGACCGGTGAAAATTTTGAAAATCCAATAACAGTCGGAAATATTTATATGATGAAGTTGAGTCATATGGTAGAGGATAAAATGCATGCAAGGTCTACTGGTCCATATTCATTGATAACTCAACAGCCCCTAGGCGGGAAAGCTCAATTCGGAGGGCAGCGGTTTGGTGAAATGGAGGTTTGGGCACTAGAGGCCTATGGTGCTGCTCACACATTGCAGGAAGTCCTGACAGTAAAATCTGATGATGTTGATGGAAGGTCAAGAGTATATAATTCTCTAGTTAAGGGTGAGGATATGCCATCTATTGGTACTCCGGAATCTTTTCATGTGCTCATCAAGGAATTACAGGGACTTGGTTTAGAAATTGAATTAGATTAAGGGAGAGCAGGTTTGACATTCATTCAATCACATAAAATAGATACTACAAAGAAATATAAAACTGTCACTATAAGTCTAGCTTCGCCTGAATCGATTTTACAGCGATCGTATGGTGAAGTATTGAAGCCAGAGACAATTAATTACAGATCATATAAGCCCGAAAAAGATGGGCTGTTTTGTGAGAAAATTTTTGGCCCAATTAAAGATTATGAATGTCATTGTGGAAAATATAAAGGCATTAGATATCGTGGAATTATTTGCGATAGATGTGGCGTTGAGGTTACAAGGAAAAAAGTCCGGCGTGATAGGACGGGGCATATTACCTTAGCGGTACCAGTTGTCCATATTTGGTATTTAAAGTCTATCCCCAGTAAGCTGAGTTATTTATTAGGTTTGAGTACTAGAGACTTAGAGAGGGTGATTTACTATGAAGTCTTTATTGTAATTAACCCAGGCGAGAGTGATAAAAAAGTTTTACAGTTAATTGATGAAGAAGAGTGTGATGAGCTTGAAAATCAGTTTGGCTATTACGCCGTATCTGATGAGGATAGGGATAATGAAAATTATTTTCAAGCTATGATGGGTGGTGAAGCAATGAGGGAGGCTCTAAGTCGATTAAACTATAGCGATGTGAAAGGTGAGCTTGAAGAAATAGTAGTTACAACTCGTTCCAAACAGAAAAAAGCTGATGCATTGAAGCGATTGAAAGTTGTGAATGAATTTGTAAATGATGGAGTTAAAAAGAAAATAAATCGACCAGAATGGATGGTTGTTGCGATTTTGCCAGTTATTCCGCCTGAGTTGAGGCCGTTGGTCCCGCTTGAGGGGGGTAGGTTTGCAGCAAGTGATTTAAATGACTTATATCGTAGGATTATTATTCGAAATAATCGCCTAAAACAGTTAATTGAAATTAAAGCGCCAGATGTAATTTTGAGGAATGAAAAGCGTATGCTCCAAGAGTCGGTTGATGCACTTTTTGATAATAGTCGCCGAAAGACAGCTATTCGAAGTGGAACGAGACGTCCTTTGAAGTCTCTGTCAGATATGTTGCGAGGAAAGCAGGGGCGATTTCGCCAAAATTTATTGGGAAAGCGGGTAGATTATTCAGGGAGGTCAGTTATCGTTGTGGGTCCCGAATTACATTTACATGAATGTGGGTTGCCTAAGGATATGGGATTGGAGCTGTTTAAGCCTCATATGATTCGTGCTTTGATTGAACATGGGTATGCGACAACGCCGCGAGGGGCTAAATTGTTAATAGAAAATAAAAACTCGGTAATTTATAATGTTCTGGAAAGTGTTGTTAAAGACCATCCAGTTTTGTTAAATCGTGCTCCGACGCTACACCGATTAGGTATTCAGGCTTTTCAGCCAGTTTTAATTGATGGCAAGGCTATACGTATACATCCTTTGGTTTGTTCCGCATTTAATGCTGACTTTGATGGAGATCAGATGGCAGTACATGTGCCGTTATCAATTCAGGCTCAAGTTGAAGCTCGTGTATTAATGTTGGCTAGTCACAATATACTGCATCCTGCTAATGGGAAGCCTGTTGCGATTCCATCTCAAGATATGGTTTTGGGATGTTATTATCTAACTAAAGCGCAAAAAGGAGATATGGGGGAAGGTAAATTTTTTAAATCTTTTGATGAGGCAATTTTAGCGTGGGAGAATAAGAAGATTGGAATGCATTCTATTGTGCATGTGCGGCATAATAAGAGGTGGTATAAAAATACTACTGTAGGAAGAATATTGTTCAATTCGATTTTGCCTGATGAGGTGGACTATAAAGATTTAACCATATCTAAGTCAGCTTTAGGTGATGTAATTAATCAATGCTTTTTAGTGGCGGGAAATCAAAAAACTGTTATATTCTTAGATAAATTAAAAAAACTTGGATTTTATACAGCCACGACTGGTGGATTTTCAGTCTCTATAAGTGATATTCTAATTCCTACAGAGAAAAATGATATTCTGAAAGGTGCGTTTAGTGAGGTTGACGATATTCAGAGAAAGTTTAGACAGCATATCCTGACTGATGGTGAAAGGTATAATAAGGTGATAGATATATGGACGCATGCAACTGGGCGTGTGGCAAAATCTATGATGGATGATTTAAAAGAAGATCAAAATGGGTTTAATCCAGTTTGGATGATGGCAGATTCTGGAGCTAGGGGTACCCAAGATCAGGTAAAGCAGTTAGCTGGTATGAGAGGATTGATGGCAAAGCCAAAAAAATCTATGACAGGGGAAAAGGGTGAAATTATTGAATCTCCGATTATCTCCAATTTTAAAGAAGGTTTGTCCGTGATGGAATATTTTATATCTACTCACGGAGCTCGAAAGGGTTTGGCAGACACAGCGCTGAAAACGGCAGATGCTGGATATTTAACGCGGCGTTTAGTTGACGTAGCTCAAGATGTTGTTATAACAGAAACTGACTGTGGTACAATTCAAGGTATTGTTATTTATGATTTAAAAGAAGGTGAAGAGATAATTGAAGAGCTTCCTGAAAGAATTTTAGGGCGAGTTTTGGTTGATGATATAGTGGTGGATGGGAAGGTGTTAATAGGTTCGGGTCAGCTAATTGATGAGGCGAATATAGAGAAAGTTTATGAAAGTGCTATTCAAAGTGCAAGGATACGTTCAGTGTTGTCTTGTGAGTCTGAACGGGGGGTCTGTGCAATGTGTTATGGATGGAATCTTTCTAATCATCAAATGGTTAATATTGGATCAGCTGTTGGAATTCAGGCAGCTCAAAGTATTGGAGAACCTGGTACTCAGTTAACCTTGAGAACCTTTCATATTGGTGGTACAGCAACTCGAATTATAGAAAAGTCTGAGATGGTATCCAAATATGGTGGCATTGTTCATTTTTCAGAAAACTTTAGTTCTGCTGACACTAAGGATGATGCTGGAATTACTACGACAAGATGTATGTCTAGGCATGCAAAGATGCAGATTATCAAAAATGGTGGCGCTAATGATGTGATTGCGGAATATAATGTTCCTTATGGTGCAAATGTTTTTGTTTCGGAAGGTGAAGAGATTCAAAGCGGTACGACATTGGTTCAGTGGGACCCATATACAGATATAATTCTGGCATCTTCCAGTGGTATTGTAAGGCTTAAAGATTTTATTGAGGGAGAAACTTATCAAGTTGAGGCTGTTGAGGGCGGTAAGAAGCAAATGGTAATTGTCGAATCTCGAGATAGAAATTTGAGTCCTCATATAGAAATCGTAAACGAAAAAGATGAAATTATGACAGGGGGTACTATACTGCCGGTTAAAGCAACTCTTGTGATTACTGATGGTCAAAAAGTAAATCGTGGTCAAACCCTTGTAAAGATACAGAAAGATATTGGAAAAACAAGAGATATAACTGGTGGTCTTCCGAGGGTTGCGGAGTTGTTTGAAGCTCGCATCCCAAAAAATCCTGCTGTAGTAGCTGAGATTAACGGAACGGTGAAATTCGGTGAAACTAAGCGGGGTATACGTAAAATTATTATTGAGGGTGGTGACGGTGAAGCTCGTTCTTACAATGTTCCTTATGGTAAGCATGTTATCGTACATGAAGGTGATTTCATTACTGCGGGAACACCGCTTTGTGAAGGAGCAATTTCGCCGGTAGATATTTTAAATATTATGGGTTCGGGTGCTGTAAGAGAGTATCTTGTGAATGAAATTCAGGAGGTTTATAGGCTTCAGGGGGTAAGCATTAATGATAAGCATATTGAAGTTATTGTACGGCAGATGATGAAAAAAATTGTTATTTCTGACCCTGGGGATACGAATCTGCTTGAATCTGAAAGGATAGACAAGTGGGATTTGAAAAAAGAAAATGAACGAATATCTGATCATGTCATAGTTTCAGATCCGGGAGATTCGGAGTTAGAGGAAGGTATGATAATAGAGAAATATGAATTTAATGAAATCAACAATGATTTAAAGGGTAGTAATAAGGTTCCAGCAAAGTATAAAAAAACAAAGCAGGCGGAATTTGTTCCTCTCCTAATGGGGATCACAAGAGCATCACTTAATACGGAAAGTTTTCTGTCAGCAGCATCCTTTCAGGAAACGACACGTGTCTTGACTGATGCAGCTTCGTCTTGCAAAACGGACTATCTGCGTGGATTGAAGGAGAATGTTACTATAGGGAGGTTGATTCCTGCAGGGACCGGTTTTCCTGATAAACTCGAAATTGTAGTTGAGAGTGCATCTGTGGGGTTTGATGTGGACCAGGAAGAGATTGAAAGAAAAGAAATATTAGAAACTAAGAAATAGTTATTGATATAATTATAATATATTCTTTAATATTGTAAGCTTTATGTGAACTGAAATGCCAACAATAAATCAATTAATTAGAAAAGGAAGATATCGTGTTTCCAAGAAGCACTCTACTCCTGCGTTGAAAGGAAATCCGCAGAAGAGGGGGGTGTGTACGCGAGTATATACTACTACGCCTAAAAAACCAAATTCAGCTTTGCGTAAAGTGGCAAGAGTTAGGCTGACTAATGGGATGGAGGTGTCTGCTTATATTCCTGGAGAGGGTCATAATCTTCAGGAGCATTCTATTGTTCTTATTGAAGGTGGTCGTGTAAAAGATTTGCCAGGGGTTCGTTATCATGTTGTCAGGGGGACATTGGACACTGCTGGTGTAGCAGGAAGAAAAACTAGTCGTTCCAGGTATGGTGCAAAAAAGGATAAGTCGTGAGGAGAAGGAGACCTGAGAAAAGGACTATTTTACCTGACCCGGTGTACGGTGATTTAGCTGTGGCAAAATTTATTAATTATCTTATGTCTAAGGGAAAAAAGGGTGTTGCTGAGAAAATATTTTATGATGCTATGGAAACTGTCGCTCAGCGTACAAAGACAGATGGGATAAAGGTTTTTAAAGATGCGGTTTCTAACGCTTCTCCTATGCTAGAAGTGAAGTCTCGAAGGATTGGTGGTGCAACTTATCAGGTGCCAATTGAAGTTCCGGAAGGGAGGAGATTTTTTTTAGCTTCTCATTGGATTATCAGTTCTGCTACTGGGAGAAGTGGAAAGCCGATGTCTGAGCTTTTAGCGCATGAATTAATTTCAGCTGCTAATAATGATGGTGGAGCTATAAAGAAAAAAGATGATACTCATAGGATGGCAGAAGCAAATAAGGCTTTTGCTCATTACGGTCGAAGATAATGCAGAATTTTGAGCTTAATAAGGTTAGAAATATCGGTATCATGGCGCACATCGACGCTGGGAAAACGACGCTAACAGAGAGAGTCTTGTATTATACGGGTCGTACGCACAAGATAGGTGAAGTTCATGATGGTGGTGCAACTATGGATTGGATGGATCAGGAGAGGGAGAGGGGTATAACTATAACCTCAGCAGCAACCACTGCTATTTGGGATAATCATCGAATTAATATAATAGACACTCCTGGTCATGTAGATTTTACTGTAGAGGTGGAGCGTTCGTTAAGAATTTTAGATGGTACAGTTGCTATTTTTTGTGCGGTGGGAGGGGTAGAACCTCAAAGTGAAACGGTATGGAGGCAGGCAGATAAATATAATGTCCCTCGGATTGCATTTGTCAATAAAATGGATAGAGTCGGTGCTGACTATTTCTTTGTCATTAATATGGTAAGAGATCGTCTGAATGCAAATCCGCTTCCATTGACGCTACCAATCGGTGATGGTGATATGTTTAATGGTATTATTGATTTATTGTCTATGAAGGCTATTCTTTATAATGAGTCTACATTAGGTGCTAGGTTCGAGTATGGTGACATTCCTAGTGATTTGCTCTCTGATGCACAAAAATGGAGACACCATTTAATTGAGGAGACAGCAACATACGATGATGGATTGATGGAAAAGTATTTAGCTGAAGAAGAAATATCGGTTGATGAAATAAAGGCAGCTATTCGAAAGGGGTGTTTAGATAACACATTTATTCCAATTTTTTGTGGGTCTGCATTTAAAAACAAAGGAGTGCAGCGTTTGTTGGATGCAGTTATCGATTTTTTGCCTTCCCCAGTTGATGTCAGTGAAGTTCAGGGGTTTGATGATAGAGATTCTGATATTGCATTGATTAGAAAGCCGAAAGTGAATGAGCCATTCAGTGCTTTAGCGTTTAAGATAATGACTGATCCCTATGTTGGGCGATTGACTTATCTTCGAGTTTATTCTGGGGAGTTAAAAAAAGGTTCGTATGTTTTTAATGCAAATACTGGAAAAAGAGAACGAATAAGTCGACTACTTTTAATGCATGCAAATAAGCGAGAAGATATTGATTCAATAAAAGCGGGAGATATTGTTGCAGCTGTTGGCTTGAAGAAAACGAATACAGGTCATACTCTTTGTGATGAGAGTCAGCCAATTCTGCTTGAAACGATGGAATTTCCAGAGCCAGTTATGGAGGTAGCCGTCGAACCTGTTAGTAAAGCGGATCAAGATGCTTTGTCTAATGCATTGGTAAAATTGACTGAAGAGGACCCAACATTTCGTGTTTCTAATAATGAGGATACAGGGCAAACCATAATTTCAGGTATGGGTGAGCTCCATTTAGAAATTCTAGTTGATAGGATGCTGCGGGAGTTTAAAGTTAAAGCAAATGTAGGCAAGCCTCAGGTAACATATATCGAAAGTGTGACTAAAACTGTATCTGATATTGAAGGAAAATTTATAAGACAGTCTGGAGGTAGAGGGCAATATGGGCATGTGGTTATCAATCTCTCTCCTAATGAATCGGGGAAGGGTTATCATTTCGAAAATAAAATTGTGGGAGGTGTGATTCCTCGAGAATATATCTCTTCTGTGGATAAAGGTATTCAGGAAGGGTTAAAGAATGGTATTCTAGCGGGTTATCCAGTAGAAGATGTTAGGGTTGAATTGATATTTGGTTCTTATCATGATGTAGATTCGTCAGAAATTGCATTTAAAATTGCAGGTTCAATGGCAGTAAAGGCAGCGTGCAAAAAAGCAAATCCTGTTTTGAAAGAGCCAATTATGAAAGTTGAGGTGACCACGCCTGATGAATATTTGGGGGATGTAATGGGTGATCTAAGTTCGCGTCGTGGTAAAGTTGAAGGTATGGATCAGCGAAAGAATCTTCAAGTGATTACAGCAAATGTTCCGCTTGGTAGTATGTTTGGTTATGCTACTGCTCTCAGATCGCTGACTCAAGGGAGGGCGGTATTTCATATGGATTTTTCATCTTATAATCAAGTTCCTGCGCAAATACAGGAGGAAATAATTGAGCAGGTTTCTGGTTTAGTAAAAGCTATTTAATTATTTTAAGGAGTAATCATGTCAAAGGAAAAATTTGAAAGAACGAAGCCTCATGTAAATATAGGAACCATCGGGCACGTAGATCATGGTAAGACGACCTTAACTGCGGCTGTTACCTTGACTCAGTCTCATAGAGGTTATGCTGAAGTTCGTACGTTTGATTCAATCGACAATGCCCCTGAAGAGAGAGAGAGAGGCATTACTATTCAAACA
>CAXRJK010000041.1:0-12374 GCA_964230865.1 Winogradskyella sp.
TATTCAGCAACCGTTCTGGGACAGGCATTCTTTGACACCTACCCAGCTTCCAATGGAGATTGGATAGCCGCTTTTGATCCCAATGGGATTTGTTCAGGATATTCGGAAATAGTTGAATTTGACAATCGTTCTAATTTCATACTTGAGATATTTGGAGATGATCCTTCAACAGAAAATGTAGACGAAGGGTTAACGGAAGATGAATACCTGACATTTTCATTCTTCGATTTTTCTTCTAACATCATCATACATGACACCACAAAAGTTTATGGATGGGAAAACCGAAACGGAGGATGGCTGAACCTCAATCAAAATGATTCGCTCCTTACTCTCATTAATGAGTTAAAGTTGAACCAACTTCAGGCTGTTGGGAGTCATAACAGTTACCACATTGCTCCGTATGATACTCTTATGGGTGTAATCAATGTATTTGCTCCTGAATTAGGAATGTCCATTGATTACACTCATGAAATTTTATCGGACCAATTTCTAAATTTTGGAATCCGCCAAATAGAGTTGGATGTCTACCGAGATCCGGAGGGTGGATTGTTTGCCTCCCAAATGGGGAGTTGGCTTGCAGGTCAGGATTGGACTCCTGATATTCCTGAATTAAGCGAACCCGGACTCAAAATTCTCCATTTTCCTGACATCGATTTTGATAGCCACATCTTTACATTTAAAACAGCACTAGAAAAATTGAAAATATGGTCTGATACATATCCCGGTCATGTCCCCATTTTTGTATTGGTTGAATGTAAATCTGAAGGATTGGAGAATTATTTTGATGAGTATCCCCAATTAGAGAATCTGCTGTTGCTGTTGCCTGATTCTGTAACCTATAACATTCCAATTCCATTTGACCTAGCCGGACTGGAAGAAGCGGAAGCTGATATTCGCGATGTGTTTGGTGAAGATTTAGAAAAAGTTATTACCCCTGATGAAGTGAGAGGAGAATTTTCTACATTAGAGGATGCGGTTTTAAACGGTGGATGGCCCACTCTGGCAGAAGCTCGGGGAAAGATTATGTTCGGATTAGATAACCAAGGAACCCTCATGAATAATTACATGGATGGTTACCCATCTCTTTCCGGTCGTATTTTATTCACCGAAGCAACGCCCGGAACTCCGGAAGCAGCATTTTTAGGCATCAACACACCTTCAACAGAGATTATAGATAGAGTAAATCAGGGATATCTGGTGCGCACCCGGGCAGACACCGATACAGAACAAGCACGAACCGGAGATACATCCCGCCGGGATGATGCCCTGACAAGCGGAGCTCATTTTGTTTCTACCGATTACTACCGACCGGACGCACGCCATGAATTTGATTCTGGATGGACAGACTATTCAGTGCGACTTCCGGAAAATAATTTTGTACGTATCAATCCTGTAAATGGACCACAGGAATTAGCAGAGCGTGAGGTGGATCTCATCAATTTTAACATGAGCATTAATTTTATAAGGCAATGTGAGGTTGGATACACAGAAATATTAGATCTACCTGAGAGCGTCAACGTTTTGGATAATGGTAATTGTTTTTATCAATCTGACCTAGTTGTACTTCAGAGGTTCATAGATAATTCACAATCAGGTAATAACCCACCGCCATCCTATTTATCACCCATTGAATTAGGGGAACAGGTATGGGGGAATGGGAGGTTAAGAGAGTTCAAATGTTCTACATTATGGCCAACCTATTTAGATTATGAATTAAGCGGTGATATTCCAGAAGGCTTAAGCTCACTAAGTGAATTAACTGATATTTTCTTAAATGCTAATCAACTCACCAGCATCCCAGGTGATATTGGAAACTTAACAAACTTAAATCTTTTGGAATTAGGTGGTAATCAGATTTCCAGTATCCCCGGCAGTATTGGTAATCTCAATAATCTCCAATGGTTTTATATATACAATAATCAATTGACCTACCTACCACAACAAATTTGCTATATACTAGATAACCTAAGCAGTTTCAGTATTGAATATAATTTATTGTGTCCCGGAACATATCCGGACTGTGTGGAAGATTATTTGAGTATCCAGGATACCTCCAACTGTTTTGAAATATGCGAAGAATTTGCAATCAATAACATTCAAATAATTCCTAATACAGAATGGGGAAATGGACTATTATTTTATATAGACATACCAGAGGTTGACCTCTATGCTCCAGATTTTACCTTACAAACAGATGATCAATATTTATTAATAATAGACCCGGTATATAGTTTTTTTTATATCACAGGTCCTACGATTGTTGATCTACTTTATTATTTTGAATATGAGAATGTCCCATATGGACATTTATTCAGTGGAAATATTCAAATGATTACAGCAGATGGTGTATTGAACTGTAACCTACCATTTAACGAGATAATTAATAATGAAATTGTTGTCAACTATTCACAAAACTGGGACCTTATTTCCCTTCCTATAGAGACCGGGTTATTTCCATGTAACAATATGGATGAATCAACACTGTATGGATTTTCTGTGGGAGGTTATATTGATACAGATATAGATGAAATGGAAATAGGCTCTGGCTATTGGCTCAGATTTGAAGAAGCTGAAGCCTGTACTTTTACAGGAGAATTTATAAACCAAACTACTATCACTATTAATCATGACTGGAATCTCATTGGGGGTATTTCCTCACCTTTGGATGTAAACACCATTTTAGATGAGAGCAATCTCATCATTCCAGGTACGGTTTACGGATTTGACGATGGTTATATCCAAGCTGAAATCATAGAACCAGGGTATGGGTATTGGCTTAGAAGTTCTGGGGAAGGAGAAATTACCTTATCAACCTACACAACTCTCACCAAATCCAGATACTTCCAACCTCCAGAGTACTTGAATACATTAACCGTTAACACTAATTCTTTATATTTTGGAGCCGAAATTGAAGTAGACAATCCATTGAGTTTCAGTCTTCCACCAAAACCACCTCCAGGTATAAAAGACATCCGATTCGCGGGTGACACAAAACTATGCACAGCAGATGTTTGTGTGATTGAAGTGGAGAATGATGGACAACCATTGACCATTGAGTGTATAGTGACAGATGGGCATAAATGGGAAATTTTAGATAAAAGTGGAAAAGTGTTAAAATGCGAAGGTACTCAGGTGTTGGAACTTGGTGAATTATCAGAAACTTTTATTTTAAGAAAGTCCATCTTTTATCAAACCCCAACAGAATTTACTCTCTTGCCAACCCATCCCAATCCATTTAATCCAGTTACTACCTTGCAGTTTACTGTACCTGAAATATCGGACATAAAAGTTTCAGTTTACGATATCCAAGGACGATTGATTGAATTGCTTGTGGATGAAAAATTTTTACCAGGAAATCATTCTATAAAATGGGATGCCAGTAATCTAACGAGCGGTGTATATTTTATCATGGTGGAAAATGGCGATAAACAAATTCTGTCACAAAAAACGGTATTATTAAAATGATCTCACGTAGACGTTTTCTTCAATTAAGTGGTATAACCGCAGCGGGGATGATTTTGCCAAAATCAATTATGGGTGCAACTTGTGACCAAACTACGCCCGATGTAATGGGCTTGGGACCTTATTGGGAACCTGATTCTCCTTATCGAAGTGTCCTAGCATCACAGTTTGAATTGGGCGCTCGGCTTTTTATCAATGGAGTGGTAACCGCAAATGATTGTCAAACTCCTATCCCAAATGTGGTTATTGATGCTTGGCAAGCCAACGATGCAGGGTGTTATTCTGTATTTCAAACTTGCGATACCGGGAACCCTGATAATGATGAATTGAATCTGAGGGGTCGGATTTTATCAGACCACGAGGGGAAATTTTCCATAGAGACAATTAAACCAGGATTTTATTATTTAGGCAATGACCGATACCGCCCCAGTCACATTCATTTCATGATAACTCCACCTGCAGGAAATACAGTGGTCACTCAGCTTTATTTTGAGGGAGATGAATATTTGGATGAAGATAGTGGTTCATCTAACCCAAATGCTGTGGATAGAATAATTCCACTAGTGGAGACTGAAAATGGATTGGAAGGTATATTTAAGATCATTTTGGATGTCCATCCGGATAAAAAGGCTGTTAACACAAATATACCTACAGGAGAAAATGAAAATCGATTTCAAAAGGTATCCATGTTTCCAAATCCTTTCAATTCAAGAGTAGAGGTTCGGTTTGGTATGAGAGAGTCTACAAAAGTTTTGATTTCTATTTATGATTTAAATGGAACTTGGGTTCGGACACTATTAAACAAAAATTTAAACATAGGAAATCACTCCATTATTTGGGATGGAAAAAGATCCAATGGGCAGTTTGTTCCTGCAGGGGAGTATTTTTTGAGTATTCAAAGTCCATTTGAGACTAAAATGGAGAAAATAACTTATTTAAAATGAGTACAATTGATCAACCTAATTTTAACTAATCTTGAATATCAAAAAACAAAATCAATGCAATTTTTTTTCTTAAAATATTTGTTGTTAGTTGGTGTTTTATTAGCACAGCCTCCCAGTCAATTTGGACAAAACTACCATATTATTCCTGTAGAAAACATTGATCAAAAATTCCCATATGGGGTTTTCGATATAGATGGGATATTCCATTTGGTGTGGGTAAATGATAATAATGGCCATAAAGATGTATACTATGCTCGATCCACAGATGAGGGATATTCATTTTCAGATCCTTTGCGACTGAATTCCCATATTAATACCGTTGTGGCCTATACTCAATCAGGACCCAAAATAGTGATTCGGGGAGAGGAGCTAATTGTTCTATACATGGATGATCGCACAGGCTACACTTCAACCTATATCAATGTTTCGATAGATGGTGGGTCTACCTGGGGTGAAGATTCGATGGTGAGTGATCAGATGTATTTGACAGGCTATCCTGAGCTCGAAGTTGGAATTGATGGAAAAATTCATCTTTTCTACTATAGCTATAATCAGAATTATTCATTTAACAGTATACGATATGCAGTAGCACAAGAGGGGTCATTTGAATTTACACCTAGTCAACCGGTTGGAATTACAAACGAGGAAATGGAGCCATGTGATTGCTGTCAGTCTGATCTGGAGATTTCTGAAAATGGTGATTTATACCTTGCATACCGAAACAATATTTCGAACCAGAGAAAACATTTTTTAGTTAAAAAGAATTTTAATTCAGATGATTTCGAAGAACCGATTCAAATATCAGATTACAATGATTTTATAAGTTATTGTCCATCTTCAGGGCCTTCCATTTCTATTGACGGGAATAATATTGGTGCTGGTTTCTATGTTAGCCAACATAACAACTCATATGTAAATCACAGTGATTTGAGTACACTTATATTCACATCTGAGGTCAATGTGAATCCTAGCTCTGGTGCATCTCAGAATTTCCCTTTTACTTTACTGGGAGATTCGATTTTACATGCAACTTGGGTTGATTACCGAAACGGTAACCCTGATATCTATTATGCTTCAATGGGATTTGGTTCAGAGGAGGTTACCAACGAACAGAGGATAAGTGATGACCCCATTGAATCCAGTAATGTCCAAAAAGACCCATTCCTTATCTGGAATGAAAGTAATCTCCTTTGTTTTTGGTCAGATAATCGTACAGGTGATTATCAGATTTTCATGACAACGACGGGGGAAGCTCAGAGTGAGACGATAACAATACCTCTAGATTCAGATTGGAATTTAGTTGCTCTCCCAATGGTTGTAGATGATCCGTCTTACGAACTGTTGTTTCCTAATACAGTAGAGGGGACTTTATACAGTTTTAGTGATGGATATGAGTTAGAGAGTCAATTGGAAATGGGGAAAGGATATTGGCTACGTTTTTATGAGTCTGGAATTACTCAAATTACAGGTGTTGCCATTGATACTTTGGCTGTGGATGTATTAGAAGGTTGGAATTTAATTTCTGGTATTCATACCGAAATTACCATTACTGAAATTAATGATCCTGGTGATATCATAATTTCTGGAACCATCTATCATTTTGATGAGGGATACATCATAGCTGAGCTATTCCAGCCAGGAAAAGGATATTGGATAAGGTCAAATTCTAATGGGGTCATTTATTTTATTCAATAACAAAATAATTACCAATTATATAAATTTTATTTTAACTTCTGTCATATTAGTGTGTCATAGCATATTATGATAAAAACAAACTCATTACCTAATTGCTTTATAATTATAATATCATTTGTTTTATTTGGGTTTCTCTTTGCTCAAGGAAAATATAAAACATCTGAGAAAATACGGGTTATAGAGAGTATGGATAATTCCTCTGAATTTATAAAACGTAGTGAATCACTTGATGCATTTCTTGAGGAACATGAGTCCCTACCACCCGAATATCCTTCTATAAAAAATCTTCCTAAGAATATTAATCCAATTCATCCAAGGCAAATTTCTGCTCCAGGGCTTGATATTGAATCTACCATTTCTTCTAGGGATGTAGATTTTGATCTTCGAGCAGCTATCCATTTATTAAGACGAACGACATTTGGCCCAACATGGGAACATATAAATTCAGCTCACGCTGCTGGATTAGATGCTACGGTGGATGCTTTGTTAGAAGAGCAGCCCGCGCCAGAGCCCCCAGGTGACTGGGTAGATGATCCATATCCTCCAGATCTTACGCCAGAGCAGCAAGATTCTTTAAACCAAGCTTACAGAGAACAACGGGCAGAGCTAAGAAGTTGGATTATTGATTCTATGTTAGAAGAGGGGATAAATGTTCAAGAAACGATGACCCTTTTCTGGCACGACCATTTTGCTACATCGGCTCAAAAGGTCAACTTTCCCCCTGCAATATATAATCATTATGCACTGCTCAGGGAATATGCTTTAGGAAATATAAAAGATTTTGTGAAAGCAATGGCTTTGGACCCTGCAATGCTTAAATGGTTGGATAATGATGAGAATAGGTATCGTCATCTTTATGTAACTGGTACGCTAGATGATTGGACGGGATATGGAAGGAAATTATTGGATGAGGATGAGGATGGAATTTATACCAAAACGGTTTGGATGGAATCGGGTCTCCATCAATATAAATATACCTGTGGAGGCTGGAATTGGGCTGAATCTGTGCCTGATGAGTGTGCCTATAATACAGAGTGGCACAATCGTGGTTTTAGGCTCACTGATTCAGAATTAATATTAGATAGTCATCCTTGGAGCGATTGTTCGGATGTAGGAGAAGGGCCTCGAACAGTAAATTTTACCGTGGACATGACTGGAGTTGATCTGCAAGGGGGAGAGGTTCATGTGACCGGTACAATGGACTCCTGGTCCGGTTTCGGGCTTACCCTAATGCCAAATGGTGATGGTACATACTCAGGCAGCATGGAGCTGGAACCTGGGGTCTATGAGTATCTTTATACCGTCACAGGAGATTTTGATGATTGGTCAGGTTGGGGTATGTACGGAAATCCTCCTTTAGGTTCGCATTGCGATTGGAACCCCACCGACCAATGGAGCAATTTTGGGTTTGATCTTTTTAATTCTGACACAGTTGATCTGAATAATGTTTGGTCAGAGTGTGAGTCCGGATTCCCATCAGATCAAAGCTATACAGTTACCTTTACCCTAGAAGATAATCCCTGTCCATTAGCAGGAATAAATGAAAATTTTTCGAGAGAGCTATTAGAGCTGTTTACTATTGGGGTAGGTAACTATACTCAGGAAGATGTAGTTGAAGCAGCACGTGCCTATACTGGTTATACAACAGATGGTTTGGAAACTTTTTTTAATGAAAACAGGCATGATTTTGGTTCTAAAACATTCATGGGTCAAACTGGATACTGGACTGGAGATGATATTGTTGATATAATTTTTGATCAGGAGGAGACCGCACGATTCTTTGCTCGGAAAATATTCCAATGGTTTGTATACTACAATCCTGATGAACAGGCTATAGATGCTTTGGCTGATGTCCTTAGAGAGAATGATTATGAAGTGAAACCTATGTTGGAAGCGCTCTTCAAGAGCGAATTATTCTTTGATGAAACCTTCAGAGGTGCAAAATATAGAGGAGGCATTGCCCATGTGCTCTCCCCAATACGTCAAATGTATATAACTGATATTGTCCCTCCTGCTGGTGAGACAAAGAATAGAATTTTATTAATGTTTCAAGAATATTTTGGTCAGGCCCTGCTTTATCCACCCGATGTTTCAGGTTGGCTTGGATATCGAAACTGGATCAACACTTACACTCTTCCATATAGGAAGCTCTTTACCAATGCTGTGATAGATGGTTATATTTATGATTACCCTATGGGATTTCAGCCCAACCTTTTAGAGGTCGCTTCACATTTCCCAAATCCCAACGATGCTCAACAATTTATCGATGATTTGGTTTTATACTTTTATGATATAGAGCCAACAGACCATACCCGCCAATTACTTTTGGATCAATTGCTCCAAGGATTGGATCCCTATAATTGGTCCTTGACCATACCAGAAGCAGAGGATAGGCTTAAAGGTGTTTTTAAATTATTAATGAGATATCCGGATTTTCAACTTAAATGAAACGAAGACGATTCCTAAAAAATTCACTTGCCATAGGATTGGGATCAACTCTCATTCCAAAATGGATTCAACCTCTTTTAGCAAATTCAGATACACTTAGAGATAAAGGACAGAACAGGATTTTAGTTATATTGAATTTAGGCGGGGGGAATGATGGTTTAAACACAATTATCCCGTTTACTGATGATAACTATTACAATCTCAGGCCAAATATTGCTATTCCTCAAAATGAAGTAATCCCAATCTCAGATTCTTTGGGATTTAATCCCGCTTTGGCGCCTCTTTTGGATCTTTGGAATCAAGAGAATATTGCCATTTTTCAGAATGTGGGATATAGCCAGCAGGATCTATCTCACTTTCGGTCTACCGATATCTGGAGAAGCGGTTCGGATGTTGATCAGTATATCTCTACTGGTTGGGTAGCTCGATATCTTGAAACACTCTATTCAGATTATGTAGAGAATCCGCCTGAAGAGCCTATGTCTCTACAGCAGGGTTCTACGGATGGTCTCTTGCTAACTGGGAATGAAGGAGTGCCAGGGGTAATTGTAGATGACCCCTCAATTTTCTATAATCTGGTGAATGAAACCTATGAGAATGAGTACAACAATGTCCCTCCTGAGACTGTTGGGGGAGACGAGCTATCATATGTACGTCAGATTGACAACAATTCTTTTGCCTATGCCGGGGTCATTCAAACTGCAGCAGAGATGGGGCAAAATACCGTGGAATATCCTAACAATTCAATGGGAACCCAATTAAGTATAATTGCAAAGCTTTTATCAGGTGGGCTTTACACTCCTATCTTTCTTACACATCAATATGGCTATGACACTCACAACAACCAGCTAAATGATCAGAATAGTCTTTTATCAGTATTGTCAAGTTCTATTGAACCGTTTTTTCAGGATCTTGCAAATCTTGGACTAAAGGACCGTGTGGTTTTGCTAACTACATCAGAGTTTGGAAGGCGTCCATTTGAGAATGGCTCTAATGGTACAGATCATGGAACTGCTGCTCCGCAATTAGTTATTGGAAGTAAAGTCAAGGGGGGTATTTACGGTTCCAATCCAAACATGACAGAATTTGACAGCAATGCCAATCTGCTCCATGAGTTTGATTTTCGTCAGCTATATGCAACTATATTATCTGAGTGGTTTGATTTGCCCTACACAGATATTGAGAATATTCTGTTTCATCCGTTTGAGACCTTTCCAATCATTGAAAATCGTTTTTCCCATAATTCTGATCCCATTCGAAGAGAAGGGTTAATGGGAATTCCAAAAGATTTTACCTTATCAAATGCCTATCCCAATCCATTTAATCCGGTCACTCAGATGACCTATGGCGTTAAACAAAATTCCTTGGTAGATATCCGGGTTTTTGATTTAAAGGGACGGCAAGTTCTGCATCCTGTACATAAAGTACGGCCTGCTGGATATTACAGATTGAATCTGAGCGGTCGTTCACTCCCCAGTGGAAATTACTCGGTTGTTATGAATGCAGGTAACACCACTCGGAAAACAAAGATAACGGTTGTAAAGTAGTTTAAATTACCCTCTGTTTCCCTCTATCAAAAATTATTAAAACCCTATGAATACGTTAGAACCTTTCGGTTCTGAACATCTTATAGTTATATTTGTATCTTTGGCATTGGTTATTTTGGTGCCATGGGCAACTAGTAAAATATTCTACCCAAAGAGCGAAACAATTGTTCGTTCATCTATTGCGGGTATGTTATGGATAAACGAAATATCTATGTGGGTTTATCGGTTGTGGGATGGGTCCTATACAGTATTAGAACACCTTCCTCTGCATTTATGTGGTTTTAGCATAATTTTGAGTCCCATAATGCTATTGAAACTAAATCATAAAATATATGATTTAGTTTATTTTTGGGGATTAGGGGGTGCCAGCCAGGCATTTTTCACACCTACGATAGAGGAGGGATTTCCATCATTTTTATTTTTCCAGTATTTTATTTCTCATGGGCTCATTATTTTATCTGTGGTATATGCAACTGTTGTATTAAAAATGAGACCTAGCCTTCTTGCGCTGAGCAGAACGACACTTATTACGATTGGATTGTTGCTGCCCATTGGCATAATTAATTGGTTAGTCGGTTCTAATTATTTCTTTATTAACGGAAAACCGGAAGCTTCTACTTTACTAGATCTAATGGGTCCTTGGCCCATATATATTGTGCCTTTGATCGGAACAGGCATTGTTATTTTTTTATTGGTTTACCTTCCATTTCCGCTGTACAAAAAAATCAGAAAGATTTAAATTTTTTCCTTTGTGGTTTTTATATATAGTGAACCATTTCTATGATTTTCTTTGAATTGTATAGGTAATAGACTTAGCTGTTTTACGATTTGCTTCTAATAGCTTTTCCAATTTTAGAATCATTTTATTCACTCGCTCTAATCTTTTCTCAAGTATCTCCAGCCGTTTATCCACCGTTTTCGAGACTTTTGTAACCTGTACAACCCGTTTTTTCAAGATTTTTTCCTTAGGGAATACACAACTTTTGAGGATGATATGGATTCTTTTTCCGTTAACCTCTTATTAATTAACTTTTCTAACTTTTGTTCAATTATTTCAAGTTGTTTTTCAATTTTAGATAGACGGTTATCAGCATTTTTTGTCCACCTAACAGTTGTCTCTTTTTTTTTGGTCAGCGGCTTTTGTGGTTTGTTAGACATCAGAATCGATTTTTTTGGAAATTCAGATAGAAATAAAATTATAATTGAATTTATTAATGTGCAAGTTTTGATATAGTTTAATCGTACTTATGCGAGTTGAAAGTATAGGGTTTATTTTTATAAAGGAGTTATTATGAAAAAAATTCAGAGATTTACTTTATTTTTCCTGAGCATTGGTTTGGCAGATCCTCCGAATTGGACTGTGAATCCATCAGATTATGAGTTTACCGCCTCTATGACGGGTGTTCTAATTTTTAATGATGTAGAGTCATTTGATAGTCAGGATATTATTGCTGCTTTTGATGGGGAGGAGTGCAGAGGTGTAAAGACAAATGGTATTGTTTACCCTCCAACTGGTCGTGTAGTATTTGGTATTACACTCTATGGAAATAATACCGGCGAATCCCTAACCTTCAGAGCATATGATGCATCTAGTGATCATATCACAGATGACATTGAATTTAACTACAATTTTTTACCCAATGAAATTACTGGTAGTGCAGAGGAACCTGTGGAATGGGATTTTACATCATCTCTATTGGGAGATCCAAATTTTGATCTAACAATTACAGCGATGGCTGATGATGTAAGTTATGATTTAACCATTGGATTCTCCCCAGATGCAACAGATGGATATGACGAAAATTTTGACCAATACGCACCTCCAGCGCCACCGCCTCCAGCTTTTGATGCAGCCTTAGGATGGAACGGAGAAAGATTTTATACACAGATCGTTAATGGCAGTGAAAGCGATCTTGTTGAGCATGAGTGGGATATCCAGATTGCATATCCCACCACTAATCAGGTCACCTTGGAATGGGATTCAGATTTTTTGGTAGGGTTGGGGGTATTTTTTATCCAAGATGCATTTGGAGGAATGATGATAAATGTAGATATGAGTCAGGAGAGCTCTCTTGAATTGACCAATCCTGCATTTACTAACTTAAAGGTTAAGGTAACACCAAGTGGAGAATCTCCTCCTCCGGAGTTAACTGAGGTCACCTTTACCGTTGTGGATGATGGTAATGATTATCAGGATGTTGAGGTGAAGGGACAAATGACAGACTGGGTAAATGTGGATATGGAACATGATGGTGCTGGTACATGGACTTTGACAATG
>CAXRJK010000042.1:0-2032 GCA_964230865.1 Winogradskyella sp.
CTATTTGCCATGAATTGAAGGACTGTGAGGTGATTTATAGAGTTGAAGATAATATTTGGGGACAGCCAGCAGTAGATTCATTGTTCAGATAAAACTCTATTGAGATAAAAATATATATGCTAAAACAGATCATCACTATTGGTTTCGGATTAATTATCTCTTGTAATAATATTTCCTCCCTATCTCAACCCACTATTTTTAAGAACGAGCACACTACAGGAGAAATAAATAAACACACCTTCTCCTCAAATATATTGAATGATTCAAGAGAAATATATATTTGGATACCGAAGGGTTATTACGAAACAACTCATGAATATTCTGTTCTCATTCTTCATGACGGGCAAAATGTTTTTTATCCCGGAGCATCAATGTCAGGACACGAGTGGCACCTTGATGAAACGGTATCTGATCTGATACAAGCTCATGAAATAGAACCCATAATAATGATTGGTGTATCCAATTCAAAAAATCGATCTGAAGAATATAATCCACTTGAAATTGGGAAAAAATATGGGAGATGCCTAACTCAAGAGCTTCTCCCTGCGGTAAGAAGTCAATATCGAATTACACGCGATAGAAAGAGGATAGGGACTATGGGGGCCTCAATGGGTGGCTTAATCTCTCTATATCTCGGCTGGGAATTAAACTCACATTTTTCTAAAGCAGCTTGTCTATCTCCTGCTCTAAAATATAAAGATTTTAATTATGTAAAACAGCTTACAAATAAACCAGTGGATGGAGAACTAAAGCTTGTTATAATCAATGGAACGGAAGATTTGGATAAAATGTTACAGGAAGGGGTGAACGATTTTATTGAGTATTTAGATTTGGTCCAATTCCCGGAACGAGAATTATTGTACCTGATAGGCGAGGGAGACCCCCATAGTGAATCAGCATGGGCAGGTCAATCAATAAATGCTTTGAGGTGGTTGTATCCAAAATAGTTTTTTATTGAATGAAAAAATGAGATAGATAGACTGCGACAGCTATGGTCTACTGTACTAGCTTGGTTTTTTTATTATTGAATGGTTTAAATTTCATTTGAATTTAAAGATACAGATTAAAATATTATTAGTGGTTGGACTTTTACTTACTATTCCATTAGTTGCTATGCAGTTTACAGATGAGGTGGATTGGTCACCCTCTGATTTTATGATTATGGGATTATTACTTTCAGTTACAGGTTTTACCGGAATATTGATATCTAAAAAAGTTAATTCTTATTCTCATAGAGTATTTTTTTTATTAATTAGTATAATCATATTTCTAATGATTTGGGCAGAACTTGCGGTGGGTATTTTTGGTTCACAGTTTGCAGGTAATTAAACAATATACAAACTCAAAAATTTGATTATATCGCTAGGTCATCCTAATCGTTATTGAAATTAGGTAAATGTGAGTAATCCCTCTGCATCAATCTGTGGCAAATTAAAAGTATAAATCAATTGTCCTAAAAATTTCCTAACTTTTGGTGATTCTAATTTAATCTATTTACACTTTTCTTTATAAAATGCCAAAGCACATCATTTTAATTACGTTTATGACTTGGTTTGTCCTTGGACAAATCAAACCTCCAGAAGGCTTACGTGAAAACTCTCCAAGAGTTTGGGCACTAGACGGCGGTGATATTTTTATTGAACCAGGGAATTTAAAAGAAAACGCCACCATCATAATCAGGGATGGATTGATTGAAAAGGTAGGAAAAAACATAGATATACCAAAGGATGCCTCAATTCTTGATATGTCTGGCAAAACAATTTATCCTGGATTTATAGATAGCTGGGTGGAGACTAGTGTAAATAAGAGAACCCCAACTCTTCATGATTCACATTGGAATGTAAAAGTACAATCTGGTCGAGAAATGTCCCGGATGTATCAACCAGATAAACAAAAAATAAATTTGCTGCAAAAACTGGGATTTACCACTGCACATATTGTTCCTGATTCTGGGATATTTCAAGGACAGACAGCAGTGATTCAGTTGGATGAAGAGGGGACAGTTTTGAGCTCAAAAATTGCTCAAGCTATT
>CAXRJK010000043.1:0-26698 GCA_964230865.1 Winogradskyella sp.
AGACTGTATCTATTTTTTTTATTTCCCGGATTCAACATCCCCAAAAACTCTCTCTTTACAGTATCAGGTAAAATTGAGACCGTGGAATCATAAAACCCAATGAATACGGTTTTCATCATTTCCTTCCCTGTTAAAACATCACCAGAAATAATTCTAACTGGCTCTTCATCAATGTGTTCATACAGTAAAGATTGTAATGATATCCCTGTTCTGGCTTTAACGTGAACGGGGTTAGTTGCGCCCGGCCCGGCAACGGTAATTACTTTGGATGGATCATAAATACCATTGAGGAATAGATTTCCAAAAACTACTACATCTTGAGCATTTATACTCCAGATGATATCTCCAGGATTTATGGGCTTTATTTTGTGAATTTGGATACCCACGTTCCCCGAAGGATGGGGACCTGAAACATTTACTTTTTCTGCTCCTTTTATTTTACTCAAAATTGAGTTTGATTTAATACAAAGATAAACATTGCCTTTTGTTAATTTAGTGAGAGCTGTTATTCCCGCTTGAAATTGTTCAATCTTATTTTTTAAAACTAATTCCAGATCTACAGTTAAAGGTGCAGTGTTTATAGCTGAAATAAATATGTTCCGGGGGGTATCTGACGGGTTTGCTATCTTATTAAATGGCCTCTGCCGAATGAGGGGAAACAGATTCGCAGATAATATTGTATCAAGTACTTTATCAGATGATAAATTTTCAATTTCAGTTTGAGAATATGACACACTTGGATCCTGAGCCTCATCTTTATCTAGCTCAATTTCAATTTTTTCCAAGACTCTTCTTGGTCCAAATTGAATTTGACTAATCTTACCTCCACCCGGCGAAGCCCACTTAACATCTGGTTTAGATTTATCAAAAAACAATGGAGAACCTTTTGTTACAGAATCACCTTCCTCAACAAGTAATTTGGGCTTAACTCCTCTAAATTCAACAGGCATAATTGCAATTTTTGAGGGATTCGAAATATGTAATATTTCCTTAGAAGGGGCACCGACTATTTGTATGTCATGGCCTCTTTTTATAGTGATATTCATCTGCTTAAATAAAAATTATTTATTTTGCATTAAATTGTGTGAAAAAGAAAGTGCATAGAACTTTCCACCCAATTTGCGATTGGCGACCAATACACCCCAAAAATCAAGGTTGGCAACCCTGTCCCTAAAAGCAGAGCAATGGTCATTTTTGATGGTGTAGAAATCGTCTCTTTTCGGTTACCATCCAGATACATAACTTTGATGACTCTAACATAATAATAAAGAGATATCACGCTATTTATTGCACCAGCAAATACAAGCCAGAAAAATGAGGGGTCGGCATTTAGAACACTGTAAAACACATAAAATTTACCTATAAACCCAGCAGTGGGCGGGAGTCCAGTAAGGGAAATCATAAATAAAGTCATGGCCCCACCCAAAAGTGGCATTTCCCAGCCCAATCCTTTAAAATCTTCAAATGATTCCCCGCCATTTTTCTGGTTTTTAACAACTATTACAACTAAAAACGCTCCCAAATTCATAAATAAGTACATAACCAAATAAATCAGTATAGCATAAATTCCATCGCGCGAAAGAAGTGGTGTTGCCATCAGCATATATCCAGCATGAGCAATACTTGAATAAGCCAACATCCGCTTGACGCTTTTTTGTTGAATCGCAACAATATTTCCCAATGTCATGGTAATCAATGATAAAACTGCCAATAGCTGTGGCCACGGAAGTCCCGTATACCCAAAATCAAGATTTTCTAAAACTCCGCCATTTGAAAGAGAATCGTTAAAAAACCTCAGAAGGATAGCAAACCCTGCTGCTTTGGGAGCTACAGATAAGTATGCTGTAACTGGAGTTGGCGCACCTTCATAAACATCTGGTGTCCAAAAATGAAAGGGTACTGCAGATATTTTATATCCAAATCCAGCTAAAATTAAAACAGATGCAACTACAACCGCCAGGAATGCATCAGGATCAGCGCTACCTAAAACAGAGCGAATTTCAAAAAATTTTGTTGTGCCTGTAACCCCAAATAATATGCTTAAACCAAACAGCATTAGCCCAGATGAAAACGCACCGTAAATCACATATTTCAATCCAGACTCATTAGACAGCTTGCTATCCTTTAAATACGCAGCCAAGACAAATGAAACGATGGAGACAATTTCTACGGATAAATATACCATAATTAAATCAATCGCAGAGGCCATTAAAAACATTCCAAATACCATAATTCCCAACAGCATATAATACTCACCAGCTCGAATGTTTGACAGCTCATGGCTTTCTCTGCTAATTAAAATTATAAAGCCGGTTGCAATAATCAACAGAATTTTGAAAAAATTTGCAAATGGATCATAGGCAATGGTGTTCATGAACAGAGTTGTAATATCATTTTTTGGAATGAACTGAAATGAAAATAGGGTAACAATTAATCCACCTAAAATCCAGAGACCAACCTGATGTGAGTTCTCTTTTTTCAAAAATAAGTCAGCTATGACTGACACCAAAATAGTGGCAACCAACAGTAATTCTGGCAAATAATAGGAAAGACTTTGAAGATTATTCATGTGGTTTTATTACGCTACCCTTAAAAGCCAGCATACCCTCCCATCTGGGTCACTTGATAAATAAGGTGGTCTATAGTGTTAGAAATAATATCCAAAAAAGGGCGAGGATAAATGCCAAACAAGATTGTTATAACTGCCAGCGGAATAACTGTAAGCAACTCTCTTCGGTTAATTTCAGGCATGTCTTTATATTTTTCATTTAACTCACCAAAGAATATTCTTTTATATGCCGAGAGAAAATATGCGGCATTTAATAAAATGCCAATGGTAGATATTATAACGATTACTTTAAAAACAGGAAAAGCACCAATAAAGCACATAAACTCACTTACAAAACCAGAGAAACCTGGAAGACCCAGCCCCGCAAAAAATGCGATCATACACATCCCTGCGTACAGCGGCATTTGTTTTGCGAGCCCCCCGAATCCATCAATATCTCGATGGTGGGCACGGTCATAAACCACACCAACCAATATAAACAGCATCGCAGAAATAGTCCCATGGTTAAACATCTGAAACACAGCACCACTCAACCCAGCTTGCGCAGCGGCCTGGTTTCCTCCGTTTACTGCCCCGGCTGCAATAACTGCCGCCATACCCAGCAAAGCATAACCCATGTGATTAATACTAGAATAGGCAACCAGTTTTTTCAAATCAGTTTGCGCCAAAGCACACATTGCTCCCCATATCACATTGATTAATCCCAAGAGCGCCATGGCACCTGAAAACCAGAACACCGCATCTGGTAACATAGGATAATTAATTCGTAACAGTCCGTATACTCCCAACTTTAGTAGCACACCAGCAAGAATTACAGAAATAGCTGTTGGCGCTTCTACGTGGGCTAAGGGGAGCCAGGTATGGAATGGAAAAACAGGGACTTTTATAGCAAAACCGATAAACAACAAGATCCAAATGATTTTGATAGCGCTAAATCCCCACCACATGACTCCGCTTAACGCATTCGGAGCAGTCTCCATGAGCGTGGGGATGTCAAAGGTTTTTCCACAATTAAGGTATAGCCCAATTACAGCCACAAGCATTAAGACTGAGCCGACCAAAGTATAGAGAAAAAATTTGATAGCTGCATATTCACGCTGGGGGCCTCCCCACATTCCAATGAGAAAATACATTGGCAACAGCATCACCTCCCAAAAGACATAAAACAGAAAAAAATCAAGTGCCAAAAACACACCTATCATTCCAGTGTCTAAAAGGAGGAATAATGCGAAATATCCTTTAACAGCTCTATCAATATTCCAACTTACAAATACAGCCAGAAAACTAAGAAGAGGAGTTAATATTACCATAGGCAGACTTAAACCATCCACTCCTAAGGAGTAAAAAATATTGATGGATGGTATCCATTCTGCTTTTTCTATAAACTGGAACGTTCCTAATCCCGAATCAAATTTTGACCACAGAAACAGCGCTAAAGCAAGTTGAATACCTGTGGTAACAACTGCGGTCATTTTTATGATGTATTCTCTTTCCCGGGGAATAAACAGAATTACTACAATCCCAACCACCGGCAACCAAATCAACCAACTTAAAATGTATTCCATTTCTTTACCTTAAATATAATTAAATTAAAAACAGACCACTAGACTACTTGAAAAATCATAATAAATATCACACCCACTAGAGCAAATAACATATAGGTTTGAAGCTTACCAGTTTGAAGTGAGCGCAACATTTTGCCAGCTCTGCGGGTATTTCTTCCAAAACTATCTACTACACCCTGGTCAATTCCCTCATAGTCAACCTTACCGGTTAGTTTTGCCAGCCAATTTGTCACCCTACCAAAACCATTGATAAAATACTTATCATAAATCTCCCAATCAAAGAATGCAATTCTATCCGCAAGTTTTAGCACAGGCGTATATACATAACGGGAATAGATTTCATCAATATAAAACTTATTGTAAGATAACAGGTAGAGCGTTTTGTATTTTTCAGAAACCGAATCCGGGCTCCAACTCTTTTTTAAATACATCTGCCAGGCCAAAAATATTCCACCACCTGCAACGAATAGAGAAAGGAGCATAGCAGGGAAATGACTGTGATGGATTCCTTCAGCAATTTCATGAGCAGTGGGGGTACCAGCAACTAAAGAATCCCTAGCATGAATAATATCCGTAAACCAACCATGATCCGAAAAAGGATTAAAGTAAGGGAGGGTGAAAAAAATGAAAAAACTCAAGCCGCTTAAAATTACCAACGGTGTTGCCATCTCCCATGGAGATTCATGAATATCATCGATTAATTCGGGCTTTTGAGGTTCATTATAAAATGTCATAAAAATAAGCCGGAACATGTAAAATGCGGTAATCAGAGCAGCGCCGAAACCAAAAACTGGAAGCAAAAAATGAACAGGATGGTGAACTGCAAAAGATAGAGTGCCAGCTAAAATTGCATCCTTGGATAAAAATCCTGAGAACAAGGGGACTCCTGCTATAGCCAGTGTAGAAATAAACATAGCCCTATGCGTAATCGGCATTTTTTCTTTTAATCCTCCCATATTTCGCATGTCCTGAGGGTCTGTTTCATCATCATGTTTTTTATGTAGGGCATGGTGCATTGCGTGAATTACACTGCCTGAACCGTAAAATAAATTGGCCTTGAATGCAGCATGAGTGACCAAGTGAAAAAATGCTGCAATGTAAGCACCTGTTCCCACCGCCATTATCATGTACCCTAGCTGACTTACAGTTGAATATGCCAGAACCTTTTTTATATCATTTTGTGTGACAGCAATAACGGATGCAAAAATAGCAGTAACTCCACCAATATAAGCCACAAAAACCAACGCGTCGGGAGACATTATAGGAAAGAGACGTACCATCATAAATACTCCTGCAGCAACCATGGTGGCTGCATGCATTAAAGCTGAAACAGGGGTAGGTCCCTCCATGGCATCTGGGAGCCAAATATGAAGAGGCACCTGAGAGGACTTTCCCATAGCACCCATGAACAAACCAATTCCTGCAATAGTTAGAAGTGTCCCAGTTAATTCACCACTGGCAACACCATTAAACACATCTCCATAACTTACAGAACCGATATACATAAAAATAATCATGATTCCGATAAAAAATCCAATATCACCAACTCGATTTGTTAGAAATGCTTTATTTGCTGCTGTTGAAGCTGAATCTTTTTCAAACCAGAATCCAATTAGCAAGAAGGAACTTAGCCCTACCAACTCCCAACTCATATACAAGAGCATAAGGTTATTAGCCAAGACAATACCGTTCATGCTGAAAGTAAACAGAGAGAGAAAAGCATAATATCTGTAATAAAGAGGATCACCTTCCATGTATTTTATTGAAAAAATATGAGTCATAGTAGAGACCAAAGCAACTACAAGGAGCATAGTAATGGTAATATTATCAATTAAAAAACCAAGGTCAATATTAAAAGCACCTAAATGAATCCACCTCCAGAAGGCCTCTACTTTGAAATCAGGATTGTAATCCAGCAACATCCCTGCAAACATAGTAACACTTAAAATTAAAGATATTCCTACTGCCCCAATAGAAACCCAGTCTCCCTGACGTGGCAGCCGTTTCCCAAACATTATATTGATAACAAAAGCAGCCAACGGTAAAAAGTAAATGATTAGAGCAAACTGTATGAAAATATTCATTGTTTCAACTGGCTCACTTCATCAACATTAATAGATGAATAATTATTAAATATATTGATAACTATAGCGAGGGCAACCGCCGCTTCAGCTGCCGCAAGAACAATAACAAATAGAGCAAAGATCTGCCCAGAATAATTCATCCCGCCAAATCGGGCAAAGGCAACCAAATTTATATTTGCTGCATTTAAAATCAGTTCAATCCCCATAAGAACTGCTACTCCATTTCTTCTAGTAATCACTGCCATCAAACCCAGGGAAAATAGAATTGCTGCAATAAACAAATAGTTCTGTAATTGATCCATTATTCTTCTGCCCTTGATAAAGTTGCAGCACCAATCAATGCACCCAGCAAAAGTATAGATGCTACCTCAAAAGGCATTAGATAGTCCGTTAAAATTAACTTACCTATAGTAGCTACTGTCTGATCAGGTTCAGCTGAGTGTTCTTGAATCCAGGGCGTCCTGACTATCATCCAACCCAGAAACCCCATCAGCCCAACAACAACAATCCCCCCATAACCACGCTGGATACTAGAGTGTGAAATATGAACGGTAGTAATACGATTAGTGAGCATGATACCAAAAATGATTAGGATTAGAATCCCACCAATATAGACTACAACTTGAACTCCTGCCAAAAAATCTGCCCAAAGAAATACATAAAGTCCTGCCACACCAAATAACGTGAACAATAGGGCAATTGCTGAATTCAGCAATTTCTGTCCGTACACCACCATGACCGCAGATACGATTGTCAAAATTGCAATAAACCAAAAAGTTATTTCAGCCAATTTTATTCCTCTTAATTTTTTTTACCCACAACTTCAGCCACTTTTTCTTCCGATACCTCTTTGGCAAACCGATAAATCATATCACCTCTGTCATATTGAGAAAATTCATAGTCAATGGGATGTTTATGAGAATTGGGACCGCCGGTCATAAATATGCACTCCTCTGGGCATGGATAGGTGCACAAATTACAATAGCAACACTCCGTCATATCTATATCAAATCTCTGAAGCAGCAAAGCCTTTTTAGTTCCCTTTGATGTATTCCCTGTATGCTGAATATCTGGAATATCGGTTCCTTTTTCAACCTTTACAGTTTCAATTTTTATACAGTCTACCGGGCAGACCCTTTCACACTTCAAACATCCTATGCAGTCGTCAATATCAACATGCAGACGAGAACGGATTACATTATAATTTTCTTGATCAAAGCCTATATCTCTTTCAGGTCTGGGCCACCGCTCTTCAGGGTACTGAAGAGTTACATTGTCCCTGCGAATATTCCACATATGACTCCAGGTAACTCCCATTCCAGTTAAAATGGTGGTAATAGACTCCCATATATTTACTAAGTATTTTATCATAATCAACCTATAAGTAATTTCCAAATTCCAATGCCAAATATATTAACAAATGAAATTGGTATAAAAACTTTCCAACACACTCGCATTAACTGATCAACTCGAAGACGGGGTAGAGTCCAGCGAAACCACATCATCACAAAAATAAGAAGACCTGCCTTACTCATAAACCAGAACAACCCCCAGACCGGCGTATCAAACCATCCAGGAACGGGACTCTGCCATCCTCCTAAGAATGCTGCTGCCGCCAAACCACTAACTACAAACATATTTGCATATTCACTCAAAAAGAAAAATGCATATCTCATACCTGAATATTCAGTAAACGCACCGGCAACCAACTCTGACTCTGCCTCAGGGATATCAAAAGGTGTTCGGTTGCACTCTGCAATACCGCTGATAAAAAAAATGATAAATGCACACAAGGCAAATGGATTATTAAAAATAAACCAGTTGGGCAAGTAGCCCCAAATGGTCCCGGACTGCATTTCTACAATTTCATTCATACTCATAGTGCCAGCCATCATGATTGCAGCAATCAAAGACATGGCAGCAGGGATTTCATAACTTACAATTTGCGCGGCTGACCTCATGGCACCATATAGAGACCATTTGTTGTTTGATGACCACCCTGCCATTAAAAGCCCAATCACCCCAAGAGAACCCATCGCTAAAATATACAGCACACCGATATTCATATCTACAACAACGATATTTTGATTAAATGGCAGTGCAGCTAAAGCAGTAAAAGCCCCTGTAAAGACAATGAAAGGTGCCATAATAAACAATTTTCTGTCAGCTGCCGCTGGGATAATATCCTCTTTTAACAAAAGCTTCAAAGCATCTGCAACCGGCTGAAGCACTCCCCATTTTCCTGCATGGAGCCCAACACCCTGCCCCATGGGACCCACTTTATCCTGCATAAAAGAGGATACTTTCAATTCAGCATAAATAGCTACAATGGCATACACAGCCATAAACAGAAACACTGGAATAGCAGAGACAAGTGCTGCAACTAGAAAAAACAAACCTGGTGAATCTCCCATAGCAGAAAACCAATCCATTAAGTAATCAACTGTCATCGATCAATCTCCCCTAAAACAATATCCAAACTACCCAAAATTGCAATAATATCAGACAACATCCACCCTTTTGATAGCTCTCCAAAAACGCTTAGAGCTGTAAACGCAGGAGAGCGCATTTTCAGCCTAAATGGAACAGGAGAACCATCACTGACAATATAATAGCCCAAATCTCCACGAGGGCTTTCAGTTCGTCTGTAAACAGACCCCTTGGGTGGGCGAATTTTTTTGGGAATCATAGAATGAACATCTCCGCTTTCAGGGATATCCTTTAGCGCCTGCCTGAGAATTTTACAGGACTCCTCAATCTCCCGCATCCTTACCCAGTACCTATCCCAACAGTCTCCCACTGAACCCATCTTCCCTTCTCCAACAGGGATATCAAAATTAAATTTATCATATATTGAGTAGGGCTCATCACGGCGAACATCCCATTTTACTCCCGATGCTCTTAGATTGGGACCTGAAACACCATAACTAATAGCAACTTCGGGTGGGAGCACACCTATATCTGCTGTACGTTCAATAAAAATTTTATTGTAGGTTAAAATATCATTGTATTCTTTGACCTTCGGTTCAAAATAATCCAAAAAATTAAATGTGTTTTTTATAAAATCTACAGGTAGATCATGTGACACCCCACCAACCCACATATAATTATATAATAATCTTGCCCCACAGACAAGTTCAAACATATCAAGAATTCGCTCTCTATCTCTAAACATATATAAAAATGGAGTAAAAGCACCTATATCCAAGCCGTACACACCCAAAGCTAATAAATGGCTTGCAATACGATTCAACTCACCCATTATAATCCGAATATATTCAACCCGCTCCGGTACTTTTATATCCATCAGCTCTTCTACAGCAACAACATAACCAAAATTCATATTCATTGAAGCTAAATAGTCACATCGATCTGTAAAAGGAATAACCTGATCATATGTAAGGTTTTCAGCATGTTTTTCAAAACACCGGTGCAGGTAACCAATGACTGGGTACACATCAGATACAATCTCTCCATCGGTTCGAACTTTTAGACGTAACACTCCATGAGTACTTGGATGTTGAGGCCCCATATTCACTACCATGTGTTCTGTTTTCACTATTCCCAACCTTCCTTGATCTTTGGAACAACAATTCCATGATAGGTATCCTGAACCTCATAGTCCTTCCTGAGAGGCCAGCCCTCCCAATCATCAGGACAAAGAATTCGGGTCATGTCCCTATGGCCTTCAAAAACAATTCCATACATATCATATGCTTCCCGTTCAAACCAATCTGCCATTCTCCATATCTGCTCTACTGATGGAATTTTGGGGTCCTTTCTATCCACCGTTAACCGAATTTCGACTTTATGTCTGTGTTCCATGGAATGGAAATTATAGCGTACTTCAAGTGAAGTTTCTGACCCTAAATCCATTCCAGTGAGACATTCAAGCTGATTAAAAAACAGATCTTTATCTGAGACTAGAAATAATGCGATTTTACTCCAAGAACGTGAATCCAAATATATAGCATTCTCTTCACCTTCAGGATTTTCTAAAACTGCATCACTGAATTTTGCGGTAATGGCTGATTTTATTTCTTCAAATGTCATGCAGAGATTTGTGTAAGGGGGCGCTCAGCCTGAATCTTCTCCTGAAGTTTCAGAAGCCCTTCAATGAGAGCTTCAGGCCTCGGAGGGCATCCAGGCACATAAACATCAACAGGGACAACCAAATCAACACCTTTCAAAACGTGGTATCCGTGCTGCCAATATGGTCCTCCGCTAGTAGCACAGCTACCCATAGAAATAACGTACTTTGGATCTGCCATCTGTTCATAAAGCTTTTTAACTCGGGTTGCCATTTTTATTGTTACAGTTCCCGCTACAATCATTACATCTGCCTGTCGCGGAGAGGAACGGGGAATCATCCCTATTCTCATAAGGTCATGCCGACTAGCTGCCGATGCCATCATTTCTATGGCACAACATGCCAATCCAAATTGAAAGAACCAAGGGGAGGTAGATCGTGCCCATCCTAGCAATTTATCTAAAGATTCAACTACTATATTATCTTTGAATTTATTTTCCAGTACACCCATTTTATTTACCTTTTTAAATCAGATTAACTTTTTTTATATCTCCCGCTTGCATATTTAGCTCTCGGCTTTACCCAATCTAAATCACCTTTTTTCCAGACGTAAGCTAGACCTACAAGAAGTATCAAGAGAAAAATTCCCATTTCAATGAAGGCTAATAGTCCCATTTCCTGATATACCACTGCCCACGGGAAGAGGAATATTACCTCCACATCGAAAATAAGAAAGATAAGAGCGATAACATAAAACCGAATATTGAACTGCAACCAAGCAGGCCCTTCCGGCTCTTCTCCGCATTCATATGTAGTTAGTTTCTCCCTGGTCGGATTGTGAGGTGCTACAAGCTTTTGTATAAAAAGCGGTACATAGACCAACACAATTCCCAGTAGAATAAAAACAAGGACGGTACCAAAATCACGATACATAAGATATAATTAGAAAATTTAAGTGTTCAATTTACCGTCCTTCGTTTTCCTCAGTCAAGATAAATGGCAGTAATTAGTTATAATTTCTTAATTCATTGTTGTTGAAATAAACAAAATTTGGATTCTAAATTCATCACCCTATGAAATGGACGAATTTTCTCCTCACTAAGACTATTCCGCTACTACCAAAATGGATGGCACGTCCTTTTGCGCTGCCCTATGTTGCCGGAGAAACAATAAAAGAAGCGCTACAAACTACCGAAACCGTCATTGAGAATGGATTTTCTGTAACCTTAGATATTCTGGGGGAACACACTCTGGATTCTGATCTCTCATACAAGATTACAAAAGATTACTGTTTACTATTCCACCAAATAGCTGAGAAAAAATTAGATTGTACAGTTTCCTTAAAGCTAACTCACTTGGGACTAGATATTAGTGAGACTCATGCCTTTGAAAATCTAAGAAGAATCATTGAGGCTGCAAGCGATGAAAATCAGAAGCTCACCATTGATATGGAAAACTCCAAATACACAGATGTAACTTTGAAACTGTATAAAAAGGCAATCAAACTCTATAGTAAAGTTGGAACAGTTCTTCAAGCATATCTTTTTCGTAGCGCATCAGATTTAGACCAGATAATGTCTCCAAACCTTCATTTAAGAATTTGTAAAGGAATTTACCAAGAACCCAATAGTATAGCCTTTCGAAGCAGAGAAAAAATCAGGGAAAATTTTTTTTCTTTATGTAAGACTATGTTGAAGGGTGAAGGGTTTACAGGCATTGCTACTCATGATATAGAGCTTATACAACAAATTGATCAATGGATTGCCCAGAACAACATCTCCACTAAAAATTTTGAGTTCCAAGTACTGTACGGAGTCCCTATGTCTGGCACTCTTCAAAGTTTAAAAGAAAAAGGCTATGCAGTCAGGGTATACATTCCTTTTGGTGACAGATGGTTTGATTATTCTATTCGAAGATTGAATGAAAACCCAAACATTGCAAAATACGTACTGAAAAATTTATTCAAAAGAAAATAAATAATAACATATTGTAACTCAGCTAAAATACTAAATTTTAGAATAGTTTAGTTTTAAAAAATATTTTTAAAATCAAGTAGCATTGTCTCATGACCACACCCGAAAATAAAAAAAATCTTTCAGATGAAATCTATTGCTCTAGTGGGATTGAGTTCGAACCCAGAACGTCCTAGCTATAAGTTTGCAATATATCTAGATGATATTTGTTATACCATCTTTCCGGCAAACCCAAGGCATAAGGAATAAATTGGGAAGATATGTTGCCCGCATTTATTAAAAATTCTATATAATGTGGATATAGCTTGATTATTCTGTAAATCCGAATTTGTGCTTCCCACTTCTGAAGAATCTATTCAAAAGGGAATTAATGCATTATGGCTTCAAAATGATATTATAAATAATGATGCATCGGAGTTTGCAAAGGTAGCTGGAATACCTGTAGCTATAAATGACTGTATTATGAGAAACCACCGATGCTATCAGGGAAATTAAATACTTTAAAACTATTTACAATTATTTACTTTTGTAGTTATCATTCTCCTCTTCTTCCCCATCCCATTTTACTTCTAAGAGTCTTGAAATAACTAGAATCAGAAAATGTAACTAGATGAATGGAATAGTCACCCTTTTCAATCCTAAGTTCTGTGTTCGAATCTAGCTCTTCCTTTATCTGCCCATCTACTGCTAAAACTGCCTCATCATTTTCTTCATATTCTACAGTTAGCTCGCTGTCACCTGAGAGGACAATGGGACGAAAAGTAAGGGAATGAGGACAAATTGGTGAAACAATGATGGAGGATACAGTTGGGTCTACAATAGGTCCTCCTGCAGCAAGCGAATATGCAGTTGAACCGGTAGGTGTAGATATAATTAGTCCGTCCGCCTGATATTTTGCTACTGTATGACCATTTGATTTTAGGGAGTATGTTAATAATCTGTGCGAAGCTCCACGGTCAACAACAAAATCATTAAGAGCAAAGACATTCCTTTCTATATTTTCATTTTTTATCGTTCCCTTTAAAACCATTCTTTTTTGTATCTGAAAATTCCCTAAAACCACCTGATCCAATCTTTCAAACATTTTATCTTTTATCACTTCAGCTAAAAAGCCGAGTTTGCCTAAGTGTATCCCCAGGATAGGAACCTCTCTTGGACCGACTGCTCGAGCTAAAGATAAAATTGTACCATCTCCACCAAGTGCCAAAATAAAATCCAATTTATTAAAGTCATCCGCATTCTCAATAACCTTATATTGAAAAGATTTTTTATCTTTTAACCGCTCATCAATATGATCAGTTAAATATATTTCAGTTCTTTTTAATTCTCCCCATCGCATGATTTGAGGGAGAAATGTCCAAAACTCAGATTTTTTTGAATTCCCCCAAATTCCAAATATTTTAGGCTTTTTCACTGCTCTCCTTTATTAATTCCTTCACCCTCCGTTCAGCATTGTTTAGCTGGGTTCGGCAATTTTCTGATAGGGCCATTCCCTCTTCAAAAAGGGCTAGACTTTTTTCCAGAGAAATTTCTCCCGATTCTAGGCGTGAAATTATGCGTTCTAATTGTTCGAAAATATTCTCTATCGAATTAGATTCAGTTTTTTCTTTTGTCATTCATTTTCCCTTTCTATTATTGACGAATTTTTAGTCATTTCTTTTGTTTTCTCAGCTTGAAATCTTCCATTACCTGTCTCTAAAATAAATAAATCACCCGTTTTTAAATCACCTGATTTACTAATGATTTTTTGAACCGGAAATGTGTAAGCAATAGAATATCCTCTTTCTAGGACACCCCTAGGTGATAAGGCAGTCAGGGTCTCAAAAAAAGCATTAATCTTTGTCTTTTTTAGCTTAAGGTTTATATCTATTCCTCTGGAAAGGTTTTTATTATAACCGGATAATGCATTTACATATTGGCTTATTTTTTTAGTTGGTTCCTGAGCGGCATTTCTACCCGTATAATTATCTAATTTTTGCCAAATTGAATTCATGATAGATTGTATTTGATTTACAAGTTTTTCTTCCAAATAGTCTAAATATGATAGAATTTCAATTAGTGGTACAGCTACCAATTCTGCAGCTACGGACGGAGTTGGTGCCCTGAGGTCAGCTGCAAAGTCTGAAAGCGTGTAATCCGTTTCATGTCCCACTGCGGAAATAACCGGGATCTGACACTTAGAAATGGCTCTCGCTAATATCTCCTCATTAAATGACCACAAGTCTTCTAATGAACCACCTCCTCTTCCAATAATAATAACATCGACCTGATCCTCTTTTTCCAATTGATTTAGCGCAGAGACCAAATCATCAGCTGCCCCTTCTCCCTGAACTAGTGCGGGTCTTAGGTACACAGAAACATGCGGAACTCTCCGCTCCATCACATTTAAAATATCCTTGACTGCTGCTCCAGATGAGGATGTTATAATGCCTACCGATTTAGGATATTTAGGAATAGGCTTTTTAAATTCATCTGCAAATATTCCTTCAGCAGACAACTTTTTCTTTAATGCTTCAAATGCCAGAAATAGGGAACCAATTCCTTCAGCTTCCATCTGTTTAACTACAATCTGGTACTGTCCTCTCGGTTCATATACAGATATTGATCCAAATACCAGAACATTCATCCCATCCTCTGGAGTAAAGGGAAGAAACTGACTGAATCCTCTAAACATAACTCCCCTTATCTCTGATGATTTATCCTTCAAAGTGAAATAAAGATGGCCAGAACGATGATGTACTATATTGGATAGCTCTCCCGATATCCAAAGCTGAGGGAACTCTCCATCGATAACAGATTTAATCTGCCTGTTGAGTTCACTGACACTCAAAGCCTCACTTTTGGAAACGATGGATGATAATTCCAATGAATTCATGGTCTTAATCTCCCTGTTGAATTAATTCCGGGATACCGGAATTATAAGGAATTAAACTTTTTTCTTCTTATGCCGATTCGCACGCAAGCGTTTTTTCCGCTTATGTGTGCTAATCTTTCTTCTCTTGCGTTTTTTTCCGCAGGGCATTTAATCTCCTGTTGCGTTTAAATACATTATTTCATTAGGGAAGAATTAACTCTATCCCTCATTAATTTTGACGGTTTGAATGTTGGGACAAAGCGTTCAGGTAAAAATACAGAATCTCCCGTGCTAGGGTTTCTAGCCTTTTTGGGCATTCTATGCTTGACTCCAAAGGTCCCAAATCCCCTCAGTTCAACTTTATGGTTTGACATAAGTGATCCAATAATTGTTTCCATCACGCCATTCATTACCGCCGCAGTCTCCACTTTTGTTAATCCTGTGGATTCTGAAACTCTATCCACAATTTCCTGTTTTGTCATGCTATTTCTCCAGTTTCCAAAGGAAGAGAGGCAGTGTCTGCACAAAACCGTATGCCCGTTCTTCCATTTCATTAAAAAAGTAATCCAAAAGACGATATTTTTCCTTTTCTGGATATACCCGTTCCGGTGTCTCTTCTATTTTAGCTAACTCCCCAGCTAGGGAAACAGCATCATCTAATGTCCCCAGGGTATCTACCAAGCCTAGCTCATAAGATTGTAGTCCGGTAAAAACCCTTCCATCTGCTAGTGATGAAACATAATCTTCAGATAGTGATCTACCAGAAGATACTGCCTTAACAAACTGTTGGTGAAGGTCAAAAACTACTGATTTAAGTGCCTCTCTATCTTTTAAAGTTACTTCCCGGGTCGGACTACCTATATCCTTTGCAGATCCAGATGTAACCGTTTCAAATCGCAAGCCAATTTTATCCAAAAGCTCGACCGCCACCGGATATTCAACTATCACACCAATGCTTCCTAATATGGAACCTCTATTTGCTACAATTTTATTTGAACCTGCTGCAGCATAATACCCACCTGAAGCCGCAAGAGATCCTACTGAAACCACTATCGGTTTTTCTTTAGAAATTAGTTTTACTTTTTCGTAGATTTCCTGTGAAGGAGCTACAGCTCCTCCAGGACTATCAACTCTTAAAACAATGGCTTTAACATCCATTCTCTCTGAAAATTCTGATAAATCATCCAATACATTTTCTACATCAAAAATCGGACCTTCTAATTTAATAATTCCAACTTTTTCCCGTATGATTAAATTATCGCCAGATGACCAAAGTGAAGATGATTGGATTATCAAAAATATACTAAAAATAACTATTAGGCTTGTCCAAACCCACCGATTTGTCTGATTTGGTTTGTTCAACCTTTATTCATCCAAATTATCAATTTTTGACCTGGGAAAATATGCTGCCCGTATTTCAGGTTATTCCACTTCCTAATTCTGCTAGCTCTAGTATTATATTCTTCCGCAATATGGCCAAGGGTATCACCTCTCTTAACAGTATATATCTGTTTATAATGGGTATCATCTAAATTCATTTCCTTTTTTGAGGCCACTGCCCCACTTCCTTTAATTGGAATTGTTAATTTTTGACCTACTCTAATTCTGTGACGGTTCCTGATTTTGTTAATAGAGGCAATGGCATGGATAGATACACCATATTTTCGTGAGATTGTCCAAAGACTTTCCCCACTACGGACCCGGTGAAAGACATATTGAGGGGAAAAACGCTGATCTTCCGGAAGTGCATTGAATTGCTCTAAAAATCTTGATTTATGCCCCACCGGCAATTTCAAAGAATAAAGTCCCTCAGCAGGTGTTGCACTTTGACGAAGTTCAGGGTTGAAATCTTTCAGAGATTTGAGTTTAATACCGGCTGCCATAGAGAGAACTGATAAATCTGCACTTTTTTCAATAGTGACTATCTCATACTTCCAGGGATTTCCTTCAATTTTACTTAAATCGAATCCAAATAATTCCGGGTTTTTTGCGATGATTGCGGCTGACAGAAAATAGGGGATATAATTTCGTGATTCTCTAGGCAGCGAATGAAGCTGCCAAAAATCACTTGTTTGATGAAGACGAGTAGCACGATGGACACGACCAGATCCCGCATTATAGGCTGATAACGCAAGATACCAGTGGTCAAACTCTTCAAATAAATCCCTCAAATATAAACAGGCCGCTCTAGTAGCTTTTTCAGGGTCTCTTCTTTCATCAATATACCAGTCTCTATTTAGCCCATAAATTTTACCAGTAGAATACATAAACTGCCACATACCTGAAGCGGTTGCGCGGGAAAATGCTTTAGGATTAAATCCCGATTCAATCATCGCCAAATATAATAGTTCTTCAGGAAGTTCATATTCTTTTAAAATAGAAAGAATCATGGGACCATATTTTTTTTCTCTCTTGAGCCAAATTTCAAATTGTTTTTTTCCCTTCGTTTGAAAATAGTTGATGAACTGATCCACCTTTTTATTTCTAACAAGTGGAATATGGCCATCCCGATCATCTATAACTGTAAACTGAGTCTTACCCATCTCAACTTCCAATGGTTCAGTGTATTCAGTAACATCTCTCCTCAATCGTTCAGGAGTGAGAGGTACATCAGCTTTACTCAAAGTATTAAATTTTTGAGTATAAATATCTACCATAGAATTCTCAAACTGATCATACTCTTCCCTGTCAGTCTCATTCATTTCACCTAGCTGATCTGCTTCTGCCAATAGATCGAAGATACGGTCCAATGTATAAATAACCTCTAAAGTATCATTCCTAATATCGGCGATAAGGGCATCTGTCAATAATATCTTAATATCACTAAGGAGCTGTGGTAAACGATTTTCAGTTTCAAGTAATCCGTTTCCACTTACTTTTGTAGCTGTACTATCTTTAAAGGCCCGATTTTGTTGGATAGATGTTCCAAGAGAATCTGCGCCCAGACAGACTACTAAAAGGATAGCACTAAGTGTTAGTAATCGTGTAACTTGCTTTATCAAAGGGATTTATAATAAAAAATGGTGTGGAAGTTAGGTGGGAATAAATGGGATGTCAAGAGAATTTAGGAGTTACGAATACGGGTAATAATATCAGAAGTGGAAAATCCCTCAAGGAAAGGAATAATCACTACTCTTCCCCCTATCTTTTTCATAGTATCTGCACCAACAACTTCATCAACAGAATAATCGCCTCCCTTTACCAGTACATGAGGTAAAATATCTTCTATTAATGCCCTGGGGGTTTCTTCTTCAAACAGAGTAACTCCATCAATAAAAGACAAATTTTTGAGGACTGTTAATCTGCTTATTTCAGAGTTGACAGGTCGGGTTTTCCCTTTGAGAGTTTGAACAGATCTATCAGTATTTAGTCCAATAAGTAGCCGGTCTCCTAGTTTTTTTGCTTCCTTCAAATAATGAATGTGACCTGCATGAAGGATATCAAAACACCCATTTGTAAATACAACTGTGTCACCCATGCGTTTCCAATCTTGGACAATTTTGATTACTTGATTTCTATTCCATTTATTCATTAAAAATATTTAAATAAAAAGGATTAATAATGCTAAAAGCAAAACAATGATTGGGACATTAGAGCGGATTTTAGATACCCAAAAAGTGAATTTCTAAATTCAGTGTTTGAGCCATAAAAGTTATTTTAAAAATCAATGAATCCTGAATATTATACGGTTTTCATAATGAATTTAGATACTTCAACATTCAAGAATTTCACAACCAACATATGGCTGCAATGGCTGTGGAATTGTTATCGAACCATTCTCTTTTTGATAATTTTCCAACAAGGCAACCATTAATCTAGGCGTTGCTAAACCTGATCCATTTAGAGTGTGAACAAAATCCACTTTTCGATCTTCAGAGCGACGATATCGTATTTTACCGCGGCGTGCTTGGAATGATTCAAAATTACTACAGGAGGATACTTCCAGCCACTGTTTTTCCCCCGGGGCCCAAACCTCCAAATCATAACATTTTGAAGCAGAAAAACCTAAATCGCCTGTACAGAGGCTAATTACTCGGTAAGGTAATTCTAATAGTTTTAGTATTTCTTCCGCCTGAAAGGTTAACTTTTCATGTTCTTCATAAGATGATTCTGGAGTAACAAAATTTACTAGCTCTACCTTATTAAATTGATGAAGACGCAGCAGCCCCCGTGTATCTTTCCCATAAGACCCAGCTTCCCGCCTAAAACACCCTGAATAGGCAGCATATTTGATTGGCAAATCACCTTCATCCAAAATTTCATCGAAATGTAAATTAGTGAGTGGAACCTCTGCAGTTGGGATCAGATATAAGTCATCATCTCTTAAGCGATACATATCGTCTTCAAACTTTGGTAGCTGTCCTGTTGTGATCAGAGATTCCTTCCTCACTAAAAAAGGAGGAAAAACCTCTGTATATTTATGGATATTAATATGATGGTCTAACATAAAATTTACGAGTGCTCTTTCTAGCTGAGCCCCTCTACCAAAATAGACAGGAAATCCCGACCCTGACATAGATGCTCCCTTATGCATAGATAAAATATTAAGTAATTTCCCCAGTTCTGAATGAGTTTTAGGTGCAAAGTCAAATTCTGAAGGTGCTATTGGTTGTCGTACAATTGTATTGTCTTTTTCTCCATTTCCCAAAGGGACACTATTATGAGGGATATTGGGTAACTCAAGAAGTAAATTATGTAATTTTTCATCCAGCAAGTTGACAGTAGTTTCTAAGGCCTGAATTTCCGTTCCCTTTTTACGCATTGCAGCGACCGCCTCATCTGCGTTTCCACCTTCTTTTTTAATTTGCCCTATCTCTTGTGAAACTGAATTACGTTCTGCTCTGAGGGAATCCATTTCACTAATAAGATTTCTTCTTTTAGTATCTTCTTGTAGTATTTTATCTAAGTCCAGGTCAACTCCTCTAGAGCTAAGAGCAGATTTAACGGAATCTGAGTTAGACCGAATTTGTTGGATAGAAATCATTAATTTATTAAATATTAAAATAGAATTTACATAACAAAGAACGTTATCTATCTCCCTTTTCCAGATACCATGACCCAAAATGTGGCAAGTATAATTTTAATATCCAACCATATATCTACATTTTCAATATAATAGAAATCGTATCGCAGTTTTTCTCGCACATCCTCTAACTTTTCATCATATGGATGCTTGATTTGTGCCCAGCCTGTAATCCCTGGTCGAACTTTTGATCTCCGCATGTAAAACGGAAATTCTTTAATTAATTTTTCCACAAAAAATGGGCGCTCAGGTCTCGGCCCGATTATCGACATTTCTCCCTTTAAAACATTTATCAACTGTGGGAGCTCGTCCAGTCGAAATCGCCTTAATATTTTACCAGCATTTGTAATTCGCGAATCTTTTTTATTTGCCCATACAGGACCTGTTTGTTTCTCTGCATCTTTGACCATAGAACGAAATTTGTATACATAAAATTCAGAATTATGTTTTCCCACTCGTTTCTGTTTATATAATATTGAACCTTTACTGTCTATCTTAATCAGAAGAGCAATTATTATCCATGCAGGTAAAGTTACAATAATAAAAACAAATGAAAATATGAAGTCGTAAATAGGTTTGTAAAGACTGAGATAGTTTGTTTCAAGTTTTAGGTTAATATTTATTAATGGTAGACCCGATATTTGTTGGGTCCTGGTAATACCGCTAATCACTTCATAGAGATCTGGTATGACCTTGATTGTGACGGGTAAAGAATCAAGCTTTTGTACAATAGAGAAAAGCTGCGACCTCTGGTTATCATTCAATGCCAATACTATATCGGAAACATTTTCATTCAGGATAATTTTTTTGATGTCATCAATATGACCCAATGTATTCATTTCATTATCAAGACTGTTTGATTCTCCATCCAAATGAATAAAACCCAATATGTTAAATCCCTGTGAACGGTGATCATGGAAAAACTGTACTGCTTTTTTCCCTCTTTCATTGGCACCAATTATCACCGTATTTTCTCTTCCAATACCCTTTTTAAGCAACCATTTTTGAAATGATCGAAGTAAGATTCTGTTACAACAAGTAAAGATACAAAGTAGTACTCCATAATTTAACATCACTACTGGACCTACAAGTTCATGAATAAATCCAACCGCTGTCAGAATAATATAAAATCCAATTACTAATCCAATAATTCTAAAAAGCCTAATTAGCTCAGCAATTCTAGATATTGTATATTCTCCCAAATATAGATGATTAAGATAAAAAAATATATACCAAAAAAATTGAATTGTGATATAGACTAGTGCAGGACCAAAGGGAAAATTTATTATAACAGATAAACTTGGAAATATCACAGAATAAAAAATGATGAATCCAATAATTGAGTCACTAAATAATAAAACCCATGAAAAAACCCACTTAGGTAACCGAACAGGAATGTTAATATTTTTTAATATCATGAAAAATGAAGTATCATTAATAATAATTTTTAATAATAGGGAATCTAATAAATCCATTTTATTAGATTGAAATAGATTCATAAAATCACCAAAAGTAAAACAGAATAAAAATCATTCAGAAAAAATGTTAACAAAGTTAATTTACGTTATACTACAATTGATTTTTGGGACAATTCTATTTTCTCAACATGTCCCCATCGAATTAGATCACCCAATTTATTTATTTATACGTCAAGAGATAGCTAAAGGGAATTTGGATATTAAATACAACACCTCAACTCCACTATATAGGGGCACAGTTTTGAAACTACTTGGTGAACTAGAAAGAAAATCCTCTTCCCAAACTAGACTAATCAATCGATTCAAGTCAGAGTTCACCATAAACCACATTGAAGATGGTATAGGATACCCCTGGAAAGAAGAAAAGCTAGCTACTGCTTTTAGAACAAAAATTTTATCCTCCAATAATTATTATGAACCCCATATTTTAACATTTAAAGATTCTCAAAATATATTCTGGGCGGACCTGGAAGAAAAAATAACATTTAAATATTTGAAGGAACCACACCGCATTTATCGTGACCGTTTTTCTTTTTCCCTATTTGTGGACAGAACCATCACAATACATACAGATTTCCGTATGAACCGTTTTTTAGGGAGTTTACCTATACCAGATAAAATCAGTGACTATAAAGAACAGTGGGTTGAATATTTTCCTGAGGTGAATTGGAGCATCTGGTATGACGATCGAAGTTTAATCCACTATGAGGGGAAATATTTAGATATAGAGCTTAGCAAAACACCTCTCACATGGGGGCATTCACCAAATCATTCTCCTATTTTTTCTTCAAACACCGCACCCTTTCCTTTTATTGGAATAGAAAAAACTTTAAATAGAGTTCGATTCAAAAGTATTCACGGTTTTCTTCTCCCTTTTGACACAAATAAGATTCATAATATGAATTCAGTCCCTGAGAAAAATATAGCTGCCCATCGTTTGGAAATAGACTTCACTTCTAATTTTACAGCTTCTTTTTCAGAGATGGCTGTTTATGGAGGGAGAAGATTTGAAGTGGAATATTTACTTCCATTAAATTGGTTTTGGGGAAGCGAACACAATTTAGGAGATCGGGACAATATACTCATGGCTGTGGATTATTCCTGGCGAATTAATCCTGGTTTAATTTTTCACCAAACACTTCTTTGGGATGAATTGGATTGGGCTAAGTTATTTAAATCATGGTGGGGGAATAAATTTGTTTTTCAAACCGGAGTGTATTGGGTTCCTTTTTCCAGTCCAAAATATCCTGATTTCAGAATTGAATGGACCCAGAGTAGACCATGGGTCTATACTCACAATGATTCTCTTGCTACCTACACTTCAGGAGGCAATGGGCTTGGATTTCCATATGGACCAAATTCTCAAATGCTTTTTATTGAAATGAATTCATGGCCTTGCTACAATTCACAATTGACATTCTCTGTATCATATATAAAAAAAGGATCTGGTCCAGGTAGTAGCCCAAATGACAATTATAATTTCAATGATCCTTTTATGGACGTAGAGACCCATATGCTAATGGGTGAAATAAATACCCTGCTAACCTATGGATTTAATTTGAATTATAGATTGACTGCACTAATATCATTAGCTAGTTATATAACCTACAATATTGAAAAAGAAGAGCTTTCTGGTCAACTAGCTTTGTTACTAAACTATTAGCGATTCACTGCCCAGATTGTTTGTTTTTTACCTAAAAGCCAATCAATGATAGCTAATGCAGAAGCAATCATTACTTTAAGGATATATCGAACCCCGGGATGAAAAAATCCCAACGTGTAGGTAATTACTTGAAAAATAAAAATGGTCTGAAAAAATGAAGAGCTTTTTGCTAAATAAAAAGAAGATAAAAAACATAACAATATAAATAGCGGGAAAAACCAGCGAATAAGCTTATGAGAAACATATGGGAAAAAAACAGACCTTTCTTTGAAAGGGTTTAGCAAATTTAAAATATACTTCATGGAAACTAAACTTCTAAGGATAATTCGTCTTTTTCTTTGTATCACATTATTAGGGGGATCTTCAATTGCAATAGCTCTGGGTTCATACACAACATCAAAGCCTTTTCCATATACTAATATGGGCTCTAGTTGATCGCTGATTGAATCTTCAGGCAAAGGAACAAAAACATTTTTTCTTACAGCATAAATGCTTCCATTAGCTCCAAGCAGCCAACCTCTTTTACTCTCAGCTTTTTTAATTGCCACTTCATATTTCCAATAAGAACTTTCTCCAGATATTTTATTTCTATACTGTAATTCACCACAAACTACACCTACACGTTCGTCAGAAAAATTTCTCACTAATTTCTTTAGAGCATCCTTATTATATATATTATTCGCATCACTAAATACTAATATCTCGTTACGGGCAATTTTTACTGCTTCATTCTGAGCACTAGTTTTTCCGCTTCTAGATAGCTTTAGTATTTCAACAGAATCAAATTCTTTGGCAATTTCTACAGTTTTATCAGTTGAACCATCATCAGCCAAAACCACTTGTAAGTTATCCCTGGGATAATCAATATCTGACGTATTTAGCAATTTATCTCTTATGCATTTTTCTTCATTATATGCACATATAATAAGAGTAACATTAGGAAAATAGTTAGAATCTATTATATACTGTTTTTTCCTAAATATCTTCAAAAAATAATAATAGAATATTGTTGTATACATAATTGATCCAACGCTTAGCCAAAAAATATATTTTAAACAAATCATTTAAGTGATAATCTCTACAATAATTACCCAATTATATTTTTTTATAAAAGGAAACATTTTATTTAAGTATTTATCTACATAATTGATTAGACCGATCAATCTATTAAATAAAGGGATTTTTACAATTGGAATGGTAATTAAAGATAAAAAGTGAAAATAATGAAATTTGCTTAGAGGAAAATATTCTTTAATTAATTTCAGATCTTTTATTAATAACGGGTGCTCATCTGCGGAACGAAGACCAGGTGTAAGTGACCGAAAAATATTAATAAATACATTATGGCCCAAAGGTTCATAAAAAACAGCTTTACCGCCTTTTTTCAATACTCTCTTAATTTCGATTATCGCTTTTTCAATTGATAAATGATGAAGAATTCCGCTTCCATAAACGAGGTCAAATGAATTATCATTAAACTTTAAATTTTCTGCATCCATTACTACACAATTTATATTGGCACTTTCTTCCCTGAATTGTTCTTCAGCAATTTCAATAGCTTTTTCTGATATATCAATTATAGTAATATTTGCACCCATCTTAATAAGATTCTTACTAATTGTATTGGTGCCACATCCAATTTCTAAAATATTATTTTCAGGATTTATATTTGTGGCAATATCATTAAACAAAGATTTAGAAGCTTTTGCAAAGTCATAAACGGAAGATAAAATTTTTCTTTTATCATCAGTGAATCTTTGATTATGAAATTTTTTTTCTCGTACTTTTATATCTTCACTTATTTTTTTCATATCTTTTATTATTAAATTAGTCTATCATAGCTAATAACTTTAGTTCCTGTGTGAGCCAGTTATATTTTTCTTGAACTGCTTTACTTCCATTTTTACCCATTTGTTTTGCAATTTCAGAATTGTCAATTAAATATTTTACCGCATTTGCTGTTTCAATTGGATTTTCCGAATCAATACAAATACCACATTTTGCATCTAAAATAAACTTTTCCCAATTACTGTAATTAGAAATCACTAAAGGTATTTCATTATACATATATTCATAAAATTTTGTCAGAATTTTATTTTCATAATGAGTTTTTGATGATATTAAAGCCAGTCCAATATCTGCATCTAAATATTGTCTTTTTATTATTGAATAATCGACATATTCTCGTTTGCCAATTATAACTATGTGATTCGACAATAGAGAATCAGCTTCTATTAACGATATAATATTTTCATCTTTTAAATATCCAACTAAAAACAGCTTAATATTATAATCTTCCTTAATTAGTATGCGCAGACACTCAATCATATTGATCGCACCACGGTCTTTAGTTATAGTACCAGTATAGATAATTTTCACATAGTCATTTCTTTTAGAAATAGGCTGTTTCTCATTAATATTTATAATTGGATAGTTTAAAATATCTATTGATTTGTTTACAATATTTTGAGGAAATGAATCTTTGTAATATGATTCCGCAAAAATAATCAAATCAAAAAACATACAAAAAATCTTTTCAATAAAAGAGTATATATTTGCAATAATAATCCTGATAACTTTTGAAGGTATCCAATTTTTTAAAAGTATTTGACTATAATAATCTTCATGAATATCATAAATCACTTTTCTTCTTTTAAAGATTTTTATATACAAACACATAAAAATGAGTTCAGGATCATGAAAGTGAAAAATATTCGCGTTAGATTCACGGATTCTAATCATGAGTTCTTTTCGTATTTTTTTCCTTTCTGCTACCTTTTTCCACGTGGGAAGTCCAAAAATTTTTACACCTTTCTTTTCTTTAAATTTAAATTCTGCTGGTGCGTGAAGTTCTACATCAAATTTTTTTGCTAATGAAATAGCTTCTTTATAAAAAATTCTTGGATCATTCCAGGAATGAACACTTGTACCTATAAAAATAGTTTTTCTATTACGCATATAAATTTGATTTCAATTCAGTAAGCCAGCTGGTTTTAGAATATTTGAATAAAATAATTCCAATAATTACATAAATTATACTTGTAATAAAAAGTTGAAATACCGCTGATATATTTATATATGAAAAAAAATGATTAATCAAAAATATTAATGATGTACTAAATAAAATATCACGCAATAATTCAAAATTACATAATTTGTTTTGATAAAATTTATGAACATAATAACCACTTAAAAACCCAGCTACTATGTGGCTAGTTATAAAACCTGCTAATGCAGTATTTAATAGATTAAAATCTAATAACTTCCCAATGAAAATGATTACAAATAATACAACTGCAGATAAACCGTATATTAAAGAATTATATCCTCTCTCTGAAACAGCATCGATTGGGCTACGAGTTAAACTTGAAAATGTATAAAAAGGAAATACCAGAATTGTCATTCTCAAAATATTAACTCCATTTTCATTTACCTCACCTAACCAGTAGGATAATATTA
>CAXRJK010000044.1:0-3934 GCA_964230865.1 Winogradskyella sp.
ACCACCGAGATCTACACGTAGGTATACACTCTTTCCCTACACGACGCTCTTCCGATCTGGAAATGGCCATTTTTTATGATTTTTTATATGACAGGATTAGCTTATATTATGTCGTTTATTTTGTATCAGGGAGGAATATATTTTGGGATGGGATAAACAGATTCTATTTTATATTGACAATTATTTATCAGATTCTTACGAGAAGAGACTAAAAGGGAATCAACTTAATCAGTTTTGTCTACAATTCTCGCTTTTGTTTATTAATCCTAACTTATAGCTGGTAATGATATTCAATCTTTACTATTAAAATTTTTCACTAATCTTATATTTTGCCCTTGCTTGTCCTGTATAAAACCCATTTTACTATAAAGTGATATTGCCTCTGTGTTTCCAGCAACAACATTTAGTGATATAATCTTTGTTTCAGTCTTTTTCGCTTGTTCGATTATTTTTTTAATTAATTTTTTTCCTATGCCCAATCTGCGGTGATCTTTATCGATATACATATGATACAAATGAACTTGCTTTTCTGCTGGGAGTTTTTTCATACTACACATTCCTACCATCCAATTTTTTGAAAAAGCTCCCCAAGTTTCAGAATTATTATTGTTATATGAAATTTTTACCCATTGTTTAAACTTGAAGGGAAAAGAGATCCTTGGGTCTGTCAGGTGTAAGTCTTTTGGATTTGAAAACCATGTATTCAAACAGGATTTTAAAACTTTTTTGTGCTTTGGGTCCTCATAATTCATCCGTTTAAAAATTATGTTTGTATTCATAATGAAAATTACAAAGGATATTGATTTTCTTCATCCTATGAATTGCAATTGAGTATTGACTTAGATACAAAGAATAAGGAAAATTCAACTATATGAAAGAGATAACACCTATCAATAAAATAAAAGAGGGAATGACCATTCAAGGATTTTATCTGTGTGTATACAAACATCTACGCCATAGTCGAACAGGTGAATTATTTATTGATTTAGTTTTGAGAGATAAAACAGGTCAGATACAGGGAAAAGTATGGAAAAAAGCAGATACTTTAAATGAAATATTTTCTTCTGGTGAAGCTGTAGTTGTTAAAGCAAAGGTGGGAACGTACCAAGGGTATCTTCAACTAGATATAAAGAAGATTGGAAGAGCTACTATTCAAACCCATGGAAGATATGGATATGACCCTGCATTGATTGTCCCATCCTCACAGAATGATCCCAAAGAAATGTGGAACGATCTTCGTACGGTTGTTAAGGGCATTAAAAATCGTAAATTAAAAAAACTTGTTACTCAGATTTATAAAGAAAATAAAGAGGAAGTTATGGTATGTCCCGCTTCTTTAAACTCCCATTATAATTATAGATGTGGACTATTAGAATCCATACTTTCTATGTGTAACATTGCACATAATCTTGCAATTAGATACAATGTAGATAGTGACCTTTTACTATCCGGAATATTATTGCATGATATTGGTAAAGTAAAAGAATTGTCTAGCGATCTGGAGTCAGAGTTTACAGATGAAGGAAATTTCATTGGCCATTCAATCCTTTCTAGAGATATGGTTTTAACAGCATCAAGGAGTATTGATACTTTTCCAAAAGTTTATCTTATGAAATTGGAGCATATGATATTAGCCCATCGAGGACATCTAGAGTGGAAGACATCAAGAAAGCCTAATTTCCCAGAAGCTCTATTACTTCATCAAATACATCAATTGGATAAACATATGAACCTGATGAAAATGGCACTAGAAAAGGATGAAGAGGATGGGAAATGGACCACACGGAAAAACCATTTATTTATCCCGCTTTATAAAGGCTAATCTGAATCCTTTGATAATTTTTTATCATTCAAAAGTTATGAAGTCTTTATCTTGTCTCTGTTTGGGAGTTTTTATTATAGCCCAATCTTTTGCACAGAAAGGGGAGCATATCCCCTTTGATTGGAGCGGTCAAAATGGTATGTCCACCTACAGAGGATTCTTACTTTGGAACAGTGACTGGACATCAAATGAATTGTTATTTGATGGAACTTTTCAGTCCTATCCTCTGAGATTTGGAGAGTTTATAGCACAAGATTCTTATCATTCAAACTCCTCTATATTTCCTTATTCTTTTCTTCATGATTCTACTGAAATCAAAACATCATTTGATTACCGTCAAGGTGATTATCTATTTGACCAAATTAGTGTTAATGCAGCCTATAAAAAAAACAATAAGGACATAGAACTAAATGGATTTAAGAGGAGTTATGGAGGTCCTTATTCTCAATTTATTCAACCCGAAAATCAGAAAACAGGAGTAATCACACCTAATCAACAGTCTTATTTCTTTCGTTATCTGACGGGTGAAAACAATAATATGTCTGGGATTTCGATTGGACGATTTATAACAAATTCTGGTTTATATAGTGCTGCAGATGCAAACGGAAAGCATGTGAATGAGATTACGACTGCATCATTTTCTTCCCAAAATCAGTGGAAACAATATGATTTTCGATTGAGATTTAGTCAGTATTTAGAAAGTCGAAAGTGGATAACTAATTTGTCTTCACAGCCACTCCATTATTTAAACAGAGGTCAGTTGGTGGGGACTTTCACGCCTGTAAATAAAGATGAAGGGTTATGGGAATTGTTTTTTTCAGGAAATACACAAGCACTTACCTATCAAGATACATCAATTTCAAAAGGAAGGACATGGATTTCAATTGGGGGAAATATAAACAAAAATTTATTGTTAATTGAGGGTGGTATTGATGCTGGAAAAGGTTATATACTTCCTCGATTTTTAGTTTCAATGAATCACAAAAAAAAATCAATAAATTGGTCCAGCACACTAGAATTAAAAAATAATCCACAACATATGTTCGTATGGAATTTATCTCGTTCTTTATTTGAAACATGGATAACTGGTAAAACCGAATTGGCTTGGGAATTGGATAATATAATTTTATATAATTCGGTTAATATCTGGCGAGTTAATAATCTTATAACGAATGAATTAGTTCCAACCGAATCTTCCCGAGATTTATATTCAATTAGAACTGGAATTGATTGGTACCTCCCTATTGGAATTAATGTTTCAGGATTTTGGACTCATAACTCTAAAGGGGATTTGATTTCAGATGGTATCGGCGATAGAATTCATACAGAAATTAAGTTCGGTAAGTTTCTATTTGCCGATAATATGGAGCTTACAGCAAGTTTGATTACAGAGGGTTTATTTAATCGAGATTCGTCCTTTGGTTTTGATTCGGCCATGGAAAGACCATTTATCCATGATTGGGGTCCTTATATGCTATCCGATTATTGGACAACCCATTTAATTTTAAAAGCAAAAGTTTCTTCAGTCGTTATGTCATTCAGAATCCTTAATATGTTTCATGCGGAGGAAACCTTATTCAAAAAAATCTACCCAGAGCTACCCGAAGAATGGATAAGACCTCGCAATAATTCCTATTTTCTTCCAATGGGTCAGCTTGTCAGTTTTGGTGTTGCATGGGAGTTTGATGATTAATTTGTTATTTCTTAAAAAAATGAGCTCTAGGAACATAAATTAGTGAAACAGTCCAATTTTGAAGTGGATTAGGATAGCTTGGGAGAGTTCTAGTATCTTCATTCAGTAAGTTTTTAACAGCTATTCCTATGTTGAATTGGTTTTTTAAAAATGGAAAGTTGTAATTTGCAGAGAGGTCAAATCGAATAAAGGGATCCATATATTTTTCAACAGTTATTGAATTCAAGTATTCGTCATATTCAGTTACAGTGTAAGATCTTTTTCCGTAAAAATATATAAGACCTTTCAATAAAGTTTTTTTATAAGGAATCTTTACATTTAGAAATCCTTGGAAAGATGGAATGTAGGATAAAGGAGTTCCCGAATTTAGATCTTTAGTTTTTTGATAATTTATATTCCAATCAAGTTTAAATGGGAGC
>CAXRJK010000045.1:0-10974 GCA_964230865.1 Winogradskyella sp.
ATTGGTACAAAAATTTTAGAATCTTATCATCCGGACAGCGGGTATGTGTTCAGATTTGGAAGAAGAATAAATTCTGTTGAAAAATCAATTACCTATACTCATGAGGAAAATACTTCAATTGCGGAAATCATTCGAACTGTCTCTGGACAATTTATATCTAAGATCATTGATACAACAGCAAATGATACATTTATATTTGAAAAAGATTTTCAAACTGAGTTTCAGCGTAGAGTACGATTTATAAATGAATCAATATCTGAAAATCAAAGTAGATGGAAAATTGATGCGTTGACTCTTGGAATTGGTGGCACCGGTACAAAGATGGATATCCATAAATTGGAATATTACACATTTGATAATAATGAAAGTTGGGTCTCAATCTTTCAATTGCAAGATGGACTAGATGAGTTTATTCCTCGTGACTCTCTTCCGACGTTTGATGCCTGGAATGATATAAAGGTTGAAGTAACCGTATCCAATCAGGGACCTGAATTCGATTATGAAAGTGGGGAGAGAGTTTCTTTCCACTATGGAAAGAGCAGATGGCATAAGGCCAGAAGAAAAATGTATGATGATGGTCAAATAGGGGATGAGATAGCAAATGATAATATTTTTACTAAAATATGGACTGTCCACGGACCTGGGTTGGGTTTTGATAGAAGAGTTTATAGAGCATTTTTTAGTGTGATTGATTATCAGTCTTTATTTAATTCTGAAGAGGATTTACATAGTACAGTATGGGCATTACCCTATATTGTTAATCGATAACGAAATACTAGAGATAGAAGGATAAATTATATATTAATTGTTTTTGGTTCCTCTTTTGTTTTGACTTCATTTTCACGGCTATCCATAAGCTTATTTATTTTTATCTTTAAAATGGTTAAAGGAAATAAATTATATTTAATTCTCTTACCATTTCTACTTTATGGTCAAGAAGAACTCACATTGGAAAATTGCTCAACTTCAATCAACTATAATGTTTCTTCATTTTTTCAGAAATATTTCCAATGTGTCGATGTTTCTTTAAATAGAGAATTTTACTATGTGATTTATACAGATAATCTTCCTCCCCATCTATCTTGGTATTATCCCCAAGATTCTCCCAATCACATTGAATATGAAAGCCAGGGACCTGGATATTATCAGAACCCCAATTCAATCCTTGAACAAAATATTATAATATCTATTCCGTTGGATCCTGTACCAAGAGGAATAGATATTACTGAATTTAATGTAGATGGAATTGTTGGAAATGATATAAATGAGTATGGAATGGGGGCGAGAGGCATAGCATTAGATGGTGTGGCATTGTTTAATTCTCTTGCAGCGCCGGGAAATGATATTGAAAATGAGCAATATTCTTTCGATTATTACAATGCCCATCCTCAAATGTCAGGGATGTATCATTATCATACAACAACAAAAGGCCCACTAGAGGTTTTAGAATATAAAGAAATAATTCAAACGCCGGAGCCGGGAAATGGAGAAGTAGAGTTGTACGGAATTATGTGCGACGGCACTATTATTTTAGGGTGCACAGAGCTGGATGGTAGTACACCAAACTCAGATGATTTAGATGCACAAAACGGCCACCTACATGATTTGCAAGATGAAATGGGTGAAGTTCATTTTGCAAATCGCTATCATACGCACATCTGTCCAGAGCAATTGACAAACCATAATTTCACACCCGAAATTATGTATTATGAAGATTGTATCATGAATGAAATGGGAGAAACTTATCTTGATACAATTGATTTGGTAATTATTACAGAGATTATGCAAAACCCAACCATGGTTACTGATGCTAATGGAGAGTGGTTTGAGGTATATAACCCGAGCGTAGAATCTATAAATATGAACGGATGGATCATAAGTGATCTAGACAACGACAGTCACCTTATTACATCTGATTTGGTTATCCCACCATTTGAATATATTATATTAGGACGTAATGCTAACACTGCTGAAAATGGAGGAGTAGTGCTTGATTATGACTACAATGGAATTAATCTTGCAAATGGAAGTGACGAATTAATTCTAATATCCTCTAATGGTATATTATCTGATGTTGTAATGTGGGACGATGGAGAAACATTTCCTGATCCAGTTGGTGCTTCAATGGCACTTTTAGACCCAAACTTTGATAATAGCATTGGTTCAAACTGGATAGAGTCTACATTAGAGTTTGGTGACGGTGATTACGGGACACCGGGAGAAGCAAACTTCATTATACCTATTGCAGTTGATATATATTATCAATATGATTGGAACCTTGTTGGTCTTCCCCTTAATATTGAAGATTCTAATTACCTAACAGTATTCCCAGATGCCATAGAGAGTACTCTTTTCTCTTTTTATGATGCCTACACACCGGACTCTATAATGGTTCAGGGAAAAGGCTACTGGCTCAGGTTTGACACCACTGGTACCACAACCATTACAGGTATTCAAATCAATGAACTTACTATTAGCCTTAATGACGGATGGAACCTTATATCTGGGATAAGCACTCCTATAAACATCTCAGGTATACAAGACCCAGATGGAATTATAATTACCGGTACAATTTATGGATATGCTTCGGATGGCTATTCAAACGAAGGGATTCTTGAACTGGGAAAAGGATATTGGGTTAGGGCCAATAGCTCTGGATCTATTACCTTAATTGATAATTAGGGTCTCCCACCTTTATTAAAAAATTAGGGATGAGATAGATTGCTAACTTTCACATACTTAATATAAAGATGTTTTATCTATTCAGAAAGTATGAAGATAAAAAGCTCTATTATTGTAAACGGATCTTTTTATATAAACTAATTATAATTCTTTTAGATCTTTTAATAGATCAGTAAGCATGTCTTTTGCATCTCCAAACACCATTATAGAGTTATCATAACCAAATAACTCATTTTGAATGCCAGCAAAACCAGGATTCATTGTTCTTTTGTTTATCATTACGGTTCTGGATTTATCTACATTTAAAATAGGCATACCATAAATTGGGCTAGATGTATCGTGCCTTGCAGCAGGATTTACAACATCATTAGCTCCTAAAACCATCGCAACATCACAATCTTCAAATTCTGGATTAATTTCATCAAGGTCTTTTAATTTATCGTATGAGATATTTGCTTCTGCAAGTAAAACATTCATATGGCCCGGCATTCTACCTGCAACAGGATGAATAGCATAGAGAACGGTTTTACCTTTATTTTCCAAAAAATCTGCAATTTCTCTGACAGCATGCTGTGCCTGAGCAACTGCCAATCCATAGCCAGGAACAACGATAACTTTTTCAGCAGCATCCAAAATCATTGCTGTTTCTTCCGTTGAATAGCTTTTGATATTTATCTGTTTTCCATCAGATCCGGATGTTGAATCTTGTTCTGACCCAACAGCTCCAAAAATCACATTAGCCAGTGAACGGTTCATCCCCTTGCACATAATGTTAGTTAAAATCAAACCTGAAGCCCCTACTAATGCTCCAGAAATAATCAGTCCATTATTCATAAGTACAAAACCTGTTGAAGCCGCTGCCACTCCAGAATAAGAGTTTAGAAGAGAAATTACTACAGGCATATCAGCTCCTCCGATTGGTATAGTTAATCCAATCCCAAGAAGGAGTGCTAAAATAATAACTACAAAAAATGCAGAAAGATTTCCTGAATGTATATTTGAATCAAAAACAAGATTGGGAGCAATAATTAATAATAATGCAACCAGAACTAATAGGGCATTCAATATCTGTTGTCCTTTAAAAGTTATAGGTTTCCCTGAAATAAAACCCTGTAATTTTCCAAAAGCAACAAAACTTCCTGTGAAAGTTAGTGACCCAATAAATACACTTATGCAAACAATAAAATAAGTACTGTCAGGAGAGGATAAAAATTCTGCAGAAGCCACTAGGGAAGAAGCTCCTCCTCCAAATCCGTTGAATATAGCAACCATTTGTGGCATAGCAGTCATCTCTACCTTTTGGGCAAAAATTACACCAATTATACTTCCAATTAATATTCCTGCAAATATATATAAATAGTCTAAAGCCGTATATGTAACTAAGGTAGATATTATTGCGATAAACATACCAAATGCAGCTAGTGCATTTCCACTGCGAGCAGTTTTTGGATGACTAAGTTTTTTTATCCCTAATATAAAAAATATAGCGGCTATGACATAAAATAGATTTACATATTTATCCATTAAATGACTTATTTCCTTTTAAACATTTTTAGCATTCTATCTGTAACCATAAACCCACCAACCACATTGATAGTAGCAAGGATAACAGCAGTAAGCCCTAAAAAAGTACTGATTGATCCATCAATTTTAGTTGCGATAATTGCACCCACAACTGCAATTCCAGAAATAGCATTGGAACCCGACATAAGTGGAGTATGCAGAGTAGGGGGGACTTTAGTTATGATTTCAATTCCCACAAAAATAGCCAAGATAAAGACAGTCAATACATTTATAATTTCCATTTCTTATCCTCTGTCAAAAAAATCTATAGTAGGTTGATGTGTGATTTGTCCTTCATGTGTAAATATAGACCCGCTAATAATTTCATCTTCTAAATCTATTACTGGTTTTCCAGCTATTAAAAAATATGTAATTAAACTAGCAATATTTTTTCCATACAACTGACTGGCATGGAATGGCATTTTACCTGGGATATTGGCTGTTCCGTCAATTATTACACCATTATAATTTATGGTCTGATCTATTTCTGTTAGCTCACAATTTCCACCATTTTCTGCTGCTAAATCCATTATGACTGCTCCAGGCTTCATTACATCAACTACATCTTTTGAAATCAAAACGGGTGCTGGTTTACCAGGGATTAGAGCGGTGGTAATTACCAAATTAGATTTTGATATCTTTTCCTTTATTAAGAGTTGCTGTTTTTGTTTATACTCATCTGATGTTTCCTTAGCATAGCCACCCTCACCAACACCATCTGGGGTATCCTGAGCGACTTCTATAAACTTTGCTCCTAAACTTTCAACCTGTTCCTTAACTTCAGGGCGTACATCGAATGCCTCTACCTGCGCTCCTAATCTATTTGACGTTGCAATTGCCTGGAGGCCTGCAACTCCCGCTCCCAGTACAAGAACTTTTGCTGGAGGTATTGTACCTGCTGCAGTCATAAGGAGAGGCATATAAACAGGTAAATGTGTTGCTCCCATGAGTACTGCCATATAGCCAGCAATATTACTTTGTGAGCTTAGAGCATCCATTTTTTGAGCCAATGTGGTCCTTGGAATAAGATGCATAGAAAAAGCAGTTATTTTTTTATCCAAAAATATCTCAATAATATTTTTATGTTTTACCGTTTGAAAAAGAGATACAAAAATTGAATTATTTTTTAAGATGCGAGATTCATCTAGTGTTGGAGGGTCTACCTTTATCAGAATATCAGAATTAGTAAATAACTCTTCTGAAGAAGAAATAAGTTTAGCTCCTGCATCTATATAATCTTGATTTGAATAGAATGATTTTTCTCCTGCACCGGATTCAATCCAGACTTCCAATCCAGATTGAATATATTCTTTCACAGACTGAGGAGTTGCTGCTACACGGTTTTCTCCGTTGTTGTATTCTTTTGGAATTGCAATAATCATAGAATAAATGTAAGTAATATATTATATAAAATAAGGAGTATAAATTTACACTTTGATAAATATGTATACTAAAAAATAATTTATTAAACTGATATTAAATCAATTTCCTTTAGAGCGGTTTCGATCAATGAATTAAAGTCTAATTTATTTTCTTCAAAATCTAATTTTTCCGTTGTCGTTTTTGTAGCTGGATTTTGAGGTAGAAATAAAGTGCAGCAATCTTCATGAGGTCGTATGGAGATTTGGTATGTATTGATTTTATTTGCTGTGTTTATAATTTCCTGTTTATCTAGTCCAATTAGCGGACGAAATACCGGAAGGTTTGATGCTGTATCAACAGCACCTATATTTTCTACTGTCTGAGAGGCCACTTGTCCTAAAGCTTCCCCAGTTATTATTGCTTTTGCTCTCTCATTAATTGCAATTTTGTTTGCAATCCGCATCATAAATCTTCTATAAAGTAAAATTCTGAATTTTTCATTAGTATGTTCCATTATATTTTCTTGAATACTTGCAAAAGGTATCATATAGCATTTTGACCATTTCTGATAAATGGATAAGACTTCAACTAGTTCCTTTACTTTTTCAATAGAGGCCGGAGAAACATGTGGAAGTGAGTGGTAATGTAAATAGACTAGGCTCATTCCCCTTTTTAGTAAATAATATGCTGCTACTGGTGAATCAATGCCGCCTGAAAGTAAAACTACTCCTTTTCCACCTGTACCAACTGGCATTCCTCCTTTTCCATAAATTTTATTTTTATAAATAAAGGTTCCTTCATTAATTACATCAATATAACAATTTATATCTGGTTTGGTGAGGTTCACCTTTTTATTTAAATTTTCTTGAACAAAAGAACCAACTAATTCATGTAATTTCATCTTTGAATAGGAAAAAACTGAGGAGGAAACTCTTGCAGTAATTCTAAATGAGTCAAAAGATTCATCTTTCAACATCAACAAAGCTTGATCTTTTATTGATGTTATGTTTGTATCAATTTTGAGAGTAGGGCAGAAGTACGCAATTCCAAATATGTTTGAGAGAATCGGCGTTAGATTGTCAATAATTTTGCCATCACATTCGTATAGTGAAATAATAATTCTATCACGAGTATTATAAATATCTTTTATTACTTCATAAGAAATAGAATTGATCGATGACTTAATATTTTTTCGAAGGAGTTTTACAAAAAATGGTCTATTTTTGCCTTTTAAACCAATCTCACTGTAATGACAAATGATATGAGTATATTTCATTTATAAAATCTAAGTTTTACCTGTAAATTAGGACTCATATTAAAATATTGACCAAACAGAAACCAATATTAAAACAATAAAGAGTAAAATAAATGACTGAAACAAATACTCAATCTTTTTCAATTGTTATTACCACGGTAGATTCAATCGAGCAAGCTGAGAAGATATCCAATTATTTAGTTCTAAATAATATCGCAGCTTGTATAAATATTATTGGACCTTATTCTTCCATTTATAAATGGAAGAATAAATTGGTTCAAGATAAAGAAATTATATTATGGATTAAAACCCTTACTGATAATATTTTATCCGTTACTAATACTATAAAATCTCTGCACTCATATGACGTTCCTGAAATTATATCATTTCGATTTAGAAGCCATAATGATGATTATTCACAATGGATTTGTGATACTTTTAGCAAGAAAGTATAAATGATGATACAACAGGGTAAAATGATCTTTTTTTTCTTTTTGGTAATAGTCATTTTTGGGGCATCCGGATTTTATTTTCTTGAGAATAATTTGTCAATTTTTGACAGTATTTATATGACAGTACTTACTTTATCAACTTTTGGATATGGGGAAGTACAGCCAATGAGTCAAGGCGGAAAAATATGGGCAATGATAGTCATACTATTTGGAGTTACTGGATTTGCAATGGTCCTTAGTAGTTTAAATACAAGTATAATAAATTTTAAAGAGTATAAGGCAAAAAAAATGTTAAATAAAATACAAAAATTGAAAAATCATTATATATTATGCGGTTTTGGTCGAATGGGAGCTGTGATTGCCAAGGAATTGCATGGTAAAAAAATACCATTTGTCGTTGTGGATTTAAATGAAGAAAAAATAAAAAAGGTAAACGATTTAGGATATTTATATATTCACGCTGACGCTACCTTTGATACAACTCTCAGGGAAGCGGGAATAATGAACTCAAAAGGAATAGCCATTACGTTAGATACAGATCAGGATAATTTATTTGTCACAATGTCTGCAAAAAATCTTAATTCTAACTGCTATATACTAAGCAGATGTAGTCAGAAAGAGACTGGAAGGAAATTAAAACGCGCTGGTGCTGGTAAAATTGTAAATCCATATATAGCAGGTGGTCACCGTATGACAGAGCTATTGGTTGCACCATTTTTAGAAGATGCGGTTTCAATACATACCGAAGGATCAAATATTGATTTCGCACTTGAAGAAATAAAAATAGAAAATATTATGTCCTTAAATAAGATTCAAATTAAAAATACAAATTTAAGAGAAAAATATAGCTTAATAATTGTAGGAATCATTGATGATAAAGGAAATAACATTATAAATCCTGACCCTGATTTCAGATTATTGAAGGAGCATAAAATCATATTAATTGGAGAATCCAATCAGTTTACCACATTTTTTAAAGACAATAATGTCGCATAACATATATTATGTATAATAAATGAATTTAAGATATATTTCTAATATCCCCCTATTAGGGTTAATAATATTTATATCGTTTATAATACTTGCTATAGTCTTTTATCCTGGTGGCACCTATCATTCACCAGATTCAGCTGGTTATAATTTTTTTAATAATTTTTTAAGTGATCTTGGTAGAACAATTACGCATAGCGGTGAAAATAATTTTATATCAGCATTTTTTTTTAATAATGCAATGTTTCTATCGGGTTTCTTATTCTTATTATTTTATATATATTTGCCAATCTTTTTTAAAAATAAACCTAAACTATTTATTTATTCTATTTTAGGGTCAGTGTTAGGCGTTTTTGGTTCTCTATCGTTTTTACTAGTAGGATTAACTCCATCAGATTTATATCTTAAAGAACATATATTTTATGCAAATAATATATTTTATATATCTTTTCCATCTGCACTTATATACAGTTTTGTAATCATAAAAACTAAAGATCTTCCTAATTTTTATGGATTGGGATATTTTGTTTTTACTATTACTCTAGTATTATACATAATAATCCTGGAATTTGGACCAAATATAAAATCAGAGTATGGACTAAGTGTCCAAGTTACAGCGCAGAAATTTATTGCACTTTGTTTTGTGTTTTCTACATGGATGTTAGCTAAAGGATTAAAAAAAACTATAGATTCAAATTAGTTAACTACAAAATTTACTAATCTGTTTTGGATAAATATTGTTTTAATTAACTTTCCATTTTTTAAATATTTAGTGACTTTATCTATATCCTTTGCAAGACTTAGAACAGATTCTTCTTCTAGATCTTTAATAATTTTTATTGTCGCTCTTAACTTACCATTTACTTGAATAGCAATTTCTACCTCTTCCTCTTTTGCGAGATTCTCATCATAATCCGGCCACACCTGATAAGAGATTGACTTTTTTCCGCCCCATAGCATATTTATCTCCTCACAAAAATGCGGTAAAAAAGGAGAAAGAATTTTTAAATAGCTATCATAAATATTTCCATTAATCCTATCAAGTGATGATAAATGATTTTGCATAATCATCATTTGAGCGATTGCAGTGTTAAACCTCAGATTTTCAATGTCATTGGTAACTTTTTTTATTGTTTGATGGAATAGCTGGATTGTCTCTTTTGAAGGATTATCAGATGTCAGCTTCTCATCGCGAGAGTTAAATAGTGTCCATAATCTTTCTATAAAACGATACGCTCCATGTAGGCCTTTTGTATTCCATGGTTTTGCTTTGTCTAAGGGCCCAAGAAACATCTCATATAATCTGAAGGCATCTGCTCCAAATTCATCAATAATTTTATCCGGATTAATCACATTACCACGGGATTTACTCATTTTTTGCCCGTCCTCTCCTAGTATCATACCCTGATTATATAATTTTTGGAATGGCTCCCTTGTACTCACTAATTTGAGATCATGAAGCACATGGTGCCAAAAACGAGAGTACAGTAAATGTAAAACAGCATGCTCTTGTCCGCCTATATATAGGTCTACAGGCATCCAGTAAGATTCCTTTTTTTTATTCCACGCTGACTTCAAATTTAATGGATCGGTGAACCGCAAATAATACCAACATGATCCTGCCCATTGAGGCATAGTATTTGTTTCTCTAAGAGCATATATATTATTATTATCATCCCTTACTTCAACCCATTCTTTAATAGTAGAGAGTGGTGATTTCCCTTGACCTGATGGTTCATATTTTTCTACCTCTGGAAGTATAACTGGTAGTTGGCTATCATCCACGGCTTTATGTTCGCCATTTATATGAATAATCGGAAATGGTTCTCCCCAATACCTTTGCCTGGAAAATAGCCAATCTCTTAATTTGTAATTAATTTTCCGAAAGCCTTTTTCATGCTTTATAAGCCACTCAATAATTTTTTCTTTTGCTTCATTCGTATATAACCCATTTAACATCTCACTATTGATTGCTGGGCCATCTCCGGTGTAAGCTTTACCATCAAAATCTGATGGTGGATTTACCGTTCTTATTATAGGTAAATCAAACTTTTGAGCAAAATCCCAATCTCTCTGATCCTGTCCGGGAACAGCCATTATTGCTCCAGTTCCATAAGATATCAATACATAATCTGCTATCCAAATAGGAATTTTTTTATTATTAACCGGGTTAATAGCATAAGAGCCTGTAAATACCCCAGTTTTATCATCATTTAGTTCTCCCCTTTCCAAATCTGTTTTTGTGCTTGCATCTTTTTGATATGCCTTTATCTCATTCTTTTGTGAATCAATTGTTATCTTTTCTACTAGAGGATGTTCAGGAGCAAGAACCATATAAGTTGCTCCAAAAAGAGTATCAGGTCGGGTAGTAAAAACTGTAATTATTTTTTCTGAGTTATCAACTGAGAATCTTACTTCTGCTCCTTCTGAGCGACCAATCCAATTTCGCTGCAAATCTTTTAAGTGTTCTGGCCAGTCTAAATCATTTAATCCTTCTAAAAGGCTATCTGCATAGTCTGTAATCTTGAGCATCCATTGCTTCATAGGTAATCGAAATACTGGAAATCCTCCTCTTTCAGACTTTCCGCTAATCACTTCTTCATTTGCCAGTACAGTGCCAAGCTCAGGACACCAGTTAACTGGGACTTCTGCTTCATATGCCAATCCCTT
>CAXRJK010000046.1:0-3475 GCA_964230865.1 Winogradskyella sp.
GCATTCATGACCAATGCTCCACCTAATGTTCCTGGAACACCGATTAAGCTTTCAAGCCCAGTAAGAGATTTCCCTATGCATAATTTCACCATTTTACCCAGCTTTGCTCCGGCTTCAGCGTAAATTTCTGTGTCTGTTAAAAAGACTATATTTTTGAATACCTTATCAATAGAAATAACGATTCCATCGATGCCAGAATCTGAGACTAGAAGATTAGAACCAGAACCAACAAAGTACACCTTAATTGAATTTTCATTAGCAAATTTTAAAATTGTTTTTAAATCTTTTTTATCTTTAGGTTTAATAAAATAAGAGCAGGGTCCACCAATTCCATAAGTTGTGTGCTTAGACATAGGTTCATTCCTAAGGCAGATTCCATTTATCATATTTGTGATTTCCTCTTCATATCTCATCATAGATTTTGTAAGCTTAATAAATGTTCATAATATTTCTGACAAAATCTCCAAATGTTTCCTGCACCTATGGTGATTACCATATCTCCCGGTTTAACTATTCCATCTAGAGTAGACTGAAGCTCATTTATATTTTGAATATAAACCGTATAGGGATGATTATTTTTTTTTGACGCATTACTAACCAATTCGCCTGTTATTCCCTTAATTGGTTCTTCTCGTGCCGGGAAGATATCTGTCACAATTAAGATATCAGACTCAGAAAAGGAAGTAGCAAAATCTAAATAAAAATCACGGGTTCTTGAATATAGATGTGGTTGAAAAACTGCTATTATTCGTCTATTCCAACCATTTTTTGCTGCTTCCAATGTTGCCCGAACTTCCGTTGGATGATGAGCATAATCATCTACTACCATCACATCATGACAAATACCTTTAATTTCAAATCGTCTTTTAACTCCTGTGTATGATTGAATTCCCCTTGTTATATCAACAATTGGAGCACCTAATTCTAATCCCAAGGCAATTGCTGCGAGAGAGTTAGTAACATTATGTTTACCTGGAACATCAATAGTCACTTTACCTAAAACGTTTGATTCACGAATAATACTGAAAGAACTCTTATTTCCTGAGTGGCTGATATTGTCAGCTGAAATGTATGAATTTGAATTCAGACCGTATGATAATACGGGCCTCCGTATATTTGGAAGTATTTCTGCTAATGCAGGAGAATCTGTACATGCAATTACTGCACCGTAAAAGGGAACAGAATTACAAAAAGTGAGAAAAGCATCCTGAAGTTCAGTAAGATTTTGATAACAATCTGTGTGTTCTAATTCAATATTAGTTACTATACTTATTGTGGGACGGAGGGCTAGAAAGCTTCGGTCAAATTCATCTGCTTCAACAGCTATAACATCGCCGCTTCCTAGCATAGTCCCTGATTCTATATTTTTAACATGACCTCCTACTACGAGAGTAGGTTCCATATTTGATTCAGTTAGAACAGATCCAATCATAGATGTTGTAGATGTTTTACCGTGAGTTCCTCCTATTGCAATGCTAGTTGGTTTTAAGGCGATTAATTCTCCTAACATTTCAGCACGCTTTATAATAGGTATTCCGTTTTCTAGAGCTGCTTTTATTTCTGGGTTTGCCATATTTACAGCACTTGAATAAACTAAAACATCGCAAATAGAAACATGTGACTTATCATGTCCAATATTTATATTTGCACCATTATTAATTAACTTTTCTATAATGGATGAATTCTTTAGATCAGAGCCACTTACTTTAAACCCCAAATTCAATAATAATTCTGCAATTCCGCTCATGCCAACACCGCCGATTCCTACAAAATGGACATGGTTTACTTTACGAAACATTAGGCAAGTGCTAACTCTATTATGTGATTTGCGATATCTTCCGTAGCATTTAACTTTCTCATAGATTTTGCTTTCTGTCCCATTTTTATTAATTTATTTTTGTTATTCAATGCATTTTTAATAGTTTTATATACAGTTTCTGAATTCACTGTTTTTTCTTCCAACAATACTGCTGCATTGTAGTCTGCTAAAGTTTTTGCATTTTTATATTGATGGTTTTCTGCAGATTTAGAAAAGGGAAGTAAAATGCTTGCTTTTCCTACTGCCATTATTTCTGAAATGGTTAATGCTCCTGAACGGGAAAAAATCAAATCGCTGAGAGCATACGCATCTGCCATAGAATCAATAAAGGGTAAAACACGAATCAGATCAGAATCTAAATGTTTGTATCTATTATAATGATTGAACCCGGTTTGCCATAGAATTTGGAAATTGGTAATTTTTAGTTCGTTAATAAAATTATTAATTAATCGATTTAAAACAATAGAACCTTGACTCCCTCCAAATACAAGTAGTGTAGTTAATGATTCTTTTAGTTTAAATATTTTTGCTCCATTTTCTCGGACTCCTTGAGCTATATTAGATCGAATTGGATTTCCTGTGAGCAGACATTTAGCCTCCTTTAAATAAGAATGAGCTTCTCCAAAAGCTGTGCATACAATATTCGCCCTGGAAGCATATACTCTGGTCGTGAGGCCCGGGTAAGAATTTTGTTCCTGAAGAACAACTGGTAATTTATTTTTAATACCTAATTTTATTGGGATTGCACTTGCATAACCGCCTGTTCCTACCACAATATTTGGTAATAACTCATTAAATAATTCCTGAGCTATTGATAAAGATTTTAAATAGAAATAGGGAAGTCCAATATTTTTCAAAATGGAATTGAAAGAAAAATTTCTTTGGATTCCCCTTATTGGAAGTAGAGTATGAGGATATAATTTCACAGGCAAAACTTTTGATTCGATACCAGATATGGATCCCATATAATGTATGTGAGAGTTTTTGTACAATGATTGAATTTTTTCTCCAATTGCAATTGCCGGAAAAAGATGCCCTCCCGTACCACCGCCTGCAATAATAATCCTGATTTCATCCATACATTTCCCTATTTTTCCGCTCTGTTATAACCAATGATCTTTTTCTTTGGCTAATATTTAGAAGGATTCCTATACTAGATAAGGTGATAACTAACCCTGATCCACCATAACTGACCATTGGTATTTGAAGTCCTGTTACTGGCAAGATACCTGTTACAACTGCGATGTTAATGAAAGTATAAAAAATCAGGTTGAATCCTATCCCTACAGATAAAAAAATACCGAAAGGATCCGTACATTCTCTTGCAATTTTAATTATTCTTCGGTACACAAGAATGAACAAGAAAATTAAAACCATACAGCCTAAAAACCCTGTTTCTTCTCCAATAATGGCAAATATGAAATCAGTGTGAGGAGTGGGTAAAAATTGGTCCTTTTGGATGCTTTCCCCCAGTCCCATTCCAAATAATCCTCCATTCCCCAGACTAATAAGTGATTGGGCAGCTTGGTAGTTTATTGATATGGACGAGTCATCTTGATTTAACCAACCAATTACTCTTTGTAATCTGTAAGATTTTAACATCATTACAGGAACAGAAATTACCATCGCTATTGAGCCACACGCTGTTAAATGAGA
>CAXRJK010000047.1:0-22565 GCA_964230865.1 Winogradskyella sp.
GTTGGCTAAGCCTGGCAGTATTACTCCTCATACAAATTTTAAGGCGAATGTTTATGTCTTAAAGAAGGAGGAAGGTGGGCGTCACACTCCATTTTTTAATGGATATCGCCCGCAGTTTTATTTTAGGACGACGGATGTAACGGGAGTATGTACATTGCCTGAGGGAACGGAGATGGTGATGCCTGGAGATAATGTAGAGATGGATGTAGAGTTGATTACGCCTATAGCGATGGACAAAGAATTACGGTTTGCTATTAGGGAAGGTGGGCATACTGTTGGTGCAGGTGTTGTAACTAGTATTAGTGAGTAGGTATTAATGCCAAATCAAACCATACGAATTAGTTTGAAAGCATATGATCATATTCTGTTGGATAAGTCCACAGAAAAGATTGTTAAAACAGCAAAGTCTACTGGAGCAATTATATCAGGACCAATTCCATTGCCGACTAAAAGAACTATTTATACGGTTTTACGTTCTCCTCATGTTGATAAGAAATCCCGTGAACAGTTTCAAACAAAAGTTCACAAACGATTGGTGGATATCTTAAATACAACACCTAAAACTGTTGAGTCGCTCATGAAATTAGATTTGCCCGCTGGTGTTGATATTGAGATTAAGGTGTAGGTATGCGTGGGTTAATTGGGAAATAAATAGGTATGACCCAAGTGTTTGATGATGAAGGTCATTTGATTCCTGTTACTGTTTTAGAGACAGGTCCGTGTAGAGTAACTCAAGTGAAAACGATAGAAAAAGAAGGCTATGAAGCAGTTCAGTTAGGTTTTTCTACTAAGAAGAAGAGCCGAACATCAAGACCGATGATTGGTCATTTTAGCAAGGCTGGTTTGTCTCCACAACTATGGCTTCAAGAATTTGAAAAGGTTGAGGGCTATGAATATAAGCTTGGTCAGCAATTTAAAGTGTCCATTTTCAAAGAAGGCGAGTTTGTTGATGTATCAGGTACTTCAAAAGGAAGGGGATTTGCAGGTGTCATTAAGCGTCACAATTTTCAAAGACAGCCTGAAACTCACGGGCAGACCGAGTATCTTCGTCATCCTGGTTCAATTGGTCAGGCTTCTGATCCGTCCCGTGTATTTAAGGGTATGAGAATGGCGGGAAGATATGGAGGTAAAAAGGCTATGGTAAAAAATCTTGAAGTAATTAAAATTGATAAAAATAAAAATCTTCTTTATTTGAAAGGAGCTGTGCCAGGTGCGAATATGAATAAAGTAGTCATAACGAAATAATGAATTTAGATGTATTAAAGAGTGATGGTTCTAGGGCGGATTCTGTAGTGGTTGATGGTGGAGTATTTAAAATAAAGCCTAATGAAGATGTGGTACATCAGGCTGTAGTTCAGGAATTGCATAATCGAAGGCAGGGGACGCATAAGTCTAAATCAAGAGGTATGGTAAAGGGTGGAGGAAAAAAGCCTTGGAGGCAAAAAGGAAGGGGTGTAGCGCGTGCAGGTACAATTCGATCTCCACTATGGAAGGGAGGGGGTACGGTTTTTGGTCCTCAGCCGCATCCATACAAAAAAAGAATGCCAAAAAAGATGAAGCAGCTTGCGCGAAAAAGCGTGTTGAGTTTTAAGGCAGGTAAGGGTGAAATTATTATTGTTGATGAGTTTTTTCAATCTAAACCAAAAACATCTTTATTTTATTTATTTCTTATATCATTGAAAATTCATGATAAATCGGTCTTAGTGCTTCCTGGTGAAATGAATCATAATTTGAGTCTATCTGTAAGGAATCTGCCTAATGTAAGTATATTAAAAGCAGACTCAGTTAATACATACGAATTGCTTAAGCATAATATATTGTTATTTGATAGGCAGGGTGTGCTTTTGTTGAATGAAAAATTGTCAGGCTGAGAAATGGATTATAGAAATATAATTTTAAAACCAATATTTACAGAGAAGATGAGCATTTTGCAAGAAACGCAAAGAAAATATGCGTTTCACGTCAGTTCAAGGGCTAATAAGATTGAAATAAAGCAAGCTATTCAAAAAAAGTTTGATGTGGAAGTAGATAAGGTTGCTACAATGAATAGAAAAGGAAAATCTAAGCGGATGACAATGCGAAGTGGGGGAAGGGTTATTCGAACTTCTGGTAGAAAGTCATCATGGAAGCGAGCAGTAGTTACTTTGAAAAATGGATTCTCAATAGATTTTATGGGTGGGGAGATTTCAGAGTAAGAATGGGTATTCGTTATTTAAAATCTGTAACTCCGGGGAGTCGTTTTGCTTCCAGGCCCGATTTTGCTGATATTACAGAGTCAAGACCTGAAAAAAGTTTGACTGGTAAAATTAAAAAGTCTGGAGGAAGAAATAATCTTGGCAGAATTACATGTAGGCATCGTGGCGGAGGGCACCGTAGGAAGTACCGTATTATCGATTTTAAAAGAAATAAGTACGATATTCCTGGTAGAGTTGCAACGATTGAATACGATCCAAACCGATCTGCTTATATTTCATTAATTATTTATGCAGATGGAGAAAAACGCTATATTTTAGCTCCATTTGGCCTTCGAATTGAAGATAAAGTTATGGCAGGTGCAAATGTTCCTCTAAAGCTTGGGAATTCATTGCCACTAGAAAAGATACCGGCAGGAATGATGGTTCATAATATTGAATTAATTCCCGGTAAAGGTGGGCAAATGGTTCGTAGTGCAGGAGCTGTTGCGCAAATCATGTCTCATGAAGGAGAGCTGACAGCTTTAAAGCTGCCATCTGGTGAAATTCGGTTAGTATCAAAAAAATGTTTTGCTACTTTAGGCCAGGTTGGGAATCGAACTCATGAACAAGTTACATCAGGGAAAGCTGGTAGGACACGTTGGCTGGGTCGTAGACCTACTACCCGTGGAGTTGCAATGAATCCTGTTGACCATCCGATGGGAGGTGGAGAAGGAAAGTCGTCTGGTGGAAGGCATCCATGCACTCCTTGGGGAAAGCCTACAAAGGGATATAAAACAAGGAAAAGAAATAAGCAATCCAATGCAATGATTGTGAAGAGGAGGAAGTAGGATGGCGCGATCTTTGAAAAAAGGCCCTTTTATAGATTTGAAGTTATTAAAGAAAATTAGAGTTATGAATGAAGGTGGAAAAAAGAAAGTCGTTAAAACGTGGTCTAGGCAGTCTATGATTTCACCAGATTTTGTAGGTCATACAGTTGCGGTACACAATGGGAATAAATTTATACCCGTGTTCATTTATGAGAATATGGTTGGCCATAAGCTGGGTGAATTTGCACCTACAAGGACTTTTAGATTGCATTCAGGTGACAGGAAAAATTAATGGACTCTAGAGCTGTAACAAGGTATATAAGTCAGTCTTCCAGGAAAGTCCGAAAGACTCTGAAATTGGTAAGAGGTAAAAATGTAGACCACGCGCTTAGTATTCTCCATTTTTCTAAGGAAAAGGCAGCGACAGTGATTGAGAAAACACTTAGATCTGCTCTTTCAAATTTAATGCAAGGAGAGGAAGGTCAGAGCATTTCAGCCGATAGTGTGACTATAAAAGAGGCTTTTGTGAATGGTGGCCCTGTTCAGAAAAGATTTAGAGCGAGAGCTCAGGGAAGGGCAGCGAGAATCAGAAGGCCTTCGAGTCATTTAACTATAGTAATCACTGATGGAAAAAATTAGGAGAATTTAGTGGGTCAAAAAACAAATCCAATAGGTTTTAGATTGTCTTTAAAAAGGAATTGGCGCTCAAACTGGTTTGTGAAGGGTTCTTATAGTCAGGGATTATCAGAAGATATCAAAATACGAAAGTATGTGTTACATAGGTTGAATAATGCCGGAATATCAAAGGTTGAAATAAGTCGAACTTCAAAGGTGGTTACTGTCACAATTTTTACCGCTCGCCCTGGGATTGTGATTGGTAAAGGTGGCGAGGGGGTCAACCATTTAAAAAAGGAGTTGAATCAGCTCACCCCTAAAGATATTCAGATAAATATATCTGAAGTAAAAAGACCTGAGTTGGATGCATCTCTGGTAGGTTCAAATATTGCTCACCAGCTGAAAAAGAAAATTTCGTATAGAAGGGTAGTAAATAAGGCGATGCAATCTACGATGAGAATGGGAGCTAGAGGGATTAGGATTAATGTAGCTGGAAGATTGGGTGGCGCAGAGATAGCTAGAAGCGAAAAATTTATGAATGGAAGTGTCCCCTTGCACACACTTCGGGCAGACATTGACTATGCATTGACTGAAGCGCATACGACTTATGGTGTTATTGGAATTAAAGTTTGGATTTGTAATAGCTAGGGACATAATCAATGCTCGAACCCAAAAAAATAAAATACAGAAGACATCATCGTGGACATAGAAGAGGAATGGCAAAGAAAGGTGATTATGTTGCGTTTGGCAGTTATGGATTAAAAGCGATGGAAGGTGGATGGGTGACCGCGCGGCAGATAGAATCCGCTCGTATTACTATTTCAAAAGAAGTTAGGAAAGTCGGTAAAATGTGGATAAGGATTTTTCCCGATAAACCAATTACAAAAAAGCCAGCTGAAACAAGAATGGGAAAGGGAAAGGGCGCTCCAGAGTATTGGGTGGCAGTTGTGAGGCCCGGTCGGATATTATTTGAAGTGGAGGGTGTACCAAAAGAGATTGCTGAGTTGGCTTGTAGGAACGCAAGTCATAAGCTTTCAATTAAAACCAAATTTGTTGGTAGGCGGGAATTCTAAATATGAAAGCCCAGCAATTAAATGAAATGTCTAAAATGGAGTTGGAAACAAAGCTAAATGATAATATGGATGCGTTGCAAAATTTAAGATTTCAAAAGGCATTGCAGCAGATTGAAAACCCACTTCAAATCAGAATATTGAAAAGAGAAATAGCCCAGATGAAAACAGTGCTAAGGGAATTAAATTTGGGCATTAGAAAGGATCAGGGTGATAAATAGATATGTCAGATTTTAGACAGAGACAGAGCTTGGTTGGAGAGGTAACGAGTACTAATATGGAAAAAACGGTAGTTGTTAATGTTACCCGTAAAGTTAAGCATCCAATGTATAAAAAGTTTGTAAAGAGATATAAAAAATATCTTGCTCATATTGCATCCGTCAATCCTAAAAATGGTGATATTGTTAAAATAGTTTCTGTAAGACCTCTCAGTAAAAGAAAACGATGGCAAGTGAGCGAAATTGTCAGAAGTTCATTGTTATTAGGAGATTCAAAGTGATTCAGCAGGAAACTAGGTTAAGAGTTGCAGATAATACTGGTGCAAAAGAGGTTCTATGTTTTAAGGTCTTGGGTGGTAGTAGACGTCGTTACGCATCTGTTGGAGATTTGGTGGTTGTTACTGTTAAAAAAGCGCTTCCAAATGGAATGGTTAAAAAAGGTCAAGTTTTAAAAGCAGTGGTGGTTCGTACAAAAAAAGAAATACGCCGTAGAGATGGGAGTTATATCCGTTTTGATGATAACGCAGCAGTTCTATTAACTGAGGTAGGTGAACCAAGAGGGACAAGAATATTTGGCCCAATTGCCCGTGAATTAAGAGAGACTGGTTATATGAAAATTGTATCCATGGCTCCAGAGGTTTTATAGTGAAGATAAAAAAAAGTATGACAGTTAGAGTTGTTGCTGGAAATTTTAAGGGAATGGAAGGGAAAGTGCTTAAAGTTTTTCCAAATGATAATAGAGTAATTGTTGAAGGAGTCAATTTAATTAAACGATCTACGAGACCAACTCAAGAAAATCCTAGTGGTGGTTTTATAGAGAAAGAGGCTTCTCTTCATATTTCTAATGTTGCTGCTTTACATAATGGAGAGCAGACAAAGATCGGGTATAAATTCTTGGAAGATGGAACAAAGGTTAGAATTTCAAAAAAAACTGGTAGTGAGATAACCATTTAACGTTTATGGCTGAAGAAAAGAAAAAAAAGGCTGCAGTTTCTAAGAAGGATGATAAAAAAGGGAATAAAACTAAAGTTCCAAAGTCGTCACCTAAAAAGAGTAATGAATTGAGCCAAAATGGGTATTTACCACAATTGAAAAAATATTACCGTGAAGTCATTGTTGATAAATTGACTAAACGGTTTAATTACACATCAGTTATGGAAGTTCCTAGATTGAAAAAAATCACTCTTAATATGGGAGTGGGTGATGCTAAAACAAACGCTAAATCTTTGGAAAGTGCAGTAAAAGAACTGACCGCAATATCGGGTCAGAAAGCAGTTATAACAAAAGCAAAAACTGATGTATCAAATTTTAAAATAAGACGTGGATTTCCGGTGGGAGTAAAAGTTACTCTAAGGGCAAACAGAATGTATGAGTTCTTTGAACGCCTAAACTCCATTGCTTTGCCAAGGACTAGGGACTTTACTGGGTTATCGTTTAAATCATTTGATGGTCGTGGGAATTACAATTTTGGTATCAAAGAGCAAATTAATTTCACTGAAATTGATTATGATAATATTGATTCTATTCGTGGATTGGATATAGCTATCAGTACAACAGCTTCTACAGATGATGAGTGCTATTGGTTATTAAAAGACTTCGGGTTCCCTCTTAGAGATAAGCCTGTCAAATCTCAAAAAAATGAGGAAAAAAAATAATGGCAAAAAAATCAAAAGTTGTACGAGAGTATCATCTGAAAAATATGGTTAATAAATATTCTACTAAAAGGAAAGAGTTGAAAGAGATTATTAAGAACCCCAAGTTGAGTATGGATGAAAAACAAACTGCGATGAAAGAGCTCTATCAATTACCAAGGAGATCAAATCCCAATAGAATAAAGAATAGATGTACTGTTACGGGTAGGCCAAAGGGTTATCTAAGAAAATTTGGTTTATCAAGGATTGTTTTTAGGGAAATGGCACTGCGTGGAGAAATTCCAGGCGTAACAAAAGCAAGCTGGTAGTATTAATATCATGACAATGACAGATCCAATTGCAGACTTGCTAACTCGAATACGAAATGGATTTATGGCCGAAAAGAGATGGGTGGATATCCCATCATCAGGCATGAAAAAAAGGATAACATACGTCCTTAAGGAAGAACATTATATAACGGACTTTATTTTTGTAACATCAGAGAATAAAGAATTTATTAGAATTTTTCTTAAATATGACCTACATGGAAAGCCAGTAATATCAGGAATAAAAAGAGAAAGTAAGCCTGGATGTAGAATTTATGTTAATGTTAAAGATATCCCTCGAGTATTGGATGGTTTGGGGATCGCTATTTTGTCAACATCCAAGGGTGTTATATCAGATAAAATCGCCAGAAAATTGAATATTGGTGGTGAGTATCTTTGTAGTGTGTGGTAAGGTATGTCAAGAATTGGTAAAAAAATAATTCAGGTTCCAGATTCTGTTACATTTTCTATCGATAGTGGATTTGCTAAGGTTTCCGGACCTAAAGGCAATTTAGAGGTAAGGATTATAGATGGAATTGATGTTTCTGTAAAAGAAAATGAGATCACTGTATCCCGCACGTCAGACGAACGAAAATACCGGGCCATGCATGGTACTACTAGGCAGTTGATTGCAAATGCAGTAAAGGGAGTTTCTGATGGATTTACCAAAGACCTAGAAATTAGAGGTGTAGGTTACCAGGCTAGTATGCAGGGGGTTAGGTTATATCTTCAGTTAGGGTATTCTCACGATATATTTTTTGAGACTCCAGAGGGGATTACCATTGGAGCAAACAGGACTGAGATAACAGTTTCAGGTTGTGATAAACAGCTTGTAGGTGAGGTTGCTTCTAAGATACGATCGTTTCGAAAACCAGAGCCCTATAAAGGTAAAGGTATAAGATATAAAGGTGAGTATGTAAGGCAGAAACAAGGCAAAACGGTTGGAGGTGCTGGAGGCTAAGTATGAATGAAGTAAAAAGAAAAAGAGTCAGCTATCTTAGAAGAAGAAACAGAAGCAAAGGAATTGTCAGGCAGAGTGCTGATAAACTTAGACTTTGTATCTATCGAAGCAACAGGCATATTGAAGCTCAGATCATAGATGATACGGATGGGAAAACTATTGCATCAGCTGGAACGAATAATAAAAGTATTAAAACAGAGATTGCGTCTGCAAGCTCAAAAGTAGAGTGTGCTGAAATTGTAGGAAAAGCGTTAGCAAAACAAGCCATAAAAAAGAAAATTTCTAAAGTAGTATTTGATAGAAATGGATTTCCATATCATGGTAGGGTTAAAGCTCTAGCGGAAGGTGTTCGTGAAGGCGGACTTAATTTTTAATTTAAAAGTGATTTATTTCTAATGATTAATCCAACAGAACTTGATTTACAAGAAGAGATAGTTGTAAAGATTAACCGAGTATCAAAGGTAACATCGAGGGGCAAAAGACTTCGGTTCTCTGCCTTGGTTGTTATTGGTGATGGAAAAGGATATGTGGGTATGGGAATGGGAAAAGCAAATGAGGTTATTGCAGCTATTTCTAAGTCCAAAGAAAATGCAAAACAAAATCTTTTTAAAGCTCCTTTAATTAATGGAACAGTCCCACATAAAATTATTGGGAAACATGGTGCTAGCAGGGTAATGCTAAAGCCTGCATCTCCTGGTACCGGAATCATCGCAGGCGCTGCAGTTCGGGCTGTTATGGAGCAGATGGGTGTTGAAAATATCCTCACAAAAATTACAGGGTCAAACAACCACTTGAATGTTGTAAGGGCAACTATCAATGCGTTGATGAATTTGCAGGATGCTGTTAGTATAGCACAAAAACGAGGAATTTCAGTTAAGGATGTATATAGTTAAGCTATGCCAAAAAATAAATTAAAATTGAAAATTACTCAGATTAAGAGTAAAATAGGATATAAGCCCAAAGCAAGAGCAACGTTAAGTGCATTGGGGCTTAAGAAACTACATCAGACTGTAGAGCTTCCTGATAACCCATCTATTAGAGGAATGATACAACAGATTGAATATTTATTGAAAGTAGAGGAAACCAAATGAAATTAGGTGATTTGCATCCTCCAAAAGGTTCAACAAAGGGATCAAAAAGAAAGGGCAGGGGAAAAGGCTCAGGATTGGGTAAAACTGCTGGCAGAGGGCACAAAGGTGCTGGCCAGAGAAGTGGAAATAAACGCAGACCTTGGTTCGAAGGTGGGCAGATGCCATTGGCTCGGAGGCTTCCAAAGCGTGGTTTTTCAAACCATCTTTTTAGGAAAGAATTTCAAATTTTAAATCTCAGAGATATTTCTGATTTAAAACTAAAAAATATAGATCCTGAAGTATTGTTGTCAAAAGGAAAGATAAAATCATTGCGGAAGCCAGTCAAAATTCTTGGAATTGGTGAGGTTGAATCACCGATTAATTTAAAAGCACATGCTTTTAGTCAATCAGCAAAAGAAAAGATTCAAAAAGCAGGTGGAACCACTGAGGAAATGTGTTAGAAAAAATAAAAAATATATTTAATATTCCGGAATTACGTTCCCGGATTTTATTTACTCTTGGTATTCTTATAGTGGTTCGAATCGGTGCTCACATACCTATCCCAGGAATAGATGGAGAAGCATTAGGTGCAGCTATACAAAATTTTCAAAATACGTTATTTGGTTTGTATGATTTGTTTGCTGGGGGGGCATTCCAAAAGGCGACCTTATTTGCGTTGGGAATTATGCCTTATATTTCTGCGTCAATTGTTATTCAGCTAATGGGAGCTGTGGTCCCCTACTTTCAGAGACTGCAAAAAGAGGGAGAAGAAGGTAGGAAAAAAATCACACAAATTACCCGATATGGAACAGTTCTCATTGCTACACTGCAGGCCTATGGTGTGGCAATATTTTTAGAGAGTATGACTGCTAGCGTTCAAGGTGGGGTTCTCTCTGTTGTGCCAAACCCTGGTATTCTATTCAAATTCACAGCAATAATCAGCCTTGTTACAGGAACAATTTTAATGATGTGGATGGGGGAACGTATTACAGAAAGAGGTATAGGAAATGGAATATCGCTGATTATTATGGTTGGTATTGTATCTGCTTTCCCGAATGTTGTTTTAGGTGAAATAACTTATTTGCAACAGGGTGTAAGAGGGTTTTTATCTGAAGTTATTTTGGTTGGCGTTATGTTCGTCATTGTTGGGTTTGTGGTACTCCTAACACAGGGAACCAGAAAAATACCAGTTCAATACGCAAAAAGGGTTGTAGGAAGAAAAATATATGGTGGGCAATCTACTCATATTCCAATGAAAGTAAATACCGCAGGTGTTATGCCTATTATTTTTGCACAATCTATTATGTTTATTCCAACTACTGTCGCAACATTTTTCAGCGAATCTGAATTTATGCAAAATGTCATGCGTTGGTTTTCATTTGACCATCCTTTTTACTGGTTTGTATTTGGTATTATGATAATCTTTTTCACTTATTTTTATACTGCTATTGCATTTGATCCGGTGCAAGTTTCTACTACAATGAAACAACAAGGTGGATTTATTCCGGGGGTTCGTCCTGGTAAAAAAACAGCAGAATTCATTGATAATATTCTTACACGAGTAACCTTGCCAGGTTCAATATTTTTAGCTTTCATAGCAATTTTTCCTTATATCCTAATGAATGCCATGGATGTTGGCTATGATCTGGCTTCATTTTTTGGAGGGACAAGTTTGCTGATTATTGTAGGTGTGGCACTAGATACTTTAAATCAAATAGAATCTCACCTTATGATGAGGCATTATGATGGCTTTTTAGCTAAAGGAAAAATTCGTGGAAGGAGAAGGTCCTGATGGTACGGATTCGAACTAAACGGGAAATACAGTTAATTGCAGAGAGTTGCCAAATAGTGGCGGACACACTGGAAATGCTGTCATCAGAAATGGTTCCAGGAAAATCAATTTTAGAATTGGATAAACTGGCAGAGGAGTACATCCGAAGCTGTAATGCCCGTCCCGCTTTTAAGGGATATCAAGGTTTTCCCTCTACACTCTGTGTGTCGGTCGATGATGAGGTTGTTCATGGTATTCCAAACAATCGAGTATTGGAAGAGGGACAAATTGTAGGTGTGGACTGTGGTGCAGAAAAGCTGGGTTATTTTGGTGACCATGCCAGGACTTTTGCAATTGGAGAGGTCTCTAAAGAAAAGCAACAATTGATGGATGTAACACGTGAGTCGCTCAATCGTGGTATCCAGTCAGCTAAGGTAGGTAATTATGTCTCTGATATCGGACACGCAATTCAATCTTATGTAGAACCGTTTGGTTATTCAGTAGTTCGTGAATTAGTGGGGCATGGAATAGGTACTCAGTTGCATGAGGAACCTCAAATTCCCAATTACGGTGTCCCTGGTAACGGATATCGATTACAAGAGGGAATGTGTATTGCAATTGAACCAATGATTAATTTGGGTGCCAAAGAAATTGTAACAGACAGTGATGGGTGGACAATAAGAACCGCTGATGGTAAATCAAGTGCTCACTTTGAGCATACCATTACGATCACATCAGATAATCCGGTTATATTGAGTACAAAAACAAAATCAGGACAATTAAAGTTTTCTTAGTTTCAGGGAGAATCATGTGAAAGTAAGACCTTCAGTAAAAAAGTTATGTCCAAAATGTAAAGTTATTAAACGTAAAGGTGTAGTGATGGTAATTTGTGAAATTCCAAAACATAAGCAGCGTCAGGGATAGTTTATGGCACGAATAGCAGGAGTTGATATCCCAAGGAATAAAAAGGTAGCTTACTCGTTAAGATACGTATTTGGTATTGGTCATTCACAGGCAAGAAATATCTGTGATAAAGCCAAGATTAACCAAGAAACAAGAGTTGAGGATTTGAAGGAAAAAGAGGTTATAGCTATTAGAAAAGCTATAACTGATTTGGAGATCAAGGTTGAGGGGGAACTTCGGTCTTCTGTAGGGATGAACATTAAACGATTGAAGGATATTGGTACATACCGAGGGCTAAGGCATCGCCGTGGTTTGCCTGTAAATGGTCAAAGGACAAAGACTAATGCTCGTACAAGAAAAGGCAGAAAAAAGACGGTTGGTATGGGTAAAAAGGCAGTAAAATAAGGATTAAAAATGGCAAAAGGTACTAGCGTTAAAAGAAAAAAGAAAAAAAAGACGATAAATGTCACTGTTGGTATTGCACATATCAAAGCGACATTTAATAATACTCATATTACAGTAACAGATAATTTAGGAAATGTGTTAGTGTGGGAAAAAGCTGGAACAAGCGGATTTAAGGGATCAAGGAAAAGCACCGCTTATGCAGCTACTCTGGCAGCTGAAAAAGCTGCGATTGAAGTAATTAATTTGGGTTTAAATTCTGTGGATGTTCGCGTAAAGGGTCCTGGAGCAGGTCGAGAGTCTGCCATTAGAGCTTTGGCAGCTGCTGGATTACAAATAACCTCCATTAAAGATGTTACACCCTTACCACACAATGGCTGTCGGCCTCCAAAGCGTCGACGAGTTTAGTAATTTGCGGAGAATCTAATGGCAAAAAATCAAGTAGCAAAAGGGAAATTGGTTAGGAAATTTGGGACAAATATTTTTGGAAATCCTAAGTATGATAAATTACTAAATAGAAAACCTTACTCCCCTGGACAGCATGGGCAATCGAGAAGAGCTCGTTTATCTAATTTTGGTGTACAGCTTAAGGAAAAACAGAAGATAAAGTTTATGTATGGACTGTTAGAAAAACAATTCAAAAATTGTTTTGAAAAAGCAGATAAAATGAAAGGTGAAACGGGAACAAATTTATTACAGCTTCTTGAAAGAAGGTTGGACAGTGTTGTTTTTAGGTTGGGATTTGCTCCGACAAGACCATCTGGTCGTCAACTGGTTAACCATGGTCATTTTATGGTGAACGGTAGAAAAGTAAATATTCCATCTGCTTTGCTTAAAATAGGTGATGTTATTCAAGTTAAGGAAAAAAGTAAAAAACTTGATATCATTTTAGAATCAGTAAAACAAATAAAGGGAGACCTGGATATTTCATGGCTCCAGTTAGATAAAGCAAAAATGCAGGGTACAGTAATTGAAATCCCTGAAAGAGATCAAATGGATCAGACAATTAACGATCGTTTGGTAGTTGAACTTTATTCAAAATAAATATATTCATTGAGGTTTTTTTAAATGAGTGATTCGTTAGATTTAAAAATAAAAGTTGAGATAAAAGAGGAAACTGGCACATATGGTAAATTTGTTTTCAAACCATTAGGGCGAGGTTTCGGAGTTACACTTGGAAACACCCTTAGAAGGATTTTGCTTACCAGTATCCCTGGAGCAGCAATTACAAATGTAAAAATGGACGGTGTTTTGCATGAGTTTTCGACCATAAAAGGTATAAAAGAAGATGTTGCAGATATAATCATGAATTTAAAGGGAGTTCGCTTTAAACTATTTGAAAATAATCCTGATAAAGTTCATATAAAATTAGCGGGCAAGCATGTGTTTACTGCCCAGGACATCCAAAATGAAAGTGATCAGTTTGAGATACTAAATCCAGAACATTATATTACAGAATTGAATAGTGATGGTGAAATTGATATGGAGTTGTGGCTAGGAGTCGGAAAAGGATATGTTGGTAGTGAAGAAAATGAAGTGCCAAGCGCTCCAATTGGGATGATTTCTATTGACAGTATTTTTAGTCCAGTCACAAAAGTAACCTTTAATTCAAGTGCTCTACCTGGAGCGAAAGAGGATCAGGAAAGCCTCACAATTGAGCTGCACACGGATGGCTCTATCAGTCCTAAAGATGCCATTAGTCATTCAGCTTCTGTTATGATTGAACATTTAAAATATGTAGAGGCAATAAGTAAACCTGAAGTGTTAGAGCTTACAGAAGGAATCAGTGAAGAAAAGATTGCTATGCAAAAACTTTTAAATTCTACAATTGATGAGATGGAGCTATCAGTACGAAGTTATAACTGTCTCCAGCTTGCTGGAATAAAGTATATCCATGAGCTGGTATCTCGTGAGGAAAATGAAATGTTGAGATTTAAAAACTTTGGAAGAAAATCATTAACGGAACTAGTTGAAAAGTTGGGAAATGTTGACCTCCAATTTGGAATGGATGTTGATGAATATATAATCAAATCTAAAGCGAAATAGTCCAATTTATGAGACATAGAAAATCGATACGAAAGTTAGGCCTATCATCCCGCTCTCATCGAAAGGCGATGATGGCAAATATGGCATCTTCTCTGATAACCCATAAGAAGATCAAAACTACCCACGCCCGTGCTAAAGAATTACGGAGGTTTCTTGAGCCGCTTATTACGTTTGCAAAACGCGGAGATCTCCATGCTCGGAGACAGGTATTAAGAAAAATAAAACATAAAGACATTGTCCATACTTTATTTCATGAAATTGCCCCAGTATATTCAGATAGACCCGGAGGATATACACGGATAACGAAATTAGGATTTAGAGATAATGACAGGGCTGAAGTTTCACAGATTGAGTTGGTAGATATGATTGGCGTTGATGCAGAAAATGAGGAGTAATATAAGGAGATACATTTCTTCATAAATCTGTTTAGCTTTTGAACTCACACAATAGTCATAAAATCAGGGTTGATATATTTATCGCTCTGATTTTTTTTATATCAATTTCTTTTGCAGAGACACTAGATTTCAAAAACAGGTGTCTTTGGGTTGTTCGGTATTCCCTTGCCAGTAAATCATCTATAGATGAGATGATTGAGTTTGCTGTCGAGCATAACTTTAACCAATTATTTGTGCAGGTAAGGGGAAGAGGAGATTGCCTCTATCAATCTTCATGGGTTCCCCGTAGTGAGATATTAAAAACTGAAAATTTTGATCCTCTTAATTATGTATTAAAAAAAGCAAATAAACACAACCTGAAAGTACATGCCTGGGTAAATGTATATATGCTTTGGTCTGCAAAAGAGATCCCAAAAGATAAGCACCACTTGTTTAATCGTAATCCAGAATGGCTTGATGCTGTGGAGGGAGAAAGTCAGAAGTATATTCTTAGCGATATTAGATCTCCCTCGGATGCATCAGGAAAGGAAGGGTTTTATTTGGCTCCACATCATCCGAGTGTAAACCCCTACCTGTTAGCGGTAATGAAAGATCTATTGAATAACTATGAGGTGGATGGCATACATCTTGATTATGTACGCTTTAAAAATGAATATCACGGGTACAACTTTGGTGGAATAGAGAGACTCAATACTACTATAAATACAGAAAATTATGAGTTTCCCAAAATGAACCAACGTTCAAGCCATAAACAAAATTTGAGAGATGAGTTTCTTTTGAACTCTATCACCGAGCTTGTATTAAAATTAAAATCGTTTATCAAAAATAACCATAAAAATGTTGTTCTATCGGCGGCCGTTAAACCAAATCTGGAACATTCGAGCCAGCGTTATTTTCAAGAGTGGGATATGTGGCTCTCAGGTGGTATCATTGACTGGGTTTTAGTAATGAATTATCACCCTTTATTTGATGAATTTGTTAATAACATAAATCTTATCAAGGAGTATATATCAGAAGATAAAATGGATAAGATCATAATGGGGGTCGCACTATATAATCAGACTCAGGATGTCGCAGTTAAAAAAATAAATTATTCCTATGATGTTGGTTTTAGTGGAATAGCCCTATTTTCCTATAACGCAATTACAGAACAAATTAATAAATTAAACTCTGTCTTGTCATTGTTTGCTAAATAGTAATACATATACTAAATCATAAAGTTGGAAAATAAACGAAATGAAGTCTCGAAATATTAAAGCACCCAGAGGTTCAAAATTAACATGTAAAAATTGGCAAATTGAGGCTGCCTATCGGATGATACAAAATAATCTCGACCCAGAGGTCGCAGAGAACCCTGATGAGTTGGTTGTCTATGGTGGCAAGGGTAAAGCAGCCAGAAATTGGGAGTGTTTTGATGCAATTTTGGATTCCCTGATAAGCTTAAATGAAGATGAGACGCTTTTGATACAGTCTGGGAAACCAGTCGGAATAATAAAAACTCACAAAAGCTCTCCCAGGGTTTTGATAGCAAACTCCAATCTTGTTCCTCAGTGGGCAAATTGGGAGTGCTTTAATGAGTTGGATAAAAAAGGGCTAATGATGTATGGTCAGATGACCGCTGGGTCATGGATTTATATTGGAACCCAGGGGATTCTCCAGGGAACCTATGAAACATTTGCTGCCGCTGCTAAAAAACACTTTTTAGGAGACCTCACCGGTAGGCTGGTTCTGACAGCGGGATTGGGAGGAATGGGGGGCGCGCAGCCGCTATCTGTCACCATGAACAACGGGGTATGTATCGCGATAGAGATCGACCCATTTCGAATTCAGAGAAGATTAGAGACCAAATATTTGGATATATCGACTGACTCACTGGATGCAGCTCTGTCACTTGCTAGAGACTCAATATTTAAAAAACAACCATTATCAATTGGACTGTTAGGTAACGCGGCAGATATTATTCCGGAGGTCGTTAAGCGTGGAGTAGTACCAGATATAGTGACGGACCAAACATCTGCTCATGATGAGTTAGATGGATATGTACCAAACGGGGTAAGCTTCGAGAGCGCTTTAGAGTTAAGAAAATCCGACCCGGAAAAATATGTTGAGCAGAGCTTTCGCGCTATGGCTGAGCACTGTCAGGGAATCTTAGACCTACAAAAGATGGGTTCAATAGCGTTTGACTATGGAAACAATTTACGTGGTCAGGCAAAGAAAGCTGGGATAGAGAGTGCGTTCGATTATCCGGGATTTGTTCCGGCATATGTTCGCTCTCTTTTTTGTGATGGAAAGGGACCTTTTAGATGGGTCGCGCTATCGGGAGACCCTGAGGATATATATCGAACTGATGAAAAAGTATTGGAGCTGTTTCCAGAAAATAAACCGCTGAAACAATGGATATTAAAAGCGAAGGAACAAATTCAATTTCAGGGTCTGCCTTCAAGGATATGCTGGCTGGGATATGGGGACCGAGCAAAGTTAGGGCTGGCAATGAACCAGATGGTCAGAGATGGAGAGCTGAGCGCTCCCATTGTAATTGGTAGAGACCACCTGGATACTGGTTCTGTTGCCTCTCCCTATAGAGAAACAGAGGGTCTGTTGGATGGCTCAGATGCGGTAGCAGATTGGCCATTGCTGAATGCGCTGAGCAATACAGCAAGTGGAGCAACCTGGGTCTCAATTCATCATGGAGGCGGTGTAGGTATGGGGCTTGCCATTCACGCGGGACAGGTTATCGTTGCAGATGGAACAGAAGAGATGGACAGACGGCTGGAGCGAGTGTTAAATAATGACCCGGGCCTCGGAATAATACGACATGCAGATGCGGGATATGAGCAAGCTATCGCTAACAGTAAAAAGTGGAAAATAAATATCCCTATAGAAAATATATAGATTCTAAAATGGCTACACAGTTAACGAACTTAGGTAGTCTCCTTAGTTGGGACTCTAAAGAAAGGTGTATTAAAACACGTGAGAACATTGAAATATTGCTTGATGATGGGGTTATCAAGGAGATTGGTGATTCTACTGAAAAGGGTGAAAATATAATTGATTGTAGCCAGAAATTAGTCACACCTGGTTTTGTGGATTCACACACCCACCCCGTTTTTTTAGGTGGACGAGAGGACGAGTATAGGCAAAGAGTGTCTGGTATGTCCTACCAGGAGATCGCAGAAAGCGGTGGAGGGATTCAGTCCAGCATAGACGGAGTTCGTAATGCGAGCGTTGAGGAGCTGAGAGAAAGGGTCTCAAATAGAATGGATAGTTTTCTAGAGCTAGGTACTACCACTGTAGAGGCAAAATCTGGATATGGTTTGTCAACCGAGAGTGAGCTAAAATCTCTTGAAGTGCTCGATTTGGTTTCCCGTAGCCACGAAATAGATATTGTCCCAACGTTTATGGGCGCACATACATTTCCTCAGGAATATTCAGACAGAGATGCCTATGTTGATCTAATTTGTGAGGAAATGATTCCCGCAGTATCAGAGCAGGGGATCGCTAAATACTGTGATGTATTTTGTGAAAAAGGATATTTTGATTTAGATCAAACAACCCGGATATTAGATACAGGAAAACAAAATAACCTGCTTCCGAGAGTTCACGCAGATGAGTTTCAGGATTCTGGAGCTGCAGAGCTAGCTGCAGAGCTAGAGTGTGTCTCAGCGGACCATCTGATGGCTGTCAGTGATATTGGAATCAGGTCTCTAGCTGGAAAAAATGTAACCGCGACCATTTTACCGGGAACAACATTTTTCCTTGGCAGTCATCAATATGCTCCAGTAAAAAAAATGGTTGAGAGGGGTGTCTCTATTGCACTTGCAACAGATTTTAACCCGGGGAGCAGTCACCTTCAGTCCATGCCTTTTGTGCTTGTTCTCGCGTGTTTATATCTAAACATGAGTATTGAGGAAGCTCTGATTGCCTCAACCTGGCAGGGAGCGGTATCTCTTGGTTTGGAAAGGCAGGTTGGAAGTATTGAAGTGGATAAGAAAGCAGATCTGATCATCTGGGATGTTGAAAAACCAATTGAAATTGTGTACTCATGTCCTGGAGCAAAAATTAAACATGTCTTTAAAAATGGAAATCAGATATTTTAGAACAGCTAATAATTAATTGAATTAATATGACAAAGAAAAAACTAGACTCAAAAGAAATTGGACTTGAAATTGGATTGCTGATTGGAAGGTTTTTCCTAAAATCAGATGACCTTCACTATGGGTATTGGGAGGCGGAAACTCCGGTTGATCTTCTCCATTTTTCGGTAGCTCAAAAGGCCTATTCAGATCTCCTGATGAGCCACATCCCTGAGGATGTAAAAACTGTTTTGGATGTGGGAAGCGGCTCCGGGAACACCGCTCAAAAACTCATCTCAAAGGGGCACTCAGTGGAGTGTGTCTCTCCCAGCACATTTCTCACTGAAGAGATAAATGAGAAGCTGGGGGGTAAGGTAAAGATATACAAAACACTTTTTGAAAAGTTAGAGACGAAAAATACCTACGATTTGATTCTATTTTCTGAGAGCTTTCAATACGTACCTATTGAGATCTCATTAGAGAAGTGTCTTCAGCTGCTGAATCCCGGCGGGCACATTTTAATTTGTGATTTTTTTCAGATAGATGCGTCTCACTTTACAGAGTTGAGGGGGGGGCATCCATATGTACGATTTCAGAATGCCATCAAATCTCTACCTCTGAAAAAGGTCACCGATCTAGATATAACATCTGAGACCGCTCCTACTATACAGATATTAGATGATTTTCTTACGCAGTTCGGAGGACCACTAAAATCACTGATAAATTCTTATTTTAAAGGTCGCTATCCACTCTTTGCTAAGTTATTAAAGTGGAAATATCGTAAAAGAATTGAGAAGCTAAACCGTATTTATTTTTCAGGGGAGCTGACAGCCAAGGAGTTCAATGAACAGAAAACCTATCGGCTCATGCTCTTTCAAAAATGAGAATATGTTAGGGATTCAGGATAGCTTTCAGCTCACCCGTGGAATCCATTTCCTCAACGATATCACAGCCACCAATTAGTTCCCCGTCCACATATAGCTGAGGAGTTGTGGGCCAGTTAGAATATTCTTTGATCGCGTTGGTCAGCTCCATATCCTCAAAAATATTCATCGCAGCATAGCTGACATCATACTTACTTAAAACGCGGACAACCCGTGCGGAGAATCCGCATGCGGGCATATGTGGTGTCCCCTTTAACATCACAAAAACTCTATCTGAACGTGTGGTCTGTTCAACTCTTTCTTTCATTTCAGGACTCATGCTTTGCCTCAATAGATAATGCGTGAATGATGGATTTCATCTCTTCCTCTAGCGCCTCATAGACCTTTCGATGACGTTGAATGAGAGGAATATCCTTGAATCCATCAAAAATTATTTTTGTTTTTAAATGCAATCCCGAGCTGCCGTGTCCCTGGTGCATGGAGGTTGTATTTTTTATATCAATCTGGGCTCCCGGGAATGCTTTTTCAAGTTTGGCTTTAATTAATTCAATTGACATAGCTGCAATATATAATAATGAAATTAAGAACTAAAATTATTTTGAGACTACCGATTTAAAAACCATTTTTGTATTAAAATATAATTTTCTGTTTTCGGTTCTAAACTAGATTGTATTATTATTTATAATTGGTCATTTTAATACAACATTCATCGCAGAATGAAAAAGAATTGGGATAAATATTGAAAAACAAAAATATAAACTACATTATCTATAGATTTTTTGTCGCAAAATTGGTATAAATAAGGTGTGTGATTATAGTCACATATTTTATACTTATATTACCAGCTAAATATATTTTTTATAAATTCAGCCCGTCAATCCATTTGTTTTGAGCAGCGAATGGGCCTGACTACTTGCTAAAAACTGAACAATAATTTATTGTGAATTGTTTCTTTTCAGATTTGAAGAGGAATAGGTTAGTTTAATTTTGAAAAGTATTATTAATAAGACAGAAAATAAAAATCTATAAATGGAGTCATAAAATGAAAAATCATTTATTAAATCTTATCTTTTTAACAAGCTTCTTAGTTTCACAGCCACCAGACAGCTGGTGTGAGATATTGCCCACCAACACTTCCGGTGTGTTTCAGGGAATTGCTACTACCGCTGGTGTCCCCGCAGAATCGGGAGACTGGGTCGGTGCGGTGGACTCCGATGGAAACTGTGCCGGTGCCGGTGAACTAATTATAGATAACGGAACTGCATATATGAATCTCACCATTTACGGCGATGACCTATTGAGTGGCGATGTGGATGAGGGGATCAACTCAGGGGAAAGTTTTACTTTGATGTTGTGGGATAACTCTGCTGAGCAGACCCTAACCTTATCTGAGCAGTGCGACTGCTGGACCAATAACTCTGGCGCTCCTATGGACGGCTGTGGTGGTCTTTCCAATACTTATGATTTTCAGTTGCCAGCTCCAGGTCCACAATTTTCTTCTTCAGTAACCATCGGGGGAGATGGCTCCAGCTATGACCTTACGTTTGGTTTTCACCCAGATGCAACAGACGGCTATGATGACAGCTTTGATTTTTACGCGCCACCGGCTCCACCGCCACCTGCGTTTGATGCTGCCCTTATGTGGGGCGGGGAGCGCTACTACACACAGATATTAAACGGCTCATCCTCTGACCTGACCGAGCATGTTTATGAGATCAGTATGGTATATGGTAGTGATAACGTTATTACGGTTACCTGGAGCAATGAGGGATATGCCGAGTCTATGTCATCAGCGATCATACAGGATGCCTTTGGGGGAGCATTTATAAATGTAAATATGACTGACGGTTCCGGAACAGTAAATCCGGCTTTTGGCTCACTGGATGTTTCAGACCCTGCCAACCCCATAATAACTCTGATCAATACAGCTGTCACCACTTTAAAGTTATTGGTTACCCCTACCGCACCTGTGGATGACCCTCCTCTGGTATCGGGAATCCCCGATCAGGAAGTGGAGTCTCCTTTAGCGTTTTCATCATTTGACCTTGATGATTATCTGACAGAGCTTGACGGTGATGTTGTCAGCTGGTCTTACGAGATCACAGCACCGCCTGAGCCAGGTTTTGCTGAGACGATCACGGCTTCCTCTAGTGATGGCACATATGATATGACCTTTGGAGTTCATCCGGATGCTACAGATGGATATGATGAGAACACTGACTACTATGCTCCTCCCGCACCACCGCCGCCTGCGTTTGATGCAGCGCTGCAGTGGAACGGAGAGCGCTACTACACTCAGATTTTAGCTTTTGACGGTGATAACTCTGAGCATGAGTATGATATTACTGTTCAATATGGCAGTGATAATCAGGTAACTCTTGTGTGGGATAACACAGGCTGGTCCGACCTTATGAGTTCCTGTATGTTGCAGGACGCCTTTGGCGGTATAATGATCAATGTCGACATGTTATCTCAGAGCTCATTTACCAATACAAACACCGCTTTTACCTTATTTAAGTTAAAGGTAACTCCGCTTCCTGAGGCTATGCAGGCCCGGAATATTATGGTAGACATCGATGAGGGTAATGTGGCAACCGTTAGCTACAGCTCAGGTTGGACCGGTAGCGAGGTAATTGTATTTACCGCAACGGACCAGACCGCAGAGGGTCTATCGGGAAGTGATAACGCGACCTTTACAGTTTCACCCGGTGTGGATGAGGCTCCAGTTGTTGGCGATATTCCGGACCAGAGCGTTGATGAAGGTCAGAGTTTTTCATCCTTTGATCTTGATGATTATCTGACAGAGCTGGACGGCGATGATGTTGCCTGGTCCTACGAGATCACAGCACCGCCTGAGCCGGGTTTTGCTGAGACGATCACAGCTTCCTCCAGTGATGGCACCTATGACATGACCTTTGGTTTTCATCCGGATGCTACAGATGGATATGATGAGAACACTGACTACTATGCTCCTCCTGCGCCACCGCCGCCTGCGTTTGATGCAGCGCTTCAGTGGAACGGAGAGCGCTACTACACCCAGATTTTAGCTTTTGACGGTGATAACTCTGAGCATGAGTATGATATTACTGTTCAATATGGCAGTGATAATCAGGTAACTCTTGCGTGGGATAACACAGGCTGGTCCGACCTTATGAGTTCCTGTTTGTTGCAGGACGCCTTTGGCGGAGTAATGATCAAT
>CAXRJK010000048.1:0-3772 GCA_964230865.1 Winogradskyella sp.
ACGTTGGTATTTTGGATGTTGGATGTGGTATGGGGGAATTTGCAAAATATTTAAGAAAGGAAAGCTTTACAAACTACTTAGGGTTTGATATCAGTACATCAGGAATTGAATTAGCAAAAAAGAGAATCCCTGAGTGGGATGAAAAGTTTATCGTTCACAGTGCTTATGAACTGGAGGATATAGATTTTGACTACAAAGTAGTGGTAGCAATCGAAGTTTTGGAACACATTAATGATTTAAAATTTATCTCTCAATTGAAATCAGGTACTCTGTTTATAGGAAGTGTTCCAAATTATTGGTCATCAAATGATGAACATCTGAGAGTATATCCAAACAAACTAAATATTTGGTGGCGTTTTAAAAAATACATGAGCTTTAAGACTTTATATAAACATAAATGGAATAGATACAGATTTGTGCATATTTTTTCTGCACAGATAATTTAGGAATGTATCTATCTCTCATTTGAAAGGTATAGAATTAAAATGATTAGAAGGAAGCTCTCAGCATTTATTCCGGTTCAAAATGTAGACGATATAATTGAAGGCTGTTTAGAATCAATAAAATGGGTAGATGAAATTTTTATTGTGGATGGTTTCAGTGATGATAAGACATTAGATATTTGCAAAGGATATCCTAATGTTAAAATCGTCCAGCACGAATATAAAAATTCAGGAGCTCAGCGTTCCTGGGGAATGCCGCAAGTTACCCATGATTGGATTTTTATTATTGACTCAGATGAAAGATGTAATATGGCATTGCGTAATGAAATCCAAGCAGTGTTATCTCAGGATAAAATTAGTGTGGATGGTTTTTGGGTAAGCATCAAAACAAAATTTCTAGGTAAACTTCAAAATCACGATAGATATCTGGGACACCGGGGTATGCGTTTGGTAAGAAAAGAAACATATAAAAACTTTTTACTAAAAAGAGTCCACTCTAAATTGGTAGTAAAAAACGCAGGGGTTATTGGATATAAAAAAGCATTTCTCATCCATGAACCTATTCGTGACTTTTCTGTTCATTTAAAAAAAATGAGTCGTTATGCAGAGTGGGCAGCAAAAGATATGTATGAACAAGGAATCCGGACAAACTTATTTCACTTCATTTTTCGACCAGTTGGAAAATTTGTAGTTCATTATTTTATTAAAAGAGGATTTTTAGATGGAATAAGAGGCTTGATTTTATGTAAAATTGCTGCCTTTTCGGTCTTTTTAAAATATTACAAATTATTCCACATTCAATATTATAAGACAGTCAGGAATGAGCATACAACGGAAAAATAACTTTTAGTATAATTATATACTTTATCGCTAACAATATAATTATTTTTAAACACTCTAATAAGTTTGCAATAAAATGAGAAATCTAAATTATAGATTATATTTATCATTCATTAGTGACCAGGTATTAAAACTATTCCCACTGATATTGATTCTATTTTTCATCTTTTTTACTAATAGAATCATTTTTTTCTATTTGTTTTCGGATATACCTTATGTGAGATGGTTGGATATAGTAAAGGGATTTATTTTGGGAGTAAGGTTTGACAGCGCAACCATTATTTATGGATTGTCTATTCCAATATTAATGCTATATCTAGGTTTAATAATTCCATCAAAAAATTATTTATTAATTTTTAGATATTTTTCAAAAATTTGGGTGACCATTGTTTTGTGTATTATTTTTTTTATTTTTGGTATAGATATCTATTTCTACGATTTTTATCAAGACCACTTAAATATCATATTTTTTGATATGTTTGAAGATGACACAAAAGCTGTAATTAAATCTATTTGGAAAAACTACCCAGTGTTTTGGATTTTATTTGGACTTTTTAGTATTTCTATTGTCTTTTATTATCTCTTAGATAAAATCTTTACTCAGAACCTTAATGGTACAAGGGGTTTATTCCAGTCTGCTGGAATTTTATTGGGGGCATTTTTAATTTTTGCGATAATGGCTCGGGCATCATTTAGTTTATTTCCTATAAATATGATGGATGCTGCTTATACAAATGATGCATTTTTAAATAAACTCGGACCTAACCCAGTATTTACATTTGAAAAAGCAGTGGAGGCCCGTATTTCCCAAAAAAACGCACTTCCATTTTGGAGACAACATTTATATCGGGAAAATATGCAAACAGCATTTTCAAAATCAGCGAAGCCTTTCCTTGGTATTAATAAATCTAAAGAGGTAGCGTCATGGAAGGAATTTCAGAGAACAACAAAAAGTGACACACGGTTAGAAACTGATCCTCCTCATGTTGTTTTGATAATGATGGAAGGGTTTGGATCTTGGATTTTAGATTTTGAATCAGATGAATTTCAAATTTCCTGTGGAGTTTCAGATTGGATAGACCAGTCCATTTATTTTGACCATTTTATTCAGTCAGGATTTGGGAGCATTCAAAATCTTACAGCAACTATTTTGAGTTTACCTTCCCTGCCCAACACAATACCTCTGTCACAACAGAAATACAGCGCAGTTTCTTTTCCATCATCACTAGCTGAGAATTATAAGAAAAATAATTATGTAACAAATTTTGTTTATGGTGGGAAACTATCATGGCAGAGAATTGGAGACTTTATTCCACTTCAGGGATTTGACCATGTGTTTGGAGAGGGCGATTTTGATGCAAATATCCCAAAGACGGATTGGGGTGTTTTTGATGAGCACCTATTCAATTTTGTGTTTGAGATCTTATCATCATCTGAAAAACCACAATTCATCATGTGTTTTACAACTACCAATCATCCTCCATTTGAATTACCTGATACATTTGTTGCTCCACCGTTACAAATGGGTTTTCAATTAAAAAATATGATTCGTGGTAATGAAGAGTTGGCTCAAAAAAGATTTGGTGCTTATCAATATGCAAATTGTTTTTTAAACCAATTCTTAGATGATATTTATAATACGGAGTCTTTGAATAATACTATAACTGCTGTAACAGCTGACCATAATTTGCAGGGTGTTAGAAACTATAATGAAAGTGCGTTGCTTTATAAATACAGAGTTCCATTTTTTCTATTGGGTAATGAAGAAATATTAGGACCTCCAAAAGTAATTACCAATTTTGGAAGTCATGTAGATATTACTACTACTCTAACAGAATTAACACTTCCTAACACAGATTATTTATCATTTGGTAAAAATCTTTTTACTAATTGCAGTGATTGTTTAACGGTCAACCAAAATGGAATCATATTTTCAAATAACTCGGTTTTGAATTACAACTACTCTGAGAAATTTATTGAAGGATCATATGAATGGAATTCAAAAGATAGATTGCTATTAAGCCGTGTTGATAATCAAGATTTGGAATTAACACTGTTAAAGGATATGACCGCATATTATAGCTCTGCAAGCTTTTATATTGATGAGCACTGGCAAAAATGGCAAGAGTTAAATATAAATAAAAAGGAGAGCAAATAATTCCAAATCTCTTTAAAATGACCAGAAGTAGGTTATTATCTTTACTTCCATCTTCTCCAGGATCTTTTGCAACATTATTGGTTGTTATCATGACAATTCAATTGCTATTTGTACATTTTTCTGGTGTTCATTATTTCAGGTTTATTCCCCGTGACATTTGGAGAATATTCCATAGCTATGTATTAATTCTATCTGGTTTATTCCTGGTAAAATCTCCATTATATCGCTTTAAGTGGGTCTCATTTTTTATTCAATCAGTATTTGTTCTCATTCATTGTGCTTTTATTGGTTATTTCGTTAAGACCAAGCAAAGCTTTGATTATGCTGTAGC
>CAXRJK010000049.1:0-6832 GCA_964230865.1 Winogradskyella sp.
TTATATTTGATTCCAATTGAATCAGTTGGTCGTCATTCATTAGCTCAACCTTACACTCGTCCCTAGCGCAGAGTTTAGTGTTTCATGAAAAACGTATATCTTTACCCAAAACGGGTGGTAAAGGTGGGAGAGAGAAACTCAACGGGTCTTCAGTTTCAATACCAGATCCAAAATAAAGTGTCTGTTTTCCGATTCTTAACGTATTAGCATTTATAGGGATTTGAAATGATTTGATTCGTCCTCCATATAAAAAAGATGATAACGTGATTTCACCTTCACCGAGACTCCTTATCCAGTATCCATAACCTGGGTAAATGATTTCCGCTGATGTGTAGCCACTCTCTTGAAATCCATATAATGTCCCGGGGATAATTAGATTATCAGTGTCAATGATGTTATTTACATCCAAAGGAGAGGATATCCCTGATATTAGATTCCAGTCTGTATTTAAAGATATTGATAGTCCTTCAGTTGGTTCACCGGTAACTTGGGTTACACCAGCAAAGGGAAACCTGAGCCAATAGCCAACTCCAGGGGTCAATTCAATTTCCTGCACATAGCCTCCAGAAAATGAATAAAGTGTTCCTTCGACAGCTTCAGGAAATATTGTAGTTTGATTGGAGTTTTCAATAAAAAGCGGAAGTCCTATCATATTCCAATCAGAAACATAATCAACCATTAAAGTCATTTCGTTGTTTTGAGTAAAATAATCAAGTCCGTATTTCTGAGCACGGGCAATCATAATATCATTCCCTGGATGGGTATAGCTCCATACGACACTGCCTGAATAGCTTACTTCAAAAATATATGCATCATCAGCCTCAGTAATCAGTGTATTTCCGTTAGGTAGTCTAAAAGCCCCACTCTGGACATCTGATTGGATACTGCTTCCTGCTGAGTAGCTCCAAACCGTATCTTCAGGCCCGAAGGGGTCATTCGGTGAAATTTCGTAGGTTCCACTGGAATTTAATGGTGGGGTCAACTCTAAGACCGCTGAAGCTTGATTTGTGTGTCCATTGTTAAAGAGAATTAAATTCCCTTCACCGGGAAATCCTGATGGAATCCAATTCACACCATGTTGAGCATCCAAAATACGATCTAAATTATCACCCCGATCATAGTTTTGAGGGTTTCCCCAACGGAAAAGTAAATCACCACCCATACCAGAATTTCCACCACTGTGTCCAGCGGCTTCTTCAACTGTTGTACTATGATCTATGATAAAAATTTCATCCTGATGTCTCGATGATAGAATAATCTGATCCAATTCAGAATTATAGGCAATGGCATTAATGTGCATCCAATCTGCGTTAGCACCTCCTGGTCCGCCACTGCTTCCAACATTGCCATTGTTAATATCGAATAGTTCAGGATGTTCAGAAACATCAACATAGTTTGGATATTGACTACTGATATCCTGACAAAGGTGATCCCAGAGATGCCACTCCCATACTATTTCACCTGTTTCAGGGTCTAATTCAAGAACCGCTTCAGACCACATTTGATTCAAGGGATTGTTAATTATTTGCCTCCCCATTGCATATGCTTCTGCGGATGTCTTTCTTTCCCATACGATGATGAGTACATTTCCATTGGGCAGAGGTTCAATATCGTGGTGATGCTGATAAGTATTATCAGAAAATTGATAATCCCATAATATTGTTCCACCCCAATCATATTTTCTTATACCTCCCCCTACTCCTCCTGCACTCATTGAAGGACTGGGGACACGATAGGGATATATGATAGAACTGTCTGGAAATAAATAGGGCATACTTGCGGGACTTCGGTCATGAGACCACGTATGAACAACATCACTATTGTGATCCATCAAATAAGAAGTGGTTGCACTACCTCCAGCTCCTCCTTGTCCGGGAGTAAATATTACATATCCTTCAAAAACATCAGCTTTTGAGATGACTAAAAATAGATGAAAAATTATTACAGGTAGTCTATAATACACTTTGATTTCCTTTTTGACTTTTTATATAGATGTAAAACGGATAAAAAAGTTAACTTTTTTTAATGAACTACTCAATATATTTCAAGTTTAAATAAAATTGAATTGAATATATCTATTTTTCAGCGAGTTATAAAAATATATGTAACCCTTGGGAAAACTTTCGGGAAGTGGATATCACCTATTTTTTCCGGTATATTGATTGGAGGGCTATGGATAGCTGTAAGCTTCGCAATGATTTTGGACAATGTAATCTGGATCTCACTTCGCAGAAAAAAACTGAAAAACCCAATAGTCATTGTTGGAAATCCCAGATCGGGGACAACCTTTCTCCATCGTTACCTAGTTAATGAGAAAATTGGTGCAGGTACGGAGCTTTGGCAGATGCTGTATCCATCCCTGATTCTTCAAAAACTGATTAGGCCTATTCTTCCTGCTTTGGAGAAAATAAGTCCTGCACGCCACCACTCAACAGCTGCCCACAAAACTAGTTTAAGATCGGTAGAGACAGATGATGTCTCAATTTTATTTCATTATTTAGATGGATTTTTCCTTTATGGCTTTATCCTATCTTGGGCAGATGAAGATGTTTTTAATTGGTTTGATCCACAGCAGCGGGACATGTCAAGCCGAGATTTCAATTGGCTGAAATCAATTTGGAAGCGAACTCTGAATTCAACAAAACAGGATAGAATTATAGGAAAACTTTTTTCAGTTAGTGCTAATATGCCAAAGTTTCAGATTAAATTTCCTGAAGCAAAAATTCTGTATATGGTTCGAGATCCTTTAAATGTTATTCCATCTGGTTTAAGTTTGGTTACAGGTGTGTTAGATAAAAAATTTGGGTTTTGGTCACTACCAGATGATATTAGGAATCGCTATATTAAAAGATTATATAACGCATTGGTGGAGTTGCTGGAAAGATTTCATGATGATTGGATCCACAATAAAATTGATAGGAAAAATGTTAAAATTATCCACTTTGACCGAATGATGAGCGACTTTGATAAGCTAATGCCGGAACTTTTGAAGTTTATAGAGCATGAGCCATCGGAAAAATTAATTAGTTCCATTCAGCAAACTGCAAAAGAACAACGTAACTTTATCAGTAAACATAAATACGATCTTAATAAATTTGGGCTTACCGAAAAGCAGATAAGAAAGGATTGTTCTTTTATTTATAAAACATTTTTAAAAAACCAATAATTATATGTTAAAAAGCAATTTAGTCTATTTATTTTTTGCCTCAAATATATGTTTACCATCACCAAACATTGTCCCTCAAAACTTAAATGATTGGACTATTTTGCAGGAATCAGATGTTTGGGTGGGATGGACAAAAAAAGATAACGTTCAGTGGTGTAAAGCGGAAAAAATATTACCGTTTAATATGAAAAAAATAGCAGATATAGTTGAAAATAAGGCTAACTATCCTAATGTATTTAAGCGCATAGAGAAGACCATGATTTTATCAAAAGACATTGTTCACATTATTTTAGATATGCCCTTTCCGTTCGATAATAGAGATTATATTGTACAGTATGTGTCTGAGAAATCACCCATTGAATACAACTACACATTTACTGCCTACAATGAAATGGAAATTCCTGAACGTAATAATTATGTACGCCTAATTAATGCCGGAGGGAGATGGACGTTGATTCCCATGAGCGATGGAAATACAAAGGTTTCTTATTTATGGAACGGAGAGTTAAGGGGAGATTTTCCTGACTGGGGATTGGAGAGAGCCTGGAAAGTTCAAGGAACTGAAGTATTGAACTGGCTCAATGAAGCTTTAAAATAAGATAGGGATAACCATGAATCATTATAAAAAAATTAATTTAATGTTCCTTACTTTAATGATTGGATTTAATATGGGTCTTAGCCAAACTTCCTATTCTGGTGATTTGAATTTTTATTACTTATCTGCTCAGAATGATAATCACCTAATAAATATTCCTTACCGAATGATTGATTTGCATATTAGGCATCAAAATGAAAATTTGGAAATTTTTGGTGATTTAGCTATGGAATACTCTCCGCAACAACACACTCATTTTTTATCTAGCAGTAACCCACAGGATTTTTTATGGGACCTAAGAGAGCTTTACATGACTTGGTACACTGATTTTGGTGAAATTCGATTAGGAAAACAAATTCATACTTGGGGAAGTGTTGATGAAAATAGCCCTATAGATGTGGTCAATGCGTTCGACTATTACTATTTGTTTTTTCAGGGAGCCGATAGAAAGCTTGGCTCATACTCAGCAGCAATTGATCTCTACGCAAACGATTTTAAGTTGGGTGCTGTCCTATCTCCATTTCACCATACAAATAGAGTTCCGGTAAATGACCCTGCATTTCCTATTAGGCTTCCCATTGTCCCACAGGAATATCAAATATATCCAATTGAGAAGGTCCCTATGGAATATGGTGCTTTTATTGAATATTCACATAACTATGGAGATATTCGATTAAGCGGATTTAGTGGATACGACCGGTTGTTTAATTTATCAGGAATTAATGCATTTTTTCAGAATGAATCCCAAACTGGCAGTCCGGATATTGATATAGTTTACGGATACAGAAAAACCAATATGATAGGTGTCGGTGGGACCATGCTATTTGAAGATCTAATTTTACGAGGAGATTACGCTTTCTTTAGGACGGAGGATCAAAATAAAAGAATAAATCGTGAAAATCCTAATCCATCGTTAGGCTGGCTATATAGTTATTTAGCTGAGGAATATCCACTATCAGAAAAAGCAAATTATTTTCAGATGACACTACAGTTTGAATATGGGCTCCCATGGGATATTACTATAGTGGGACAATTTTTTAGTTATGACACTTTAAAATACCAATCTAGAGACCTTCCAATAAATGAGGATGTGGACATTCCTGCACTGGAGCTATCAGCAGATGAAATAGACCCTCGTAATTTCTTTTCTCCGGGCATGGGGACACCAACCGCAGCATTAATGAAAAAAGCGTTAACTTGCAGTATGGAAAAGACCTTCCTAGAAGATCAATTAAAGATAGGCCTGTTAAGTATGATGGACCTGTATGATCCTTTAGATACAAAAAATCTTAAATTATGGGGTAGCATACTTGGTTTAACTATTGAATATGATCTAAGTCAGGATCTCCAATTGATATCTGGGATGACTCAAATTAGAGGAAGAGACAATCACCCAGCTGGAGAAAGCTACCGCCTAAATCAAATGGAAGACTTTTCACATCTCCGGTTTGAATTGAAATATAGTTTTTAATATTAAAAGTGAATATGAATGATAAATCTATAGCTATAGTTGGCTCAGTTGCTCTTGATACCATTGTAACTCCTTTTGACCGAAAGGAAAACCTAATCGGAGGCTCAGCAACCTATGCCACCATTGCCTCAGGCATAGATAACAAGGTTTACCCTGTTGGAATTGTTGGCAATGATTTTCCTAAAGAAGGATTTGAAATAATTAAAAAGTATTCTACTGATTTGACTGACTTTCAAACAGTTGAAGGTAACACCTTCCGTTGGGGAGGTGAATATGATCTTACAATGGATAACAGGGAAACGCTATTTACAGAATTGGGAGTATTTGGTAACTTTTCCCCTAATCTTTCTACAAAATGCAGGAATACAGATTTTCTGTTTCTCGCAAATATTCACCCTGACATTCAGCTCTCTGTAATGAATCAAGTTGAAGGTAATCCGGTTATAATTGTGGACACCATGAACTTATGGATTGAAACAACCCGTGAGCAATTACTAAAAGTAATTAATAATTGTGATGTCTTGCTTTTAAATGATAGCGAGTCTTTACTTCTCACAGGCAAGAGTATGTTAGAAAAATCAGCAGAAATACTCTTGGGTTTAGGTCCTGAAAAAGTCATCATTAAATGTGGTTCAAAAGGGTGTAAGCTATTTACAAAAAGAAATTCAATTTCTGTAGGAGTTTTCGATGTAGAGCGTATTAAAGATACTACAGGAGCAGGTGATACCTTCGGCGGTGGGTATATTTCAGGACTTGCATCTGGAATGGATGAAAGGGAGTCTCTTATTCTTGGTTCTGCTTTAGCATCTGTTTGTGTAGAAGACTTTGGTGTAAATTCATTATTGTCATTGACAAATGAGGAATTAAAGCGAAGACAAAATTTTATAAGGAATTCGGTTATTTCTTGAATTAACTGTTCTTCTCATCTAATTTCCCCTACTATTTGAGGTATAAAATGTTTTTAAAATCTAAATTATTATTACTGTTATCAATTTTCTATCTGGGCATTTTGGGATGTGCCAGCGAGGAGCTGACCTCTGCAAGACTTTATATTCAACAGGAAAACTGGGAAAAAGCTGAGGAGTTTTTGATAAAGGCACTAGATGTTGAGCCGGATAATCCTGAAATTCCCTATTTGCTGGGAAAGATGATCTATGCCAAAAAGAAAGACTGGGGTAAAATGAATGAAATGTTTGATCTAGCTCTAGGCATAGATGAAGATAAAGTCATTTTAGAAGGCGCTACCGTAGGTGAGTACGTTGACCAAGCAAGGAGTCAATTTTGGATTGACAAATTTAATACAGGTGTGAATAAGTTTAATAAGTTTCGTAAATCTTCTGGAGATGAAAGAAAAACAGCACTTGATAATGCGATTTTATCGTTCAAAGAAGCGATACATATTAATCCGGGAGAGCCTCAAACTTATCCCATTCTTGCTACCTGTTTTTATGAATCTGGAAATAATGATCTTGCAAAGGATTATGCTTCCAAAGGGGCAGTACTTGCAGCTAGTAATTTTGATGCAAACTTTACGGCTGGGCAAATTTTTAGTTCCTTAGAAGATAAAGAAGGTGCTATCTCATATTTTATAAAAGCAGTT
>CAXRJK010000050.1:0-4698 GCA_964230865.1 Winogradskyella sp.
TCCCGCATGAAGAAAAAGTTATTACTGATAGATGCAGATAGTCATTTAGGTAATGTAGACTTATTAATGGGAATTCGTCCAAAATATTCTATTGCTGATGTACTAAGCGGTTCTGTCCCATTGAAGGACGTAATTACAAAGGGAATTGGTGGGGTTGATATTTTGCCAGCTGGATCTGCTGTAATTGAAATGCTTAACTCAGAAGATAAAGTTCTTCAGAAAATTGGGAATTCATTTTCAGAATTTGAACATGAATATGATACAGTAATTGTCGATACCGGAGCAGGTGTACATAATTCTGTTATGTCATTTGTTGTGGGAGCAGATAAAATTATTTTGGTAGTTACTCCCGACCCCGCATCTATTGCAGATTCCTATGGAATGGTTAAAGTTATTCGAAACACAAATAAAGAGGTACCAATTGTTATGATCTCCAATATGGTAGATAGCGAAGAGAATGGAGAGTCTATGTTTAAAAAAATGAATCTTATGGTACAGAGGTTTTTAAACAGCTCACTTGTATACGGTGGCTCACTTCTAAAAGACAATTTGATTCAATATTCTATCCAAAAACAAAAACCAGTTTCACTGTTTTATCCTAATTCCATGCCAGTAAATTCACTAAGAATGATAACCAGAAGACTTATGAAAATGCCAATTACGGAAGCCAAAAAACGTGATAGTTTCTTTGATCGGTTTATGAATTACAAAAATGTGGAGATACAGTCTACGAATGGATAATATAGTTTACAAAATTGCACTTATCATTGCTTTGATAAGCTTTATCTTAAATCTGTTATTTCAAATTTCTATTTTTGAAGGACTTATCAGAAGTTTGGTTGTCTATATTGGGGTGCTCTTTATTTTTTTTGTTGCAGGATTATTTATGAAATGGGGGATACATATATTTACTCCTGAAACAGAGCCTGAGGGTGATGAAGAACAGAGTTTGGAGCATAGCGCTTAAGAAATTATGATTATGGAACACAAAAAAATGGATGGGGAAGCTCTGGTAAGAGAATATTGTACGACAGGCAACGAGCACATAAAAGATCAGGCAGTAAGAGCCTTTTTGCCGCTTGTGAAACATATTGTTGGAAGAATAAATGTAGGGACCCATCTTGGGCTTCACAGAGATGATCTGTATCAATTTGGTGTTGTGGGGCTTTTATATGCTCTGGGACGCTTTAATCCTGAGGCTGGTACAGCATTTAAAACATATGCTTATCGAAGAATTCACGGCGAGATTATTGATGCTTTGCGCCGTACAGGTATTTTATCGAGGGATCAAATGCAAAAACTTGGAAAAGTTAATAATGCCAAGGAAAAACTTTCAATGAAATTTGACCGGGAACCTTCTTTAATGGAAATCCAAAAGGAGACCGGTCTTACCCAAAAAGAAATATCTAAAGTAATGTCCCTTGCTCAATTGAATTTGATGGTTTCACTTGATGAATCTTTTTCGAATGATGAAGGGGAGACGATAACACGAATGGAAATGATGGAGGACAAAGATCAAATTTCTCCTGAAAAAGAAATGGATAAAAGGGGTATGCGCAGTGAGCTGAAAGGTTATATTCAGGAGCTTTCAGAGCGCGAACGGCTCATTTTAGCTTTATATTATTATGAAAACTTGACGTTGGCAGATATTGGAACCGTTTTGGACTTATCAGAGGGAAGAGTAAGCCAAATACTCAGCCATGTACATGTGACTCTGAGACAAAAGATGAAAGGAAATTTTTATGTCTGAAGATTCCATTAGAAATATTAATATAGGTCAATCTGAGACAATCCATCAGGTTGAACAGACTGCCGATAAACCGATGAAAAGAAAAAAAAGGCGAAAGGAGTACAATCCGAAACGGGAAAAAGATTCTGTAGAGCTGACCTCTATGAATGCTCAGACCCTAGAAACATCTCTTGAAGAAGAGCCAATAGAGGATAATTCAAATGATGAGAAGGAAGAGCAACAAGTCTCAATTAATATTTTAGTGAAGTAAAAAATAATTTATAAGCTGTTTATACACTATTCTGATATAATTTCAGATTATTTTTACATTCACCAAAGCTTTGGAGTTGAACTTTTCGTGATTCAATGATGACCTTTAATATCGATTATAAAACTGAGACCGGATTGGAAAATCTTTTCAGAAGATTAAAACCAGGGCAGATTTTAAAAGGAAAAATAATTGACTGTCTAGAGCTCAATGGATATTTACTCAGAATAAGGGGATATAATATTTTAACTCAGTCCAATGGCAGGTTTCAAAAATTTGAGAATATTTTTGTGAAAGTAAAGGAAGTGGATTCACATTTAGTTTTAGATTTACTCCCTAAGAAAGTGAATAAGAGGGTGACAAATAGTTCTATTCCTGATATCGTTGTATGAGCAAAACTATAGCTGAACAAAATTCAAATCTTAACAGAGATTATGCCACCACGGTTATGATTCTAGAGAATCTCCCTGATGCGATTTTTATTTTGGATTCTGATGGAATAATTCAATATACGAATAAAAGTACTCTGGATTTGCTACAGACCACTTTTTTAAAATTAAAGGGAAAAATTATTGATGATGTATTCTCAGATAGCCTAAATGTAGCAGAGGGAAAGGACCCCCTGGAAAAGCAGATTCGCAGAGGTAATTTTCAAAACATTGACACTCATTTGGTATTTGAAAATATATCGGTTCCTGTTTATGCAAGTTTCAATGTAATTGAAAACACTTCAGGAGAAAATGATTTTATAATTGTAAGCGCGAAAAATGCGGCTTTTCAAAAAGCATTAGAAAAAGAGCTTAAGCACCAGCAAATTCTTACTATATCACGGGATAGAGTGAGAGCTCTGGGGGAATTATCGGTGGGGTTAATACATAATATCAGTCAACCGCTGACCACACTGGAGATGAGAGTGGACCTGATGCGAAAACAACTTCAAAAATCTGATGAAAAAGTTGAAGATAGCTTCAAAGAGATTGAGAATCTGTTTTCTCAAGTTAATAATAATATTCAGGTTATCCGTCTATTTGCTAATCAAACTGAAGACGAAAGCATCGGAATGGTTAATATTGCACAGGGGATACGTAATGCGCATAAACTTATTGAATATGAACTATTAAAATATAAAATAGATGTAGACTTTGATTTTAATCAAGACCTACCATTTATAGTTGGAAATGCACTTCTTTTGGAACAGGTGTTTGTTAATTTATTTATCAATGCAAGAGATAGCTTGAATGAAAAATCAATAAAAAAGAAACTGAATATCAAAATTCGTACAGATATTATTGATAAAAAATGGATTGAAATTAATTTTATTGATAATGGAATAGGCATAAAGAAAGAACTAGAGAAAAAGATATTTGATCCTTTTTTTACTACAAAAGATACATCTGATAACCCTGGTTTGGGATTAACCATCTCCCATGAAATTATCACCTCCATGGGGGGAGATATATTTTTTGATAGTTCCTGGAAAAATTCTGAAACGTGTTTTGTGGTTCGTATTCCTATTGAGCAGGAAAATGAAAGAGATCAATTAGCAAATCTGATAGAATTATTACATAAAGAATAGAGAGGAAAAGGATGGAAGCAGGAAAAATCTTAACAGAGGTTATTGAGTTAATACAGGAGGGAGTTCCATCTGAAAAAATTTATTCACTTGTTGTTGAAGAAGTCAAGAAGAAGATTACATTTACTTCGGCTACATTTTATGTTTATAGTGAAAATAAAAACACCCTAGAACTCGAATATCAAGTTGGTCCTGATAAAGTAGATTTAATCACAGAATTTGATTTTGGTAGTGGAAGTGGACTGTCTGGGTGGGTAGTAAAACAAAAACATCCTGTGATCGTTTCTTCACTACCCAATAGTCAAATACAAAGGAAAACTCAGTTTAAATCATTTGTTGCCTTGCCATTGTGGATGGGAAAACGACTGATTGGGGTATTGAATCTAGGGCATATTGAAAAAGCAAAATATCTAAAGGAAGATCTACAAATATATAAAGTCATTTCTGAAGAAGTATCATTAATATTTGAACATCTTTTGTTAAGAAATAATAATACCAATTTAGAAGATAATATTAATAACCTTAAAGCTGAGCTAAGTAAAAAAGAATCCGAATTGAAAAAAATAAAGGACACTGCAGCTATCGGTGAGATTGTTCTAAAAATCAAAAATGAAATTAAAAAACCACTCTCAACTATTAAAGGACTGGCAGAAATACTTGAGCTATCCATTCATACTTTACCTCCAAAACGTGTAAAAGAAACTCTCCACGCGTTGGTTACAGAATCTAGACGAATGGAAAAAATTCTCAATCAAGTTGATGATAATACAGGTCGGACTTAATCTAGAAAATTAACTTTCATAAAGAATAAAATAATCTATTTATATAAAAAAGAAGCCCCGAACAATTTCCGGGGCCTCTCTAACAAGTATTTTTAAAGTAAGTCTATTTCAGCAGCACCATTTTCCTGGTCTGAACAAACTCTCCAGCCTTGATCTGGTAAAGATAAACACCCGCACTGGCTGGCTTACCCATTGAGTCAGTGGCATCCCACTGAACCGATCTAAAGCCCGCGGTCTGTGATGTATTGACCAGTTGTGTAATCTCTCTTCCCAACATATCATAAATGCTCAGAGTTACAAACGCATCTGATGGAAGGTCATACATGAGCGTTGTAACAGGGTTAAA
>CAXRJK010000051.1:0-4712 GCA_964230865.1 Winogradskyella sp.
GCTCCCCATAACAAGTCCTTCTGCTAAAGCGCGAGTAAATTCCTCATTATTATTATTTTGTGATACCTCTGTCCAAACTGAAGAACATTTTTCTTTCAATGCAATTTTTGCACATCTGCCTCCAGTTTTTCGCGTGGTTTCGGCATCAATTTTTTCTTTATTTCCAAGCCCAAGGAGAAGAAATCTTTTTGTATCACTAAAAAATAAGTGACTCTCTCCTTCCTTACCTTTGATTCCACCGCAGTTAATCCCTTTGGTCACTGCTTTATTTAAATGCTCGTTTATCTCATCTCCAACATCTGTCATACTTAGATCTTTATAAATTCCAAAAACAATTAGCTCACATGAAGTTGAGTTCCATGAATTTGTGGATGAAATAATTTTATTTATATTTGCCATATTAAATTCTCTCTTTCTATAATTTATATTAATAAAACACTAAAAATTACGTTGATTATTGATATACTCTAACAAATCTTCTTATTAAAAAAGAATGACTACTCGTATTTCTTCTAATTCAAACCAATCCCAAAAATTTGTACGGTCTAATTTGAGCACACCATCTTTAAATCTGAATCTAACACGTTTGCGATACAGAGATTCGGTAAACCAATTTGAATTTTCTCTTTTATAATAAATTGCTACAAAAGGAGGGCTCTTATCATTTAACTCCGGAATGTTAAAGGTACAAATATCCTCATTAAATTCGCCCTCTTCGGTAATAAACTCAACTTTTGTAAAATAGTATACTCTTTTTGTAATATCTGTATAATCTCTATGTGGTAGAGTATTTTGAGCGTTCAACACTGTTAAAAAAACAAATAATATGTTATAACAGTTCAGTGTTAAACATTTTGAATTAAAGTTCACAACTAACCCAATTAATTTTTAGAAATAATATTTTATTATTTAAATCTGAAAAATATTGATTCAGATATTATCTGACTCTATGATTACTTTATAAGTGAAATTATTTCATTTATCTCAGGAAATTTACCTGTTTTTTTCTTTGAATAAATTAAAGATCCATTTCTTGTAACCTCAAACACACCACCACCAGAGGGAATCATTGAAAGGGAATTAATTTCGGTACCATATTTGTCCAACAATGCGGTAGCCATACTGGCTGCCCTGGGCAAATAATTTCAGACGTTACAATATTCAATAGATAATTTCATTATATTTTTCAAAACAACCGAGTATAATTTTAAAAATCATAGCTGTAAATCTTACATCAAAAACCAAGTTGTGTCCTATAGAAGAACTGTTAATTATTTCTCAGATAGTGTATGAATATTTTTAGGAACAGGTATACTTTTATTTTGGTTATAATTGAATGTCACAAGTACAAAAACTGCCTGAACAATAATTTTTGATTTTCCTTTATTAAAAATTCCTGTTAGTAGATCAAAACTTTTTTTTCCAATTCTTGAGACTGTCAGTCCTATATTCAATTCTTCGGGATGATGTATTTGAGAAAAATAATCTATTTTAGCTGATGCTAAGATTACTCCTAGCTCTGAATTCCATCTTTCATTTACAAAGCCAAGTTGTTCGAGCCACTCCATTCGAGCTGTTTCCATATATGAAAGATAAGCCGCATGATTAATATGTCGTAATCCATCCATATCTCCCCATCGGGTGTTTGCATTTGTCCAAAAATTGAAGTCTTCAGGTTTAGCTTTGGTAATCATAATCTTATTATACTTTGTAGTAAAAATTAATTAAAATATTTAACCATTGGATAACATTTTGATATGATAAGTAAAGTATTTGTAATCATATTCGGGAGTATATTTATTATATTAGGTTTAATTATGCTTATTACCCCTGGACCAGGTTTAGTTTTCCTTGCATTTGGTCTTGGTATTTGGGGTACCAAATTTCCTTTTATTAAGGGATACTTAAAAATGATAAAGACAAAATTAAAAAAATAATCTGATAAACAAACGTTTATTATATAGTTGATTTATCATTTTCACGGAGTATGTATCAGATACTGTCTAAAGTTGATAGTTTAGTGAAAATTACAAAGCCCCGAATAGCATTCAGGGCTTTGATTTTGTAACGCTGACCTCACACAGAAATCATCTCATTTGTGTGTTAATGAGGAGACCCTGCGGAGGTCAGCGTTCTAATTGATTTAGACAACTGATCACCTCCTTTGAAGTTAATTAACGAAATACACACAGCTTTAAACATTTAGGCAATCTTATCTACGCCATTATAATATTTATCATCTTCACTAAAGTCCTTCACTTCAGATACCGTCCCATCTTCACGGTGATAAAACCATTCACCAGTTTGTTTGTGGTTCTCATCATAAGCTCCCTTGCTCCTTATTTCTCCATTTTCCCAATAGCTTATCCATTCACCGGTCTTTCTATTGTCCACATAAGTGCCCTCTTCCGATATATCCCCGCTTTCATAATACTTTCTCCATAATCCCTGTTTAATGTCTCCATCGAGCCTTCCTTTCTCTTCCATATTTCCGTTTAGATAATAAAATGCCCACTCCCCTTTAATATTACCATTTTCAATCATTCCTTCTTTAAATATATTTCCGTTTTCATAGTAAATAGTCTGTTTTCCATCCTGAATTCCACTTTTGTAATAACCCTCCTCATGTATAGAGCCGTTTTCATAATAAAACTGATATTTACCATTTAGCTCATTAGAAGCATAGGTCTTCATTTCTAATTTTTGTCCCAATCGGCCGTATCGTATCCACTCTCCATGTTTTTTTTTATTGAAATAAGTTCCTTTTTCAATAATCTGACCAAATCTATTCTTTCTTACATAAACGTCTTCTGGCATTTTATTTATTTCTCATATTTAATTTGTGTCTTTAATAACCTATCTATAAATTAAGTTTTTCAAAACTTTTAATAAAACAAAATATTTTTAGAATTATGTTGTATAAAAAAATAGCCCCTTGAAAATCAAGAGGCTATAATTTAAAAAGATGAGTATAAAAAACATCTTTTAGTTTGCTTGAAACAGTCTATTGCGGTACCACATTCTTTGCACAGGGTCCCTTTTCTGTTGATCCTTCAACATAGTCAACGGATTGTCCATCACGGAGGGTTTTGTAACCTTCCATTTCAATATCACTCATATGAACAAATAAATCATTTCCACCCTCAGATGGTGTTATAAATCCATATCCTTTTGAATTATTGAACCACTTAACTGTTCCTTGCTTTGCATCACTCATTTCAATTTTCCTTAACTTAATTAATTGTTTTCTCTTTAAAGGTAGATACTTTATTCTCCTCCTTCTTCATTAAAGAGAGAATTAAATATACAATATTTTCTGATTTCATTACTATTATATTATTTCGGGTTTAAAATACAAAAATATTGGGTGATTTATGATAAAATATAGGATATAATTTTGGGCAGCTTTTACAGCTTCTTAATAAAATGTTTTAGATAAGATATTTCTTAGTTTATTGAGATTAGTCTTTTACACAGCGGACAGAGAGGCCATCATTTTTGTAGTAAAAGTAGCCCCTATAGATAGATGAGATATCATAGTCTAGTCTTCTGCTCCATGCGTTGCTATTATTAAAATCTGTAGATGACCAAAAGTATCCGTATTTGTTTAAATTACTGTAGGTACCATCATATCTTATGCGGTATCCACCGGGGAGTCCTGTAAAGCCGCTCTCATCGGTAGCGTATGAGTTAGGTGCTAGCCATATTCCGTCTCCGCTATCAATTGTCCCGGTAGATTTCATTTTACCTCCTGCCACATCTATGCCACCTAAGTAGTCGGTCAGTACTGACCAGTTGTTATCTGTAGGGACATGCCAACCTTCAGGGCAAATATTTCGATCATCATCTACTGTGTACCAGTTATATAAATATCCATAGGTAAATGCGTTGCTCTCACTGTCGCCATAGACTGAGTATGCCCCTGTGGATAGGCTTCTCCAGTCATCGTTGCTGTAATCTGTGGATATCTCATCACCATTACGATAGCGGGTAACCTTTAGATTCTCTGCCATCCAGGTCTGACCTCCAATTTTAACTGTGTTATAGCAGTTTCCATCAATATCCCTCACAGAGGTCTCACCACACTCGAATTGTAGTGCATTCCCTCTTTGGTCGTCACAAGAGATAACCATAAAAAGAAGAAAAGGAATAGTTAAAAGATATTTCATTGGCCTAAATTTACACATATTAGGGTTGTCTCTGAAAAAGATGACTACTTAAGATGAAAACACTAAGATAGTTATATACGATAAGATTAACAGCTTACTAGGAAGTTCATAATTTCTGATAAACCTCATTAGAGCGGTAGGAACTACACAGCTAATGATTATCAAATCCCTCGTTAAGTGTTATATTTACCTCAATTCCTATTGAGCCATCAATATTGTTTTTGGTAAATGCTCTTTCAAGCTCACTGTTGATTCGGCTCATTAACTTTCTCCTGACAAAAGTTCGTCGAACTACTACTTTATTTTATTTAAAGCTATAACGATGAAGCAAGCTATCTCTAAATAATAGAAATTTTCTCCACCCTCAGTATGATTTAGATGAGTTAGACTACCTCAAAAGGACCATTTTTTTTGTCTGAACAAAACCTCCTGTCTCAATCTGATATAGATATACCCCTGCACTCACAGCCCTCCCCATAGAGTCTGTAGCGTCCCACTGGACTGACTTAAACCCTGCACCAACAGAATCATTAACCAATACTT
>CAXRJK010000052.1:0-10580 GCA_964230865.1 Winogradskyella sp.
TTCTCTGGTAGAGGATAGTTACTACTTAGACCAAAAAACTACAATAGCCTAAGTTTCTGATACTGTTCATTTTTTTGATTTTATCACCGATTATGTATTAGTCAGAATAATTTAAGGAGAAAAATATGTCATATTTACTAAAGCCGGGTGTTGTAACCGGTGATGATTATAAAACATTAATTAAATCTGCAAAAGATGGAATGTACGCATTACCGGCTGTAAATGTCGTAGGAACGAATTCAATAAATGCTGCCATGGAAGCGGCTGCAAAGAATAAAGCAGATATAATTATTCAATTCTCAAATAGTGGTGGACAATTTTTTGCAGGGTATGGGTTAAACGATAGCTTTGAAGCTAAAGTTCTTGGGGCAGTATCCGCTGCACAACACGTTCATTTGTTAGCTGAAAAATATGGTATCTGTGTAGTACTTCATACCGACCATGCTAATAAATCACTTATTCCTTGGGTAGAAGCATTGGTTAGTTATAGCGAAGATCACTTTAAAAAAACGGGAAGACCATTGTTCAGTTCACACATGTTAGACCTATCTGCTGAAGATATTGAATTCAATCTATCAGAGAGTAAACGTATCTTAGAAAAAATGGCGAACATTGATATGAGCCTTGAAATTGAATTAGGAGTCACTGGCGGAGAAGAAGATGGTGTTGGCTCTGATGACGATATAGGTGCAGACAATCCTCTACTCTATACACAGCCAGAGGATTGTTTAAAGGCTTGGAATACTTTATCGCCTATTGGCCATTTTAGTTTGGCAGCATCTTTTGGAAATGTTCATGGTGTTTATAAACCGGGAAATGTGAAGCTCCGTCCTGAAATATTAAAAAATTCCCAGAATCTTATTGAAAAAACATGTGATTCTGGTTTGAAGCCATTGGATTTAGTTTTTCATGGTGGATCGGGTTCTGAGAAAGATAAGATTACTTCAGCTATTTCTTATGGTGTTTTCAAAATGAATATTGATACAGACACTCAATTTGCTTTTTCGAAGGCGATTGGATCTTATGTCAACGAAAACCCGAAAGCCTTTTTATATCAGATAGATCCGGATAACGGTAGACCTTATAAAAAGCAATACGATCCTCGGAAAGTATTAAGAGAAGCAGAGCTTAAGATGGTTGAACGGCTTGATGAAGCTTTTACTGACTTAGGGTCTGCTGGTAAGTCCTTGGCTAAATAGATCGCTGATATAAATTATTATATTCTATATTGATTTTGAATAGGGCATCTGATAACGTCCTATTATAAAATATATTAAATCAGCTACAAGTGGTTTCAATTAGTGCGGCACAAACCTTATAGGGATCCATGTTTGCAGAGGGCCTCCGATCTTCAAGATATCCAAATCCGTCATTAGCTGTAGTCATGGGGATACGGATTGAAGCTCCACGATCACTTACACCATATCGAAACTCTTTAATAGAGCAGGTTTCGTGTAACCCTGTGAGGCGTTCTTCATTATGTGCTCCATAAATGGCGATATGTTCATCGTGTTTTTTTGCTAAGGCATCACAGGCGGCCTCAATTACCTTTAAACCTCCTGTTGTACGCATAGCTTTTGTGCTAAAGTTCGTATGTGCTCCGGCACCATTCCAATCACCTTTAACCGGCTTGGGATGTAATGTAGCACTTACTCCATAATCTTCTGAAATCCGATATAACAGCCACCTAGATAACCATAGCTGATCGGCTACATCTAATGGCCCTAATGGTCCAACCTGATATTCCCATTGTCCCGGCATTACTTCTGCATTAATGCCAGAAATTTCCAATCCTGCATCAATACACAACTCCAAGTGGTCCTCAACAATATCACGACCATATACCTCATCTGCACCAACTCCACAGTAAAATGGCCCCTGCGGAGCAGGATATCCACCTTCCGGCCATCCAAGAGGAACACGTCCTTGGAAGAATGTATATTCCTGTTCAATCCCAAACCAAGACTCCTGGTCGGCATATTTTTCAGCAATGCTTCGTAAGTGAGCTCTTGTATTTGTTCTATGAACAGATCCATCCGCATTCATTACCTCACACATGACAAGCAGGTTGTTTCCTCCACGTATTGGATCTAGTATGTAATAAACAGGTTTTAACATACAGTCACTATCCTCTCCTGCAGCTTGATTAGTACTTGATCCATCAAAACCCCAGTTTGGAAGATCAGAAAGGGAATTTACCTCTCCTGAAATTATTTTTGTTTTTGATCTAAGTTTTTGAGTTGGCTCATGTCCATCCATCCATATATATTCAACTTTTACTTTGCTCAAGGTGGTTTCTCCTTTTTACCTATGGTTTAGTTTATTCCTAAACTGGAATATTCTGCATCAACTTAAATGATGAAAGAATTATCTGTGTTTCTGTACGTGCGACTCCAGGCCAACTTTGAATATTGCGCAATAATTCTTCAAGAGTGTGAGAATTGCGGGTTACGACTAATAAATTATGAGACCCACTTCCAGTTGTACTAAAACATTGAATGACCTCTGGTGTTTTCTCTGCAGATTTTATGAAAGATTTATAGTGCACTGATGATTCAGATATAACGGTAATAATTGCTGACACATCCAAATCTAATTTTTTTGGGTCTAGGACAGCATGGATACCCTGGATAATACCCGATTCTTGTAATTTTTTTATTCGTTCGGTGACAGTTGGTATTGAAATATTTAGCTCATCTGCTATATGGCTTGCAGCTATACGACCATCTTCCTGTAAGATATTTAGAATTTTCCGATCTGTACTATCAATTTTCATTAAACGACCTAATTAATAATATTAATATAATATGATATATTACAATAAATATTTATATATAATATGTTAATATTTTATTAATATAAAAATAATAGCGTTAATGAATTGATAATATTTATAAGTAGTATTATATGAAATAGAAAAATATAATTACTAAAACTCGTCTTAAGAAAAAACCTAGACAAAACAATTACATATTATAAAAGCAATTTTATTTTATAGGTAACTTCTGTCGGATATTATATTTAGATAATATTACCTGGGTTTCTGTGCGAGTGATATTAGGCCAACTCTGGATTTTTCGTAATAACTCTTCTAAAGTTTTTGAATTTTCTGTTGCGACCCACAGCATGAGTGATCCCATTCCTGTGGTGCTGAAACATTGGATTATTTCCGGAGTTTTTTTAGCATTTTCGATAACTTTTTTAAAGTTATTAGATGAAGATGAAATTACCGTGATGATTGCTGTCACATCTAGGCCTACTGATCGAGGATTAATTACTGCCTGAAAAGCTTGAATAACAGACCCCTCTTGAAGTTTCCTTATTCTCTCTGTAATGGTAGGAACAGTTAAATTTAATTCTTTAGCTATTTCGCTAGCTGTTTTCCTACCATCTTGCTGTAGACTGGTTAAAATCTGACGATCTATACTATCAATTTTCATTAATGTTTTTTTATCCAGTTTTATTAATTAAGGTATTTAGTTGCTCACGCAATATAAATAAATATTTTATTTAGGGAAAAGTCATTCATTTATAAAACATTTTTTTATTTAACCTTGAAAAGGTAAAGCAATTTTTTCTAAATTGATTTCTCTGGGTAAATATAGAAAACAATAGCCCCCGATAATAAACGAGGGCTTCAGACAGAGAAAAGTGGTATTACTAAGTGCGGGACCGACGAGACTTGAACTCGCGACCTCCGGCTTGACAGGCCGGCGTTCTAACCAACTGAACTACGATCCCAAGATAACTAGTTATGAGAATTTACATTTCCAGATTGATTCGGTTTATCTCTATAAATCAGTGCTAGAGGGATAATAATTAAATATCCTATGAACAACATGATAGGAGCTAAAGTTAAACTCTGAAAGCTATTTACAGACCCCATTGCCATTACAAAATATCCAAGAATGATCATAACTAAACCAATACCAAAGATAATGTAATTTTTTGAGGAAAAGCTCCATTCTTCAAATATGTTGACATCTTTCCCTTTAAGTTTGTCCTTCATAACGGATGCGAAATTACACGTTGAATTAAGCTTTAACAAAGGATTTCAGTATAAATGTTTGCAAAAATATAATAAGATTTATTTTAGAAAATTGACTCAGGCATAATTCAGGCATTAAATTTCGCCCCCTAAAAAGTATCATTTTCATTGTTTAAGTTTCTGAAATCAAAAGTATTTTGGATTTCTTTATTGTGTTTAACTCTGGGTGTGGTTTCCTTTGCTTCACTTATTTTGAATTGGGAGCAGAATCAAATTGAAGGTAAACTAAAAGTTAGTATTCCCAAAGGAGCGACATTAAAAGAAGTTACTGCTATACTATCAGATAAATATATAGTGAAAAGTGATAAATCGTTTATGATTACTGTGAGATTATTAGGATATGAAAAAAATATTCAAGCGGGGCATCTCGTCCTCCACGAACCTAGAACAAATTTAAGTTTGGTTCGACAGTTAGTTCACGGTATCCCAGAGTTAAAAAAAGTGACGATTTTAGAAGGCTGGGGATTTCAAAAAATTGCTGAACATATTGAAGATAAACTGGAAATTCCCAGTGAAAAGATAATCGATCTGTGCAAAGACCAGTGGTTTATCCATAGTTTGGGAATCACTGCTCCTACATTGGAAGGGTTTTTATTCCCGGAGACATATTATTTTTCAAAATTAGAGACAGCTCGAAATATAATATCAAAAATGGTATCTGTATATCAACTTCAAATTTCAAAAAAGATGAAATATAGGATGGAAGAAATTGGGTTTTCTGAACTTCAGATGGTTACACTAGCGTCAATCATCGAGGGTGAAGCGATTTATGATAATGAGCGGAAAAGAATCTCATCTGTTTATCACAACCGACTTAACATAGGAATGCGCTTGCAGGCTGATCCAACTATTCAATATATAATCAATGATGGTCCACGTAGACTTCTAAATAAGGATTTGAATATTAAATCACCTTACAACACATATATACACAAAGGACTTCCACCAGGCCCAATTAATAACCCAGGGTTGCAATCAATTTTAGCAGCGCTGTATCCAGATGAAAGTAATTATATTTATTTTGTAGCAAGAGGAGATGGTTATCATACATTTACTAGAACTCAGACAGAGCATAATTCCGCAAAGCGTGATTTAAATCGTTTGCGAAAAAAACTCAGTCGACAAAAACGGATAAAAGGAAAATAAAAGATAATGGATTTGAGTCAATTAAATAAAACTCAAAAAGCTGCAGTAGAAGCAGTTAAGGGCCCAGTACTCATTTTCGCTGGGGCAGGAAGTGGAAAAACGCGGGTATTAACTTATAAAATATCATATTTGATAAATAAAAAAATTTTCAACCCTGAAAATGTATTGGCGGTTACATTTACCAATAAAGCAGCCGGAGAAATGAAATCGAGAGTAAAGTCTCTTTTGGGAGATTCAATGCCCTCGCTTTCCATAGGTACTTTTCATTCAATCTGTGCAAGAATGCTTAGAGAAGAAATTCACCGATTGGGATTCACTTCTAATTATAATATATATGATACTAAAGATCAGGAAGCATTAATGAGATCTGTATTATCTGAACGGGGTGTTTTGAAAGATTATTCATCACCTATCGAAGTTTTACGGCAAATCAGTTTTATGAAAAACAAATTCATTTTTCCAGCTGAAGGGAGAGAAAAAGCTAAAACTCTAAAAGAAAAAAAAATTATAGATATTTATGAAGCATATCAACTCGCTTTAAAAGAGAACGATGCCTTAGATTTTGACGATTTAATTTTAACACCCTTGATTTTATTTGAAAAATTTCCAGCTGTCTTGAATGCATTAAGAAAAAAATGGAAATATGTTTTAGTAGATGAATATCAAGATACCAATATTCCACAGTTTGAATTTGTGAAGGCTATTGCTGAAAAACATCAACAAATTTGTGTGGTTGGAGATGATGACCAATCTATTTATGGATGGAGAGGGGCAGAGTTAAGAAATATTTTGGAATTCGAAAAAACATTTCCCGATTGTCAATTATTTAAACTGGAAACAAATTATCGTTCTACTTACGAAATTCTAAATGCAGCAACTCACGTGGTCAAAAATAATCACAACCGTAAACAAAAGGAATTATCAGCTCATAATGGTAGGGGAGACAAATTGGGTTTATTTGAAACAGTAGATGAATTAGAAGAATCTGATGCGGTCATTTCATCTATTGGAAAGGAAGTGAAACTAAATAAATATCAATTTAACGAATTTGGTGTGTTATATCGCACTAATGCTCAGGCTAGAGCTTTGGAAGACAGTTTTCGTCGCAATGGTATCCCATACATCATTGTTGGGGGTATTCGATTTTATGAGAGAAAAGAAATAAAGGATATCCTTTCATACCTTAGATTAATAATAAATCCGAAGGATATGATTGCATTAAAAAGGATTGTGAACTTCCCTCCTAGGGGAATTGGATTGAAAACCATTGCAAAATGTCAAAATCTAGCAGATAATAAAAATCTGCCTTTGTTTGATGTCTTTGATGATTTATCTGGATTAGATTTGAGGAACAAGCAGGTAACTTCCTTGAAGTATTTTTACGATTTAATAACAAAATATAGGGAATTAGTTGATAAACTCAGTCCAAATGAGTTTACACGTACTTTAGTTGAAGAGGCAGGAATAATAGAATATTATAAATCTTCTGAATTAATTGAGGATAGTGAAAGGCTACAGAATGTAAATGAGCTTTTAAATAGTATAGATGATTTTTCAGCCCGAGATTCCAATGTAATCCTAAATGACTTTTTGGAAGAAGTATCTCTTCTTACAGATTTAGATAAATTGAATGAAGAGGATAACCGTGTATCCCTAATGACACTCCATTCTTCAAAAGGATTGGAATTTCCAATCGTTTTTATCACAGGCCTTGAAGATGGTTTATTTCCCCTATCTAGATCCTTTAATAATCCGCAAGATTTGGAAGAGGAAAGAAGACTGTTCTATGTTGGTCTCACCCGTGCTATGCATAAAGCATATCTGCTTTATGCAACAAATCGCAGAAAAATAGGTATAGATTATGATGTAGGATTTGCATCCCGGTTTTTAACGGAGATTCCAGAAGAATTTCTGGAAAAAATTCCTTTTCGATCTGCGTTAATGCACAAGGTGACTAAACGCAGGGGCGCATCGACTCGGCTAAAATCTAAAAGGAGTATCACCTCATTTGATGATTTTGCTGTTGGGGATTTTGTGGAGCATGCAGTATTTGGTACCGGAAAAATAATGGCACTAAGCGGAACTGGAGAAAATCAAAGAGTAGCAGTAGTTTTTAAGGGTGGAGTTAAGAAAAAATTAATTGTCCGTTTTGCAAATTTAAAAAAGATTGATTATAGTGATTAATGATTTTCAACTATTCACTTTATCTGCAATCTTTTTGATATAATATAAAATATACTTTAATATAAATCAGTTTTTTATAATTAATGAGTCTGCTTAAATTCATTGAGACTCATTCTCAACAGCATGCTAAGTAACAAAAATAATTTAACAAAAATTTTAAAAAAATCTGGTCTGATATATACACCGCAGCGTCAAGCTATTCTTGAGGAGTTAAATCATAAAAGAGATCATCGGGATGTAGAGGAAATATGTTTTTCACTTAAAACAAAAGGCATAAATGTTTCCCGTGCGACTGTTTACCGAACACTTGAACTTTTAGTGAATCACCATTTGGTTCTAAGATTAGATTTAGGAGAAGGAAAATACCGATATGAATCCAAAGATAGTGATCATCATGATCATATAATATGCCTTGATTGTAATAAAATAATTGAATTTATGAATAACCGGATTGAAGAGTTGCAAGAAAAAGTTGCTCATGAAAATGGATTTCTTCTCCAAAGGCATGTTCATCAGCTTTTTGGGCATTGTTTAAATGAAACTTGTCCAAATAAATGAATATAAATCATTTGCATTCAGGTGAATTCGCTGTTATAACGGGTTTTACAGAAGATATAAATACAGATTCAAGGCTATTAGAAATGGGTTTGTTGCCTGGTTCAGTTATTCGTATGATTAAACAAGCTCCATTTGGTGGACCAATTGAGTTAAAAATTAAGGATTATTATTTATCCTTAAGGGTTGAAGATAGCGCTAAAATAATCGTAAAGAAAAAAACATGAAATCCTCACAGTCTTTGTCAAAAGAATGGATTGCTTTAACAGGGAACCCCAACACCGGGAAAACTGCGATATTTAACCTCCTCACTGGTTTAAACCAAAAGGTCTCAAATTATCCTGGGATTACAGTTGAACGGAAAGTTGGAGAAATACACCTTCCTAATAAGAAAAATATTCAGATCCTAGATCTCCCTGGCTCATACAGTCTCACTCCAAAATCCTATGATGAACAGTTGGTTTCAGAGGAGATTTTATCTTGGGTAAACTCAGATGAAAAACCAAGCTTAATATTATCAATAGTAGATGTTAGTAACCTAACTAGAAACCTCTATTTCACATCCCAGCTATTAGATTTGGGTATACCTGTCATTGTAGTATTAAATATGATGGATCAAATTCAGGGGAATAACCTACCAATTTCACCAGACCAGTTAAAAAAAAATCTTAGTGCTGCTGCTGTTATTCCAATCTCCGCACTTAAAAAAAAAGGAATAGATAAATTAAAGGATAACATACTTTATCAATTAGAAAATCCAAATATTTCAGAACAAGAAGATTTACCATTTGAAATGACAGGTATTCATCGTTCTGCGATTCGTCCCTTGTTTCTCTTTTTTAAAGATAAAATGGATTTTCCACCAAGACTAGCTTGGGGACAAGCTCTTAGGGTCAGTTGTAGAAAAGGTGGATTGAATATATCTGAATTAGATATCTATAATGACAAAACTCTCGATAAAGAAAAATGGAAGGAATTAACTGAAATTCATTATCAAGTGCAGCAAAATCTGAAAGATAAATCTGTAGATTTGTTAGCACTTGAGCCTCAACTTCGTTATCGCTGGATAGCTGGTATTGTAAATAAAACGGAAGAAACTGAAGTAGCGGAGCTTCGGTATGAGACCAGAAGCGAAAGAGTGGATCGAGTCATTACTCACAAGGTCGCAGGTCCCTTTATATTTATTGGAATATTATACCTCATTTTTCAATCTGTTTTTTCATGGTCGGTTTTACCTATGGATTGGGTGAACAGTATCGTTGAACAGTTTGGAAATTGGGTACGTTTAATATTGCCTCCGCATTTAATCCGTGACTTAATTGTAGAAGGAGTTATCGGAGGAGTGGGTGCTGTGTTGGTGTTTATCCCTCAAATTATCTTTCTAGTGTTTTTCTTGGTAATTTTAGAAGACTCAGGCTATATGGCAAGGACTGCCTTTATGCTAGATAGAATCATGATAAAACTGGGTCTCCACGGCAAATCTATCCTGCCCCTCATGACAGGATATGCCTGTGCTATACCAGGAATTATGGCAACACGAACCATTGACAGTTGGAAGGAACGGCTAGTCACCATGCTTATCCTTCCTCTCATGAGTTGTTCTGCAAGGCTTCCCGTATATGCGTTGATGATTGGAGCATTTGTCCCTTCGGCTAAAGTATTTGGAATTTTTGATGCTCAGGGGATGATGTTGGTAGTAATGTATTTTCTTGGTACAGTTACCGCACTTTTTCTTGCAGTCCTATTCAGTCGGTGGATAAAAATTGAGGGAAATTCCACTTTTATTATGGAAATGCCTCCTTATAGAGTTCCCTTATTTAGATCAGTTTTTCGGCAGGTGTATTTGAGGGTTAAGCAGTTTGTAAATGATGCAGGAAAAATCATTTTAGTAGTTTCAGTTATTCTATGGGCGTTAGCATCTTTCCCAAAAACTGATGGGACACAAGATATTAAATCTAGTTATGCAGGAAAAATTGGAAAAACCATAGAGCCAGTTATACGTCCCCTTGGTTTTGATTGGAAAATCGGCATCAGCTTGTTGACATCCTTTGCAGCCCGAGAAGTGATGGTAAGCACTTTGGCAACAATATACAATGTTGAGGCTGATGATGATTTAATTAAACTTACAGACCGCTTAAAAAAGGATATAAATCTTGAAACCAAAGAACCAACTTACTCTTTACTCACTGGAATATCAATTATGGTATTTTTTGTGTTTGCAGCCCAATGTATGGCAACTTTTGCTGTAGTCAGGCGGGAAACTAACACTTGGAAATGGCCATTCTTTATGATTTTTTATATGACAGGATTAGCTTATATTATGTCGTTTATTGTGTATCAGGGAGGAATATATTTTGGGATGGGATAAACAGTTTCTATTTTATATCGCCAATTGTTTCTCTGAATCTTATGAGAAAAGAGTAAAAGGAAATCAACTTAATCAGTTTTGTCCACAATTCTCGCTTTTGTTTATTAATCCTAACTTATAGCTGGTGATAATATTCAATCTTTACTATTAAAAATTTTCACTAATCTTATATTTTTCCCTTGCTTGTCCTGTATAAAACCCATGTTACTATAAAGTGATATTGCCTCTGTGTTTCCAGCAACAACATTTAGTGATATAATCTTTGTTTCAGTCTTTTTC
>CAXRJK010000053.1:0-10921 GCA_964230865.1 Winogradskyella sp.
TACAATGATAACAAGCCCAAACTAGTCAAAATAAGTTCTGTCCTGACACTGAATTTATATTATTTATCTGACAAAAACTTGAACAGATATGCCACTCACCATGCTAAACAAAGATAATGTAAAATCTCAATGGATGGTTAGTGTATTTTTCCATTTTTATACTATTTTGAAATATCGGACTACCTCAATAATACCATCTTTCTAGCTTGTACAAACTCCCCCGCCTCTATCAGATAGATGTATACACCTGAGCTCACAGGTTGACCTATAGAGTCTGTTCCATCCCACTGGACATACCTGACCCCCGCTAGTTGGTTTGAGTTAACCAAAACAGCAACCTCATTACCCAGCATATCATGGACAGCAAGCCTGACATCACTTTCTTCTTGTAGGTAATAGCTAATGGATGTGGCTGGGTTAAATGGATTAGGAAAATTTTGATGTAGGGCAAATGTAAGGGGAATCACACTCTCTCTCTTTAGAACAAATCTCTCTGATGATGGAACTATGATTCCTCCTGTCCCTTCCAATATGTAAGATTTACTATTATCTGAGGTAAGCACCCAGTTTATATTTTCACCGGCATCTACATTAATAATATAATTAATACTGAGAGCTTCACTTCTCGACATTACCTCAATTTCACCATATCCATTGACAACCTTCCATCCACCTTTAAACCGTACATCAAATGCATCAGCAGGGGGTTTCGGAGGAAGCTGATAGCTAGACAATTCTTCTTCAGGGATGGAGACACCAAAGTAAAGGCTATAGCCACTAAAACTGAGTTCGTTTGCCTCCTTTGTTCGATCTGAAAGTGGAACTATTGTATTAGAATTTACTCCATTTGAGATTGTGATATTTCCGTCTGTGCTGGCGTTGATCCAGTATCCTTTTCCTGGGGCCAGCTCAGATGCACCGGAGTAGACCCCGGTAAACCCATAGACCGTTCCAGGAACAATAATCCCTTCCGGGTCAGATACAGAAGAAAGACCGACGGTTTCACTTATTCCGCTTATGAGATTCCAACCTTGAAATAAACTTATGTCCATATCCACTATAGGAGTACCAGCAATATTTACACTCCCAGAATCGGAAAAATTAAGCCAATAGCCGGTTCCTATTGTTAACTCTGACTCAGAGGTGTAGGTACCGTTAAAACCATACAATGTACCCGATACAGATTCGGGAAATAAATCATTATAGGTATTGCTCTCTACGTCTAAAGGCAGTCCTACTAAATTCCATTTCTCCTGATATTCTATCAATATATTAATATCTGCTGAACCAATATTTGAAAGCCCTGGTGTAGGGGTCATAAATATCCACTGGTCATTTCCATCTGCGGCACGGCCAAAAGAAACATCAACAGTCTGGGGACCAAAACTTAGAGAGTCAATAATGGTAAATCCATCACCGGCAACAAGAGCAATAAATTCACCTGCCGAGCTTAGTTTAAAGTTTGTATGTAATATACCCTGAGCCATATCCTCATCACACCATATCAACATATGTCCATTTGCAGGTACAACAGATCCCTGAGGGAATACCCACTTGGTTAAGTTGTTGGGATTATCTGTTAGGTAAAACCAATCTAAATTTATATCACTCTCATTACCATTATATATTTCCAGCCAGTCCTCATATTCTCCAGCCTCATCAACATTGATTGAATCATTGCTTGCAAGAAACTCATTTAGAAATAGATCTGGAAAAGATGGTTCTTCGTTGAAAACAAACTCAGAATCAATCCACTCAATTCTCTCAAATGTCCAGGACTTCAAATAATCTATTTCCTCATCATAAGTATCGAAAACATAGTAGTTCGGCCACACATACTGACCCAATGTTTGCCATCTATTAAAGTTTTTAACTTGGGCGTCACCAATATGGTTAACTAAGCTATCAATTACTGCATTAATATTTTCATCAGAGAGAGTCTGTGATCTAAGATAATTCCATCTCTCACTAATCTGAGCTTGGAAGTGCTCATCCTGCCAAATTAGCTCCCACCAAAAGGACATTTGGTCACCACACTCTGGATTATATTCAAGCAGCCAGCCATCAGTTAACCATGTTTCTCCATAATTACAATTTCCATATCCATGATTTATATCCCAAATAGGGCCGGCTGTTAATCTCCCATCGAAGCTGTCTACATCTTTATAGAGATAGGTACTTAAACGATAGGCATCTACATTTTTTGATAACTCCTGCAAAATAATCATATCAACAAAAGAGCTGACATTCATGATATTCGAGTAGCCCGTTTCTAGATCATTATAGCTTGGACTTTCCATAGTGGTTTCAAAATCATAAATAAATTGATAAATATACTCTTCCTGCTCCTCCGCTATCTCATCTGGCTTTGGATAGTGATAGTTATAGAGATTCCCATCATATTCACTGTAAAATCCGCCATTGTTTTCGCCTGTACCACCCCAGTCAAATTTTAGAATATATCCACCCGTAAGATCATCTCCCTCAGTTTCATCAGGGTCAAGCTCCTCAATGTCTACTCGATTATTGTCCCTTTTAATCTTTTCCATCAGAACATAAACCCCTCGGTAGTCACCATTAATGAATAATTCACAAAAACGTGTCCTGCTTGCATAACGACCCATCATATTTGATAAATGATATGTCAGCGCATTTCGAACCAATGATTTATCTGACCAGGGTGCATACAGCACCCAATCATTTTCCTCGGGCATTCCCAGCAGTGAAACATTATTATTAGAGCCATCTTCATTGACGGTCTCAAAACGGTACGGAGGCTTGGGCTGCCACTGTGAGGAGTTTCCCCTTTTTTCTATAGAAATTGAACCACTATAACCATTAAAATCATCATAGAGACTGTTTTCTCCGTTATTGTCAATAATCCCCAAGTGAGCTTGAATCCTCGGTTCTGCTACAATTTCTTCACCGAACGTATCTATTGTTAAAATAGGTAGATTGCAGAGTGTATAATCTAGGGGCTCATAAAACCATTCAGGGACCTCCCCAAAGAAAGACGTTCCATCACCAACACTGAATGATAGAAAAAATAAGCTGGACATATCCGAGGAAGAATAATTCACGTTGTGTATCTGAACTGCAAGAACATTTAGTCCATTTGTTAAAACACTTTCAATAGCAAGCCCAGTTGAGAATGATTCAGGGACTCCCCCTTGGTACATGACTGCCTCATGATTTTCCCATGCCTCATCATCAAACTCAAAAAATGTTCCTGGTGAGCCCATAGTTGAGGAACGTGCAATTTCAACCCCATTCAAATATGCTATAAATCCATCATCATAATCAGCATGCAAAATCAAATCATTTAGCTGCGTTAAATCCTCAATATAAAAAGTTCTCCTAATATACAGCGAAATAGTTGATTCGATTTCAGTATTGTCATCTCCATCCCCATAGCCAATACTTCCTGGACCGATAGGCCAGTCATAATCATTGAACTCTATATTCTTCCAATTGGGTTCGGGTTCGCTTTCTCCCACAAAATAACGCCACTGGTCTTCAGCATATATAGCAGTTTCCCAGTGGTCTTGGGAGACAACTAGATTTGCTGAAAGAGTGAAAAAGAATAAAAGTGAGAGATAGTTTTTTTTCACAATTATACTTACAATTAATTCACTGATTCTCAAGGAGAAATCAGATAAGTACCGCGGAAAGGACTCGAACCTTCACGCCCAGAGGGCACCAGATCCTAAATCTGGCGTGTCTACCAATTCCACCACCGCGGCAAATGTTTAGGACACCCTTGAGTATCCTTTAGATAATAGTTGATTTAATCTTTTATATTTTACAAACACCTTTTCACCAGACGGACTGATGACAGGTATTTTTTCATTTCTTCCTATTTTTTTATCTGCTACAACTGGAGCTTTAACCGGTTGCGGAGGTCTTTGCCCTGCTCCACCTTGAGGCGCAGATTGGATTCCCATTCCCTCAGTACTGTCATGGCGTACCCTTATGTTCCTGTCTTTTCGTTGAATTTGGGGTGCATTTTCCATCCCCTGAAGCTGAGTTCTAAATAGCCGTTGAACAGTTTTCTGGTTCATTTCCTTTATCATACTCTGGAACAAATGAAACCCCTCAGATTTATACTCAAGGAGGGGGTCTTTTTGACCATAGGCCCTTAAATTTATTCCCTCACGAATTTGATCCATTCCGTATAGATGATCCTTCCACTGTTCATCAATAGTACGTAAAATGACAAACCTTTCAAATCCCCGCATGATCTCTTCCGGTAAAATTGATTCCCTTTCCCTATAAACTTCTTCCCCTCGAGAAATGATATATTCCCGAATATTTTCTAGATCTATATCTTCTCCCTCTTGCCCTGATTGAATCTGATTCAAATCTAAATCTACTAGTAAATGGGATGCGATATTTTGCTTAAGGTTGTCCATATCCATATCTTCAATGTGAGTTGAATCATGCCCATCAAATTCATCATCTACAAACTCACAAATGAATTCAGATACCATTTCTCTAGTGTTATCGCCATTAAGCGCTCTATCCCTTAAATTATATATCACCTGTCTCTGTTGATTCATCACATCATCATATTCAAGTAAATGTTTCCGAATACCAAAATTTCTGCCCTCAACTTTCTTTTGCGCGTTTGCAATGGCACGCGTAACCATTTTTGCCGTTATCACTTCACCCTCTTCCACACCCATCCTATCCATAATGGAGGCAACCCTCTCACTGTTAAACAATCGCATCAGATTATCCTCAAGAGATAAATAAAAAATGGATGAGCCGGGATCTCCCTGTCTGCCGGATCTTCCTCTCAGCTGTAGGTCAATGCGTCGAGATTCGTGTCTTTCGGTCCCCAAAATATGGAGACCACCCAACTCCTTAATTTCATCTCCTCCTAATTTAATATCTGTTCCCCTTCCTGCCATATTCGTGGCAATAGTTACCGCACCTCTTTGCCCTGCTCTTGTTACTATTTCGGCTTCCCGCTGGTGTTGTTTTGCATTCAATACATTATGAGGTATGCCTTTTCGTTTCAGCATACGAGACAATAGTTCAGAGACCTCAACAGATACAGTTCCCACCAATACTGGTTGCCCGCTCCTGTGACAGCTAGTGATTTCATCCACTACAGCATTAAACTTCTCTCTCTTGGTTTTATATACATGGTCATCTCTATCATCCCTAACTATATCCCTGTGTGTGGGAATAACCACTACATCTAACTTATATATAGATCCCAATTCTTCTGCCTCTGTTTCTGCTGTACCTGTCATCCCAGATAGCTTATCATACAACCTAAAATAATTCTGAATGGTTATGGTAGCTAAAGTTTGAGTTTCCCGTTCAATTGCCACATTTTCCTTTGCCTCCAGGGCCTGGTGAAGCCCATCGCTGTATCTTCTACCTGGAAGCACACGACCAGTGAATTCATCTACAATTTGGACTTTATTCTCCTGAACCACATATTCCACATCTTTTTCATATAATGTATATGCTCTTAAAAGCTGATTGAGATTGTGGATTTTTCCACTTCGATCTGCGTGGAGGTGATATGCTTTTTCCTTTTCCTGTGCTACCTCTACCTGAGATAGCGACTCGTTTTTTTCAATTTATGAGATCATATATCCCAGATCTGGGATGACAAACATTTCAGGGTTATTTGGAGATAAGACTTGCCGACCCTTTTCAGTTATATCAATCACATGTGATTTTTCATCTGTGCTAAAATATAGATCCTCATCCACTTCGTGGAGCTTTTTATCCCGCATATAATCTGATTCTACTTTCGTGGCTAATTTTATAGTACCCTGCTCCTGAAATATTTTCATCAACCTCTTGTGTTTAGGCAGCCCTCTTCTCCCCTGTAAAAGTTTCAGACCTGCTTCATCATCTTTTTCTTCATCTAAAAGTATCTGAGCATCTTTCACCAATTCTGATACTAATGCGTTCTGTTTTCTAACTAAATTTTGAATCAAGGGTTTTAACTCAGTAAATGTTTTATCCACTGGAGCATCCACAGAACCAGATATAATTAATGGCGTTCGTGCCTCATCAATCAGAACACTGTCCACCTCATCCACAATAGCAAAAGCGTGATCTCGCTGCACCTGATCTGTAGAATCGAGCGACATATTGTCTCTTAAATAATCAAATCCAAATTCGTTGTTGGTTCCATAAGTAATATCACAGTTATACGCTTCCCTTCTTTGATTATTATCCATAGAGTTTAAAATATATCCTACAGAAAGCCCCAATCTCTTAAAAACTTCTCCCATCCATTCTGCATCTCTTCGAGCTAAATAATCGTTCACAGTTACAATATGTACACCCCGCCCGGTCAAAGCATTCAGAAATATTGACATCGTTCCAACTAGAGTTTTTCCTTCACCAGTTTTCATTTCTGCAACACTTCCCCTGTGCAAAATAACTGCTCCCAATAATTGAACATCGTAGGGTACCATTTCCCAATCAACGCTCTGCCCTGCAACTTTCCAGGATGTTCCACACAACCGACGGCATGTATCCTTCACCATTGCAAATGCTTCAACCATTAACGAATCCAATATATTTTGTTCCAACTCATAAACCAGCTTTTTTGCCTCAAGTGGGTCTGTCTTTTTCCCCTCAAGTTCATTTTCAAGTTGTGCTCTCGATGCTACAATTTGATCTCTCATTGCACTGGCACGTTCTCTTAACTCCTCATCAGATTTATCATTAAGGGTTGCAGTAAATTGGTTTATTTCTTCCACCACAGGTAACAGATCTTTAATTACTCTATCAGAGCGGGAACCAAATACTTTTTTTAATACATTTTGTAACATGAATTTTTAATTTACCCTAATTTTTTGAATCATTTCTTTATACACAGAATCCAGTATGCCGTTCACAAATCCAGAGCTATCATCTGTACTATATTTTTTTGCCATCTCAATCGCTTCTGAAATAGATACTTTTGGAGGGACATCATCAAAAAATAACAACTCACACAACGCAATTTGCAAAATTAAATTGTCTAGTAGAGCTACTCTATTGAGCTCCCAATTTTCAAGAAATCTCGATATTGTTTTTTCCAACACATCTTTTTTAGAGAGAGTCTCTTTAAATAAAGAAGTAGCAAAAGACTTTGTAACTAAATCAAACGAGTATCGTTTAAGTACATCTTTAAATATTTTATCTTTTGATTCCCTTGAGATTTCCAAGGCATACAACCCCTTAAACACACATTCCCGAGCCAGTCTCCGAGGAAAATATTTTGCATTTTGTTTTTGAGTTGATTCTTTTAATTTATCCATAATAAACAAGAATCATACAGGAACCAACCATCCAAAAGAATCCTCAGAAATTCCCTTTTGAACATTGTTGATTTCGGTATTTAGTGTTTGGGTGATTTCCCCTATTGTATTATTATTAATTATTCCAACCGAATCATCTGAGGTAATTTGACCGATAGGGGTCACAGAAACCGCAGTCCCGGTACAAAATACTTCGTCAGCTTCCATCATTTCACCCAATGGAATTGGCCGTTCTTCCACATTTATCTTTAACTTTTCTTTTGCAATATGGATAACTGAATCACGAGTAACTCCCGGCAGGATACTTCCTGCAAGAGGGGGAGTGACAATTTTGTTATCTTTAACTATAAATATATTTGCTGAACCAACTTCTTCAATAAATTCATCGCTCTCTGCATTCAAATAGATTACCTCATCGAACCCTGCAGATTTAGCCAGTTTTTGAGGATAAAGAGAGGCTGCATAATTACCAATCGTTTTAAAATTTCCTACACCTCTGGGTGCCGCACGATGGTACTTTTTTGTTACTCTTAAATTTAAACAACGTACCCCAGACTTAAAATATGGTCCAACCGGTGAAACATAAATTAAAAAAGTGTACGATGGAGCAGGTGCTACACCTAAGACCTCACCAGTTCCCCAAATAATTGGGCGGATATAAAGGCTACCTTTATCAGTTGGTGGAATATAATCTCTGTTATCACCTACTACTTTTATCAAACCATCCATAAACAGATCAGAAGGAATAATGGGAATGCACAATCTTTCTGCAGATAGAGTAGCTCTCTCAATATTTTTTTCTGGACGAAATAAAACAACCTCTTCATTTACAGTACGAAAAGCTTTCATCCCCTCAAACACACCCTGACCATAGTTTAAAACACCTGCAGCAGGAGACATGGAAATATTTCCAAAGGGAATAAGCTCTCCCTCAGTCCAATTGACTCCATTATCCCAGTGAGCAATGTACATGGATTTTGTATGTGTCAAGCTGAATGTCAAGTTATCCCAGTTTATATTCATCGTAATTTCAAACCTTTAATCTTTTTATTCTTCACTTAGACAACGAAAAATAATGAGCTCCTGGATCTCTGAAGTGCCTTCATATATCTGAGTTATCTTGGCATCTCGCATAAGTCTTTCTACACCATACTCCTGCATATAACCATAACCACCAAAAATTTGGACACACTCTCTGGATGCATCTACCGCTAACTGAGATGCAAATAATTTTGCCATTGCAGCTTCCTTTACAAAGTTTTGTTTTGAGTCCTTTAATTTTGCTGCCTTCCATGTGAGAAGTCGTGCTGCCTCTAAACGGGTTGCGATTTGGGCGAGTTTGCTTTGAATTGCTTCAAAACTGTTGAGAGTTTTACCAAATTGTTTTCGTTCCTTTGAATACTCCAGTGATTTTTCCAGAGATGCCCGAGAAATTCCCAGCGCTTGAGTAGCAATTCCAATGCGTCCTCCGTTCAAGGTTTTTAGGGCAATATTAAACCCTTCACCTTCTTTGCCTATACGATTTTCTAAAGGTATTCTACAATTATCAAAATATAACTCACAGGTGTCTGATCCTCTTATTCCAAGCTTATCCTCTTTTTTGCCTGTGCTCAAACCCTGTGTGCCTTTTTCAACAATAAATGCGGATATTCCCTTGTGTCCAACATTTTTTTCAGTCAAAGCAAATACAATCACCACATCTGAAGAGATCCCATTTGTCACCCAGTTTTTTGTTCCATTCAAAATATATGAATTATTATTTTTTTCTGCAAAAGTATTCATATTACTGGCATCTGAACCGGACTGAGGTTCACTTAAGCTGAAAGCACCCAGCCACTCACCAATAGATAATTTTGTCAGATATTTTTCTTTCTGTTGTTCAGAGCACCAATCAACAATGATCTGGCAAACCAGGGAATTATTTACAGACATGATTACACCTGCAGATGCATCAACACGGGAAATTTCTTCCATAGCCAAAACATAGCTAAAGGTATCCATTCCAGATCCATTCCATTCCTCAGGGACCATCATACCCAAAAATCCTAATTTTCCCATTTCCTTAATCTCACTTAGAGGTGTGATGCTTTTGTCATCCCGTTCGATAACACCTGGCTCAAGATAGCTCTCTGCAAATTCCCTAGCAGTTTGTTTAACTAGGAGCTGTTCATCTGTCAGATTTAAGTTTAAATCAGCTGTACTCATAAAACCCTTTCCCAGATTTTTTACCTAAACAACCGGCTGCAACCATCTGGCGCAGCAGAGGACATGGCCGGTATTTATCATCTCCAAGGTCCCTGTGAAGTACCTCTAAGATTGCAAGACAAACATCCAACCCAATTAAATCTGCTAGCGCTAAAGGTCCCATTGGGTGTGCCATCCCTAATCTCATTATTTCATCTATAGCTTCTTTCTCAGCTACACCTTCCATCAAGCAAAAAATTGCTTCATTTATCATCGGAGCAAGAATTCTATTGGAGACAAACCCCGGAAAATCATTACATATAACTGGTTTTTTTCCAAAGCTTTCTGATAAATGAATTACTTTATTAACCACCTCCTCATTCGTGAGATGCCCCCTTATGACTTCAATTAATTTCATAATAGGTACTGGATTCATAAAGTGCATTCCAATTACCTGTTCTGGCCTAGATGTTTGGGAAGCAATTCCTGTAATAGAAATCGATGAAGTATTTGTGGCTAAAATCGCACTCGAATTGCAACAAATATCTAGCTCCTTAAATATTTTGTTTTTTATATCACGTTTTTCTGAGGCGGCTTCGATAACAATATCTGCAGATTCCAGATCTTGTATTTTTTCAGAGCAGGATATTCTGTTTAGTGCTTCATCTACATCCTCTGGTTTAATAATATTTTTTTTAACCTGACGATTCATATTATTTTGAATAGAGCTTACCCCTTTCTCCAAAATATTTTTATTCACATCAACGATAACTACGGAATATTTTGATAAGGAAGCAATATGGGCGATTCCACTTCCCATTGTTCCCGCTCCGATCACACCAATAACGTTCAATTTATCCTCTCAATAATTAAAGCAGATGCCTCTCCTCCACCAATACATAGAGTTGCCAGACCAAAACTTTTATTCAGACGTTTGAGGCTATGGATAAGAGTTACAAGGATGCGGGCCCCGGAAGCACCAATTGGATGCCCTAACGCTATAGCTCCTCCACACACATTTACTTTTTCCGATTCAATATTAAACTCATCCATTGCCGCTATTGTAACAGGAGCAAAGGCCTCATTTATTTCCCACAAATCTATATCCTCTGATTTAAGGCCGGCTTTTGAAAGTACTTTATTTATCGCATCGATAGGGGCTGTGGTAAACCAATCTGGTTCATGAGCTGAAGATGCTTGAGCAACAATTTTTGCAATTGGTTGTAATCCCTTTGATTTAATAAAATCTGATGAGCTAATCATGACTGCTGCAGCACCGTCATTAATTTTTGAAGCATTTGCAGCTGTAATTGTTCCAGCTTTTTCAAATACCGGTTTCAATACTTTCATCTTTTCAAAATTAGCATTCTTTGGTTCTTCATCCTGCTTAATAACTTTTGCTTCTCCTTTCCTCTGAGGAACATCTATATAAACTATTTCCGCATCAAACCATCCGT
>CAXRJK010000054.1:0-26403 GCA_964230865.1 Winogradskyella sp.
CCATACTAATGAGCATGGAATCTTCTGTCACAGAAAACCTCTCCCAATAATATTTCATATAGTCATCTGCGTTGGTGTGGACTCCGAAGTTTCCACTTGCATCCGCAGATACAACATCTGCGTCCATATAAAACCCTAAAAATACTCCCTTATAGTTAAAGCCTTTTCCGTGGTTTAACTTTGTCCCATCTGGCATGATCATACCATCATGAAAGACACCGTCCTCATCTACCCAATCACCGCTCTCGTTTCTAACTCTGACAGTAACAAACATAATATCTTCAGCATAGGCAACCCCATAAGAGTGCGCTGTAGACATAACCCGCAAACCCATCGGATATCCTGCCTGCTCATATTCATTATTGGTATCCACACGGTTGCTACGGTGAGCCCAGCGATCATCAAACTCCATATAAACATCGTTGTCTGAAATAAACCTACCCGGAATTTCTTTCCAGCAGTCAGGGTCTTTTCGAGTCCCTGAACAGCCCACTATATCGTTTGCTGCCCAAGAGTCAGGGTCATCCCCATAATATTCATCACCCCACCATCCCGGCCAGAATGGCTCCAACTCTCCCGCCTCTGGATTGTATTTTTTAGGCCATGTCTCAGAATATAGACTGTGAGCCAGAAGAGGGTATGTATCATTTGGATCAGAAAAAGGTGTATTAGAAAATATATCCCCAGAGGTCACCTCAAGGTCATGAGAGTTAACTCTTGCCATTGTAGAGGCATGCCACTCGGTATCCTGAAGACTGGAAGACCTTGTAAACCAAGACTCAGTTACCGCGGCCCCATAATACTCATAAACATCATCAGATGTCCACTCCTCTTTATCCGGGCCATAGTTATAAATATCAAAATCATCCGTTCGCTCTTTTAGCTTCGGCCTCAAACCCCATGGATACACGAGACCAATTCGAGATTTTGAATAATTTGGATTAATCTCCGTATAACCTGTCTGCTTTATACTAATGAACAACTCCTGCGCATCATCATCCAAGCCCCACTGATAATTACCATCAATAAAAATTTTATCTAATTTTCTAGACACACTATCAGGTCGCCATATCCCACAATCTCTCTCACCATTTGAATTTCCACAATCATTTTCCATTTCAAAAATAATGCCCACAAAATTTGTATCTCCATCCGCATACCAAGCCTCATAGGCATCATTGGAGCACCAGACCTCAACCGAGTCCCCATCGAAACTTGTGTCACCATCTGGCGCCTCACCACACCTTGCCCATGAAAAATAATTCTCTATTGGTTCCGAAAAATTAGAAACAAGATACGAACCCGGGACTCCCGCTAAAAAGGTAACGTGTGGGAGATTTGTATACTCCCCCCAAAGTCCAGCAGGATGAAAATCCCAGGTAACAAAATTTCCGAAATTGGTAACTGCATTTTTCACTTTCCCCTGAAGAAGATATCCCTTGGCCCTATCGTTCATTGGATTTGTGGGATAGGGATAGTCACCTATTTTCATTAAAGGATCTGCTTTTCTATGAACTGGCTCAATATCTCCTCTAGGACCTATCAGTGATGGATCACTCGCAAAAAGAAAGAAAGGGAATAAATAAAACAATACCCCGCGCACCTCAGCCTTAAATATCGACATCATACCTTCCTAACGAAAATCTACCCTGATATTAAAGTTAATTTCCCGGGGAGATGAGTTCACCCAAGGGTTATCATAGTAGGAGGCCGACTTATCATGCTTAGCATCTGCGAGGCCTACCCAGTCAGTATAATATGTTCCGGGGTCATCCGGCTTCCCAGTCAAAGGATAAACATAAAAGGCATTTTTTATATTTAACAAATTATAAGCGCTGAGACCCATCGAAACCTTAAAATCTTTAAATTTAAATCCTTTAGATAAATTTAAATTTACCATCCGCGTACTTGGGGACCGCTTTGTATTTTTATTTTTCAAATCAGATGTAGGAGTGTTCCCATTGAATATCATTGGAGTATAAGGATACCCTGACTGATACATCCCCGTCAAACCCAAACTTAAACCATACGGCAAATAGGTATAAAAAGACATGGTCAAGTCGTGAGGTCTATCATAGGGCATTAGAAACTCTTGAGATGGTGCATCCACCCAAATTCCTTCAACAGCTGCCCAATCATACTCACTATTCCCCTTGGCAGTGGAGTAGGTATACTGAATAAGAGAGTTTACAAATTTGCCTCTTCTCTCCAAAGTAAAATCGATACCCTTAGCGCTTCCGTAGTCGCCATTCGAAAAAACACGATACTCATACACACCGCTACGGTAGTGCTTGGATGTTGCCCACTGGTCCATATCCTTTACCCAAGCCGCAACTGTGTATGCCCAGTTCCTTCCCACCTGAATATTAAATCCCGCAGAATAAGATTGAGTTCGTGATGAGTTCATTGTCGCGTTACCTATAAGCCCCTCACCATCCTCAAATAACTGAGCTGGGTCTTCCAATTTATTTGTCTGTAAAAAGACATTTTGGTAAATGGGCGTCTGATAGTATAAGCCATAGTTAAAGGTAAACGTTGCCCTATCTGTTATGACATGACTGAAGCCTATTCTCGGACTTATTTTATAAAACCACTTGGACTGCTGAAAAATTACAGGGGGATCTGCACCAAAAGACTGCTTGATCTGCGTGGAAGCGTCTTCACCAGAGTCCCAAACACCATTTTCATTCACGTCGTCAAAATACCATGGAATACCCGGGGTATATTCTCCAGTTGAGTCAGCCCAAATTTCAGTGTTGTAGTTTACCGCATCCAACCTGACTCCCGCATTGATAACCATCCAGGGAACCTCAAATGTATTTTGAATGTATGCCGAAAACTCCGTGGGCTCCCTATAATTATCCCACTGACCATTTCCATTTGAATCTCGAAAATCTTCACCACTATCCCAGACTCCATTATTTTCCCCAAAGTCTGCTTCTTCATATTCAGCATCAGTTGGAAGCAATCCATCAGGGCCTGAATCAATCCAATATTCAGCAAATGTCTGAGAAAAAGCTGCCTCACCTTCCCAAGGATTAATGACCTCATAAAAATCAAGCTTATGAGATTTATAATCTATCCCCGTTCTTAGCTTCCAGCGATCGGTTATCTGAGATGTTATATCGAATCGTATTTCATTGGTCACCGCATTAGATGTAGCATAAAAACGATCGTGGCCTCCGAATACTTTCCCCTCCTCCCATGCATAACCATCATATGTCGGCATATAGTAGTTCGGGTCGGTTGGATTCCTCGGACTACCATCATCATTTACTCCAGAATAACGGGGCCCAAAATTAGATTCAGACCAGGGATCCTGATTGTACTGTAAATCAATATGACGATAATCCGCAAAAGGCTCATAGCTCTGATACATTTCAGGCTCTAACCAATAGGTTCCATCACGGTTATAGAGCTCCTGAACCAGCTCAGGACCATCCCACTGTCCATCAGTATATTCATTCCCAGATTTATCAACCCAGGGTTCTCCCTCATCCCAAACCCCATTACCATTTTTATCTGTAAACTCTTCTGCAGACTCCCAATTATAAAGCCCTGGTATGGCACCTACGTACCAGCCACTTCTATCATCTCTTCTAGTATAAAATAGCGTATCAGCATTTTCAGAAATGGTATAGGGGACTACAAAAGCATTGTTATGGTCTGACATCTCTCTACTTGGCCCTGCGGGATAGCGCCACTCAAACCAATCTGGATAGCCATCGTTATCACTATCTTTCCAGCGCACACCTTGAAACTGCTGCTGTACAAATCTGGATACACGAATAGTATAAAATGTTTTACTAGTTACTGAGTGATTAACCTCACCAGAGTAGCGATATGTATCACGAAATAGCTCGTTCTGCCCGTCATCCCAGTAGAGATATCTCGTATTAAATCCCTTTCGATGGGCCGCGACCTGCCAATAAGAGGCATTAAACCTTAGCCGGTTGGAATATTTATATGAGAGCTTACCAAAGACATCCCAAGTCTTATCATTACCGAATCCCCGCCAGCCGGGCTCAGTATCCCACGGCTGCACCAGCCGCTCTCTGTTACCCTCATTAAAAGGATCGTTAGGATCATCTACATAAACATTATCATCAAACTGATATACTCGATAATTATCATAGGTAGTGAATTGGCCGGAAAACCAGTAATACAATTTATCTAAAATTCCAGGGAAACGCCCCCCAAACCCGAGATTATAATCATTGTACCCTCTAACCTCATCATACGCATTACCTAGCGAAGCTCCCACCAAACTGGTCGAATATCTGAACCCATAAGAAAAATCATTTCTCCCAGAGTTGGTATGCATATTTGAGACAGCTGACATTGCGTCTCCATACTCTGCATTAAACCCCCCAGGCTGCCAATCAAATTCCTTGATAGCAAACAGGTTCAACCTCGTCCCCGTTCCGATTCCTCCATAGATCGGATTTCGAATATACATGCCATCTATCATATAAGCAATCTCCCCAGAACGCCCTCCTCTTACATGAATTTCCTGCAGACCTCTCTCTTCGTGATCTTTAATTGCCCCCTCCTGCTGACCAATTACCTGAACCACCCCAGACTGCAGTGAATACAACTCACTCACATCTCTAATGGGAAGAGCTTCAACTGCCTCTTTGTCAATAGTTATTTTTTTTGATGTCGTACCTTTCTCTACCAGCGGACGCTCTCCGACGACCTCTACCTCATCTCCCTCTACCGCCGCAACGGGAAGCATGAAATTAAGCCAAACTGTTTGGTCCATGGTAACCTGGACATCTTTTCGGGTTTCCGTTCTGTGCCCCATCATTGTCACTGTAACATCATACTTTCCCACAGATACATTTAATATTATATAATTTCCATCAAAGTCTGCAATCGCACCCTGTGCCAGCTCAGGGATATACACCTGAGCTCCCGGCAGTGGACTTTGATCTACATTCGTCACCCTTCCTCTTATTGTACCATCTGTTCCCGCAAAGACAAATCCCGAACTAATAAAATTTATTAAATAAAAAATAGTTAATAATTTTCTCATCACACTCTCAGCTTAATCTCCAAACGGAATCCTAACATGATGAAGCCCTGAAGTTCGTTGAACCCTATAGGGATCATTATCCAATTCATCAACCTCACTCAGGGCATCTAGCCGAACCGAGCTAGCAGGACTCAACAGCTTTGATAGCAGCCCTGCGTTTCCAGCCTCAGCTGAATAATTACCCATTTCCCAGCGGGAGTAGCCTGCCCAAATTTCATCATCCGACTCAAACCAAACTGACTCACCCCAGCGCACTTTCAACTCCGACTTGACAATTCCATAATTTTTCACCAGCCAGGTTGTATTTTCTTCTTCCCACTCTACACCACTACCAATCATAGTCATATTGACATTTCGAATTATTTTAAAACAATCATTGAAAGTAGTATCTGCAGCAGGACATTCCTCAATTGACATAGGAGAAGAAGAGGTATCTCCATAGCAGTGAATACCCCCATTCTCAACTGTAAAACCACGGACGGTTTTAGCAGGAACAGTTACGCTATCCGAAAAAACCTGCTGAGATTTTCTGACAAAATAGATTCCCACGGATGTAGTGTCATAATATTCCTCATTAACCATTTCGCCATCCCGGAGCAACCCATTTGAAGTATAGTACAATACCTCATCCATTGAATTCTGCTGATACCAAAAGCCATCATCATAGGTTTGAGTAGAAAAACTAACCGAATTATCAATCTGATCAAAGGTAAACCCGTGATATCCATAGGGCTTAAAATAACTGGGATGGACAAGCTTAAAAATATTATCACCTATTTTAAAAATATGATATCCATAGTAACGCACATCTCCAGCCGAAGGGTCGGACTCAATCCACTCCGTTTTAGTTAAATAATAATCTGTACCAACTCCCTCTTCCCCCACCTGCTCAATGGCTTTATTGTTATATTGAGTTACAATAGAATCTAAATTATCTACCCACGATATTTTAAAATCAGTCCTTTCTGTCTCAAGGATTATATTATAAAACTTCACACCCCACCTTGTGGTCAAGGAATCATTTGGATAAACAGTGGTCATGGGCCGTGGATTAAGAGGGTCAGACCAGTCCACAAGAAGTGTTTTTGGTGCTAGATCAAACACATACAAGTCATCTGACTCTATCACCCCATCATCATCAGTAAACAGCTCAGGGAGGTCCAATAATCGGTTTCCCCTATCAGTAAAATCTTCACCATCATCCCAAACCCCATTGTCATTGCTATCAACTAACTCTTCGCTGTCATCCCAGTACCCATTACAATTTCTATCCTCAAAAGGCTCAATTAAATCATAGACACCATTATCATTGTGATCAACATAGACCTCCGCTGGGTCCCAGATAGCATTACCTCTGTCGCAAAACCCAGTGCCCTCATCTTCATTCGTTACAATAAACGTTTCGCCAGAAAGACACTCTGACTGTGAGCCAGCTTCTATCTCACCTAAGCTGTCATAGAGACCATTATCATTACAGTCTGTATTTAAACGAAAAATTAGCGAATCACCGCTGAGCCTTCGCCACGACGGAAAATAAAACTCCTTTGAAATAGGGACAACCCCCTGAGAATACTCATTTTCTGACTTTTCCCACTCAGATCTATCTACGAACACAAACCCCTCCTCCGGGAGTTCCTTAACAACTGAGGTATAAGAAACAACGTCAAGTGTATCGTAAAATTTTATTGTATCACTTTGAAACATCCAATCTGAATTCACCGGTTTATATCTTTGGAGATCCGGGACCGCGTCAAACTCCCACTCCAATCTATCTATATTCTTAAATTGAATTGAAAACAGAGCAACGGAATCCTCCACAACCTTTCCGATCTGATTGAATGAAATATCTAAATCGCTACCACACAAGGACTGGGGGCAGGTCTCCGGGTCCAAGTCATTTCTCTCTACCAACCATGTAGGCGAATCTGGAGTGATCTTCATATATGCAGATGTATCAACAGTACTCGGGGTTTCGGAAACTACAAGCTGAGGATATGTTTTAAAGGTGAGCTGGGTTGGCTCCCTATTATATAGACTTAAGTAGTCAATGTACTTAAACCCAAAGCTTGCATTATTGTAGCGATAAAATTGAACCTCTATCTCATCATCAAGAGTATAAAAATAGTCTTGAATAAGGCCGGTTGATCCGTTCCCAACAGATGGATCACCTAGTGTATTAGCTAGACCTATAGTCTCAATTTCCTCATCCTCTTTCTGTTCACACCCAAAAAACACAAAGATGACAGCTGAAAAAATAAACAGGACAGAAAATAGATTCTTTAACACGAAGTGATAATATTATTTATTATATTATTAAATACTAAAAACAAATTCCAAAAAAGAAAGCAGAATTTAAATGAAAAAAACTATTAAACAAGTGTAGGAATATTCACTTAACAGTAAGGCCATAAAACGAACTACCTTGATGACAAAATCTTATCGATAATCCCATATTTTTTTGCTTCATCTGAATTCATAAAATAATTTCGATCTGTATCCTTTTCAATCCGCTTGATAGTTTGACCGGTTGCCTTCCGCAATATTTTATTAAGTGTTATTCTAAGTCTAAGGATTTCGTCAGCTTGAATTATTATATCGCTTGCCTGTCCCTCAGCACCGCCCAGGGGCTGGTGAATCATTATCCTGGAGTTTGGAAGCGCTGACCGCTTGCCCGCAGCTCCACCTGCAAGTAAAATAGCACCCATGCTGGAGGCCTGCCCCATACAGATGGTCGAGACATCTGGCTTAATGTAATTCATGGTATCATAGATCCCCAACCCAGCGGTAACATACCCTCCCGGAGAATTAATATATAAATAGATATCTTTTTTATGATTTTCTGCTTCCAGAAATAATAGCTGAGCTATTATCAGTGAGGCAACATTATCATCAATTCCGCTCCCTAAAAAAATAATTCGCTCTTTAAGCAGGCGGGAGTAAATATCATAGGCCCTCTCTGTTCTACCTGCCTGCTCAACTACAATTGGGACTAGCTGTGATATTTCTTCAGTGGTCATGGGTATGCTCCAATTCTTTTTTTCTTAGGTCTGATGTTTTAATTGTTTCCAAAGATACTTTTGCAAACTGCTTGAGATAGTCGGTTACTTTTCTATCTGTCAGATCATCCGATAGCCTTTTTTTGTTGCTGGGCTTTCGATAATAGAGTGATATGTCCTTCGATTTCTGAGGATTTGCTTCACACCTGGCTTTGATTTCCTCATCTATCTCATCGGAGGAGATGGAAAAATCCTGTTCTTTGATGATTGCTTTTCTTATCAAATAATATTTTAAATTTCGGATCGCAGATGGTAGAAGCATCTCTCTCAACTTTTCTTCGTCCTTCACCTGCTCTCCAGACTCTTTCACATTTTCAACTAAACTATCTAAATAGCCATCCATCATTGATTCAGGATATTCAGGGCCAACAAAACTCATCATTTCATCAATCAACCCCTCGCTAAGCTTTTCTTCAGACTTAGCTTCATAGTTGGTTTGGATTGCTTTAGCTATTTTGCCCTTCCACTCTTCAACATCAGAAACCTCAGGGTCAATTTGAGATATAAACTCCATGTTCAATTCCGGAAGGATATGACGCTCTATGTTTATTGCTTTTACAATATATTGAGTTTTTATTTCCCCGGACTGGAGTGTGACACCCCTTTCGTCACCTGGCTTTATTGTCTCTAGCCTTCTGTTGGTCTCTTCCGAAAGATGAGAGTCCCCGACTTTCAGATATTGTTTTTCTATTTTTCTTCCAATCAGAGGATTTCCTGAGCTGTCTGTTTCTTGCAGGTCACACAGGATATAATCACCGATCTCGGCACCATTCTCTACCGTTTCTACTTTTGTGTATGAGCGCTGAAATTCATTAATCGTCAGCTCTATATCCTTTTCATCTGTTTCATAAACAGGTTTTACCACCCTTAGTTTATTCTTTTTCAGCTTGGGAAGTTGAATTATCGGTTCGATTTCAAAGGACGCTTTAAATGAAAGTGTTTGGCCATATTTAAAGTCCACGGCTGAAACTTCGGCCTGGTTAATCGGCTCTTGCTTTTCACTTTTTAATGCTTTTTGGTAATAGGACTGTATATTTATTTCAAGGAATTCCGCCTCAATCAGGGGCTGGTATTGTTTTTCCAATACCTGCTTTGGGACCTTGCCAGGGCGAAAGCCAGGTAGCTTTATTTTTCTGCGAAGCTTATTAAATGCTTTTTCATAATCTGGGGCACACTCTTCCCATGGTACTGAGATGCTCAATTCCATTTTGAATGACCCTATTTCATTGAGTTCAACTTTCACTAATTTCCTTAAATTGAGGGGGTGAAATATAAACCAATTCACACCTCTGGAAGGATACAAAATTAATGAAACTGATTCAAAATATTTTTTTCTCAAGATATTTATAATTGACAAACAATTGAAATACAAAAAATTTTCATCATCTGATACAGATAGTTCTTACGATGTAGTGATTATTGGCTCTGGTATGAGCGGACTATGCTCTGGTGCTTTGCTATCAAAACAAGGAAAACGATGTATCTTAATTGAGAAACACTTTAAACCCGGAGGCTATACTCATACATTTAAACGAAACGAATACGAGTGGGATGTAGGAATTCACTATGTTGGTGATGTTCACGATCTGAATAGTGCCTCCAGAAAATTATTTGACTATATTTCTGAGAAGAGACTTGAATGGAACAAAATGGATGACAATTACGATACTATCGTTTTTCCAGATGAAATATACAAGTTTGAAGCTCCAAGAGAACGATTTATCGAAAACCTCACTTCTCGTTTTCCAAAGGAGGAGCAGGGTATTTATCGCTATATGGCTCTCCTGGACAGAGCCTCACAGAAAAGCATTTCATACTATAAAAACAAAGTACTGCCGCCTTTTTTATCGGGACTGCTGTCTCCTATTCAAAATAGACCTTATTACAAATTTTCTGATCAAACTACGTTCGAGGTCATATCTAATTTGACAAGTGATAGAAGTTTATTAGCTGTTTTAACAGGACAATGGGGTGACTATGGCCTACCCCCAAAACAAAGCAGTTTTGTCATGCACGCTGGGGTAGCTAAACACTATCTTGATGGTGGAAATTATCCTATCGGAGATAGCAGCAAAATCACAGAATCTATTCTACCAGTTATTAGGGAAGCAGGTGGTGATATCTTTGTGAACTCCGGTGTCAAAAAAATTCTCATTGATAAAAACCGAGCACATGGAGTAGTCCTTGAGTCTGGAGATGAAATCTATGCTCCGCTGGTTATCAGTAGCGCCGGGGTAATGAACACATACAACAAACTGGTGGACTCTTTTTCAAAACCAGCTTTAACTAATAATCTCTCCAAAGTTACAAAAACTCATGGACACCTGTGTAATTACATCGGGCTGAAAGGTTCGCCCGAGGAGCTAGGGCTAACAACAACCAATTTTTGGTTATATCCATCCTACGATCACGATAAAAATGTGGATGATTTTTTACAAAATCAGTCCAATCCCTTTCCCGTTCTCTATCTTTCATTTCCATCAGTGAAAGACCCCGAAAAGTTAAAATATTCGCCAAATAGAACTACAATGGAGGCAATAACCCTTGCACCATTTGAGTGGTTTAAAAAGTGGGAAAGCCAACCATGGAAAAATCGTGGGGCAGAGTATGAATCGTTAAAAGAACTAATCTGCCAGAGAATGTTTGAGCAGATTTATCAGCATTTGCCTCAGCTTAAAGGCAGAGTAGATTATTATGAGCTTTCAACACCTCTCTCTACTAAAGAAATGATGAATTACGATAAAGGGGAATTATACGGATTGGAGCACTCTCCCTCTCGATTTCGTCAACGCTGGCTGAGACCTCAAACTCCATTTAAAGGATTATTTCTTACTGGGCAGGATATCACCACCGTTGGGTTAACAGGCGCACTGTTTGCAGGGCTCCTCACATGTTCATCCATTTTGAAAAAAAATTTATATAAAGAAATTATTTCAAGTAGAAATTAAAATCGAATTATTTAATTTCCATTTTGCGAGTCGAGAGTACTTTTCTATATGCGACAGATCCCATTATAATAAATATCCCAACTGTCGAAGTAAGAAAATGTGACATAGAAAATATCATACCGGAAAAAACTGAATAATTTTCCACTAAATAGCCGGCAAACAGAGAACTGAAAATAACCATGGCTCTGGTGTAAATCCCAAAAAGAGTTTGAACTCTTCCCATTATTTCATTGGGAATCATTTCCATAAACACAGTTCTGACTGCTATTCTAGCTGAATTATTAGAGAGACCCATAAACAGATAAGTAATACCAGCTAGCCATAGAGAAGGTGAGAGCGGTGCTAAAACACACATTAGTCCTGCCAAAGAAAAACAGCTAAGCAAATAATATTGTTTTGCTATTCGCTTTATGAATAGCCCAGAAATATATGTTGATGCAAGAGCTCCGACTCCATACAGCCCATCCAATACCCCATAGCCCCATGAACCTGCATTAAAGATATTTTTCGAGAGGGAAATGGTTAAAACAGAGAGGGAACCCCAGATCGCTACATCAGCCAATATTGATGTCAACCCAAATACAAGTAACCCTTTTTCATATTTTAAAAAAACCAGCCCCCTGGACATCGCTTGAAAAATTCTTTCTGTATTTTTGTGCTCTTTTTTATAAATAAATGGTGCTCCCATAATAAACAATGCAGAAATAAAATATGTGAAGACATTAATCGTAAGAGCAAATTCAACTCCGTAAGAGTGAACGACTATTCCACCTAGTCCAGCTCCTAAAATTGACCCAACTTGATAGCTAGCTGAGAGGAGGGCGTTAGCATTAAAATAATCCTTTTCACTAACTAACTCCTGAACAAAGGCGGTTGCGGTGGGCCAAAATAGAGAGTTTCCAATTCCCATAAAAAAAACTACACAAAAAAGACTGGTAATGGAAAACCCATTTTGATTCAATATGAAAACAAAAATACCCATGACTACCATTCGAAAAAAATCCAGAAAGATCAGCAGCCATTTACGATTCATCTTATCTATTATTATGCCGCTAAACATAGAAATCAACAATCCAGGTAGAGTTGCTAAAGCCATGATCTGACCAAGTAATATCTCTGACCCGGTCTCTTCAAGAATAATCCAGCTAAACCCGATCAGGTTAAAGCCGAACCCCACAAGCGAAACAGTGTTCCCAATAAAAAACAAAAGAAATGTGCGCTGTGATAATATAGATAGCATGGGCTAAATACCTTTGACCTCAGAATGAGTAATGGATTCTGCTATCAGTTGTAACGTCCTACAGGGTACAACTGTTTATAGACCTTATTCACTATTGGTTTTATACTATTTTAATTCCTGAGTTTCTAACAAATACTTATAGTAAAAAGATTTGTTTTTTAAATAACAGATGTAGATTGTTCCTATTATAAGTATACTATAGACAAGCATAGGACTATGTATTGACTGATAAAAATCTGTATTATTAATTAAAATCCACATAGCTGTTGAAACGAATCCTGCATAGACAAGACATCCAGACATAAAATTACCCATGTAATGATTAAATCTATTAATGTCCTTGGGAAATTTGTAGAAAATAGAAGTCCAACTATCTTTAGTACCTAAATAAATGTAGGCAATTATATTACTGAATGAATAGTTTTTTTCAGAAGGTAATAAACTATAATTTTTAAATACACTTAGATAATATGTGTAGATTGTATAAATCGTCAGTATACCAAGAATCATAAGAAGTGTAGACCATGAATCTATGCCAACAATAGTAACAAGCGGATTTGCTTCTTTACTTAAGTCAGGAGTATGTCTAAAGGTGCAGTATGCATCATAACTTCTTGTTAAGAGAATCCATACAACGATAACCAAAAATTTTAAATTCTTATTCATTTTTTTATATCATATAGTACTATTATTTTAATATACAAATGAGAATCACCATGCTAAAGCCTAATTTCTAATTAATTCCTTTAGATTTGCTTTTTCTTTCTTATCAAAATAATTTTCAATCAGTGAATCAATTTGTAACCAAAGAGTTTTTGTATGGGATAGGTCCGTATTCTGCTTGCATTTCATAGCATGAAATATAATTTTTTGGCAGGAAGATACTAAAGAGACATATTGCTTATAGGCCTTTTCTCCTTTTTCTTTTGGTTTAATTCTTTGAGCTAAAAAATAGGCTGAAATGATGTCTTGTATATTCTGAGCATGCTCTTCCTTAGTCTCTACCCAGCGGACTAATTGGTTCATATCTTGCGAATTGGACTGATGTTTTGAGAGATTGTTTATCTTTACAATAGCTTTTTCGATAGTTTTAAGATCTTCAATCATTTGAACAACCCGGGATTCATCATTATAAATACCGCAGGGGACCTGACAGTGAGCCGAGAGGAGACAGTGAGAAAACATAAATAAAATTATTGAAATAAAGAGTTTCATGATTTTTCCTTTTTTTATTGGTGAGCTTAGATGAGAGTATTTGGTGATGGCCTTAATATCTTAATGACAAACAACTCAAACCTCCATCTAATTTCTTAAATTCAGATACATTTAACGTTTTTACTATAAAACCGGCATTCTCAACTTTTGTTTTCGTTTTCGAAAAACCATCTGGCATAATGACAGTCCCATTTATAGAAATTGAGTTAGCAGAATAGCCTTCATCAAAAGCAGTGGTAATACATTCATAATCAGAAAAATGTGATTTATCAATTAATTCAGAATTTATCAACAAATATTTTTCTCCTAAGTAAGATACTGATGATTTTAAATGTAATCCCTCTCTGACGGGAATAATAGAGCCCGTTTTTCCATTTTTAGATAAAATTGTTAATAATTGCTCTGCACCATTCTGATCTGTCCTACTTGAAAGTCCAATGTAAAACTGATCATCTATTTCTAAAACATCACCCCCATCTAGTGTGCCTGGGCATTTAATGGTTTCAATTATACTAAATTTAGTTTTCAGAAAATTCCTTACTGAGCTAATCTCTCCTTTTCTAGAGTCTGCACCCGGGTTGCATAATACTGCTAAACACTGGGTAAGAACTGCGGTATCTTCAATAAAAGTTGAATCAGGGAATTTCTCTTCAGAGCTAAGAATATCTATATTTAATCCTAATTCTTCAAGTAATTTTATATAGTTTTCGTGCTGCTCAATAGACTTAGTATAGTCTGCACTCCCTGTTTTTTGAGTTGTAAGACCATAGACTACATTTTTACAGGGAGTACGGACAATGGCATGTTTAAAATTCATAAATTTTGGTTTTCTGTGATCAAATCATAAATCCCTTAAAAAAGGAAAAATTAATTAAATCACTAATTAAGACACAAATCAATCAACTTAATATTTGCATCTCTTGCCAGTTCAGCAATGCGTTTATCACGATAAAACTCTCCAAAATAAATGGTTTTTATTCCGGCATTTACAATGATCTTAAAACAGTTATAACAGGGCGAAGCTGTAACATAGATTTCGGCGTTATCAATCCTAACTCCATTTCGCGCTGCCTGAACAACAGCATTGGCTTCCGCATGAATAGTTCTTACGCAATGGTCATTTTCCATTTCATGTCCTATCTCATCACAGTGAGACATATTTCTTACACTCCCATTGTAGCCAGTAGATAAAATTGTTTTTTCCCGTACAATCACTGCGCCTACGTGTTTGCGGTTACAGGTAGAACGTGTTGCTACTTCATTGGCAATATTCATAAAATATCTTTCCCAAGAAATTCGATTACTCAAATTGCTACCTCCGGAAATTGTTTTAATTTAAGCTCCGTTTTTTTTCTGGAATTTTCTCTTAAAATATCAAGGTTATTTTTTAGTGACATTATAAACTTTTCAACATCCTTGGTTGTATTGTAAACAGCAAAGCTAATTCTTGCTGTCGATGCAACTCCAAAATGTTTCATCAGTGGTTGTGCACAGTGGTGCCCTACTCTGAAAGCAATTTCATCTTCATTCATAAACATCGCTAGGTCCTGAGGGTGAACTCCGTCTGCAATAAAACTTATCACGGTATCCGAAGCGTCTCCTGAATGAAATAATTTAATTCCTGGTATAGTTTTCATTTCATAGAGAGCAAGTTTAGTTAACTGGTTTAAATTCTTATCAATCACATCAAATCCTATGTCATACATAAAATCTACTGCAGCACCTAATCCTACTACCTGGGCAATATTTGGGGTACCCGCTTCAAACTTCCAGGGGGCATCATTCCATGTTGAATGATGAAGTGTCACATTGTCTATCATCTCCCCTCCTCCCTGATATGGCTCCATTGTATTGAGGATGTTTTTTTTTGCATATAGAACACCCGCCCCTGTCGAACCATACATTTTGTGACTAGAAAATACAAAAAAATCACACCCCAATTTCTGTACATTAATGGGAAGATGGGTAACTGATTGAGCTCCATCAACTAAAAATACTAAATTGGTATTTTTTATTTTATCTGCTATTATTTTTATATTATTTACTATTCCGGTAACATTAGATTGATGAACTAGTGCCAATATCTTGGTTCGATCTGTTAAAAGTGAATCAAGCAATTCAAGATTTAATTCTCGGTTCACGTTCAAAGGAATGTGTTTTAATACAGCTTTTTTTCTTTTTGCAAGTAATTGCCAAGGAATAATGTTTGAATGATGTTCCATCTCAGAAATTAAAATTTCATCTCCTTCACCTATATTTGAGTCACCCCAAGCTGATGCCACTAGATTAATAGCCTCGGTTGTACCTTTTGTGAAGATAATTGAAGAGGAGTCCTCAGCTGAAATGAAATTTGCTATTTTCTGTCTCACATCCTCATAAGCTTCAGTCGACTTTTGTCCTAATGAATAGAGACCTCTGTGAACATTGGCATTGCAATTTTGGTAGTAATTTTGAATTGCATCTAATACCATTTGAGGTTTTTGTGTAGTTGATGCATTATCTAAATAAACCAAGTTTTTATTGGTAACAGTTTGGAATATAGGGAACATCGATTTTATTTGATTCAGGTTACTCATATCTAGAGCATCCCCAACTGTAAACGGGCTGATTCAGATACCATATCCATATTCCATTGGGGTTCCCATACTAAATCTACCTCAGCAAGATCAACGTGTGAAATAGCTTCAACTTTTCTTTTAACATCCTCAGCTATGACCGGCCCCATCCCGCATCCAGGTGCAGTTAGTGTCATTTTTATATTCACTCGGTAATGTTCATTTTCTAACTCCCAAACCTTACAATCATATATAAGTCCAAGGTCCACAATATTTACAGGAATCTCAGGGTCATAACAGGTTTTTAGCTGATCCCATATCAACTGCTCATGGAATGGCTGATCGTTATGGATAAAATCTACAGGAGATGATTCAATCTCCTTACCTAGTGCATCCGCATTTGAGGAGTCTATCTGTGCCATATTCCCTTGAAAAATCACAGTAAAACTCCCTCCCAAGGCCTGAGTTATTTGCACTAGCTCTCCTTTTTTTAAGATGATTTTATCACCAGAAGGAACCAGGTTTGCGTCAACGTCCCGACTTAATTTAAGTTCTTCGTTTCCATGCATATGATATCCTTTTTAATCTTTTCAAGAGCAGAGCTTAATCCATTGGTTCTCTGATTGGAAATTGAACTATCCAATCCAATTTTTTTTAATAATATGTTTCCATCTATAGAGTTGATACTTTCAAAGGTCTCACCTTCACATATATTTTGAACCACAGATAAAAGGCCCTTTACTATTAAAGCATCCGAATCTATACGTAAACGGTAGGTTTGATCCTGCATTTGATCTGTCACTACCCATGCCTGCGATGTACAGCCATAAATTTTGTTTTCATCTGTTCTCTCCTCAGGCATTAACCCCTTAATTTCCTTCCCCATATCCAAAAGTTGAATATATTTATCTTTTGGATTATCAAATATGTTAAACATTTCTTTTAGTTCATTGAGTTTGTTTGTGATTGTATTCATTTAAGCCAAGACTCAAGTGAAGCCAATAAATAATTATAAATATTTTTATTTCTCACACATTTCAGTTCTTCTAACGCAAATCCTCTAACTATAAGCGCTTGCGAACTTGGCAAATCTAACCCTCTAGATCGCAGATAAAAAAGAGCATCATCATCTAGCTCCCCTGTTGTGGAGGAATGCGTGCATTTCACATCCTCTGCCCTGATTTCCAACTGCGGATTTGAATTCATCACAGCTTTTTTTGAGAGTAATAAATTTTTATTGGATTGTTTCGCATCCGATTTTTGAGTTCCTTTGTGAACAATAGTTCTGGCATTAAAAACACCGCTGGATTCATTTTTTAAAATAGATTTAAAGAATTGATTACTTCTGCAGTGAGACGCATGGTGATTTACCCAAATATGATTATCTGAATGGTTTGACCTATCAGATAAGGACAACCCCATCAAATCACATTCAGAGCCCTCACCCCTTAAATCACAATTTAAATCCAAACGAGATATCTTTGAAGCTTCCGAATACTGAAAAAAACTGAACCGGCTGTCCTTCTCCTGTAATACATTAAAATCAGCAAATTGATTGGATACCCCATTATCTTGAATAATCCGTGAATAGTCTAACGATGAATTGGGAGATAACGTAAGCGAACCAACTAGATTAAAAAACGATGTGCCTTTTATGTTTCCTGCAATTTGTTCAAGTATCTGGACAGAACTGTTTTCTTCACAGATAATATGAATTTGAGGTGAAAACATAATATTATCCTGAAGGGAGGTAAATAAATAGATGAATCTAAGAGGCTTACCAATTACTGCGTTTTTTTTAATTGTGATCGCGAGTCCACTATCCATAAAAGATGTATTCAAATTATAAAATGGATTAGAGCTTTCATTATTTATTTTTTCTGGATTAGAATTTATATAATCTAAAAATGGCTCCATAATTATCCCTTCTGGAAAAGATGATAATTACTTCTGGAAATATCCATTGATAATCACAATAGTGTTAATTCCGGAGATATTGTACTTTTCTATATCTGGGGTTTTGTCTGGAATGTCTTCGAGATCTGCTGTACGAAAAGTTTCACTCTTGAGTCTATTTAAATTTGTGAACCTCCAATTCTCCCATTTTTGATTTGGTAATCCTATCTCTAAAAATTGGTCCAACGATGGTTTGCGCAATTGAGTTAACGTATCCGGCTCAAAATTCCTTCGCTCCAATAAACGAAAAAATTCTTTTTTCAAAATATCTATACTCATTTTTTCTCAATCCAAGTGTACCCTTTTTCTTCTAACATGGTTGCCAAATCAGGTCCTCCAGATTTCACGATTTTTCCTTCAATTAAAATATGAACCCTATCTGGTTTTACATAATTTAGCAGTCTCGGATAATGAGTAATAATAATAAATGATCTTTGTGGAGATTTATATGTTCGGATCCCCTGGGCAATTGTTTTAAGTGCATCAATGTCCAATCCAGAATCAGTTTCGTCTAGAATAGCCAATTCGGGTTCTAACATAAGCATCTGTAGTATTTCATTTCGTTTTTTCTCTCCACCTGAGAACCCTTCATTTAATGATCTTTTTATAAATGATGCATCTAGATCTACTAGCTCTAATTTTTCTTTGATACGCTTCAAAAAGGATGCTGCGTCAAGTTCATTTTTTCCAAAATATCTTCTTTTGGCATTTACAGCTTCTTTTAAAAAATAAGTGATATTTACTCCTGGAATTACAACAGGATATTGAAAAGATAAAAATATTCCTTCCATTGCTCTTTCTTCTGGAGTTTTTTCATTTAAATCCTCTCCTTTATATACAATTGAACCAGCTGTAATTCGTGCTGTTTCTTTTCCCGCAATCATGTTTGCTAAAGTGCTTTTTCCTGATCCATTCCGTCCCATGACTGCATGTATTTCTCCCGGATTTACATTCAGATTAATTCCTTTTAATATTTCCTTTTCACCTATAGAAGATTTTAGATTTTTTATTTTTAACATAGTGGTATTTAGTTATTGAATTATGATTATTATATTATGTACAATAAAATATTATTTCTTAAAAAGTATGATTTCAGTTAGAGCTTTATTATAAAGTTAATTTAATCATCCAACACTTCCCTCTAGACTGACTTCCATGAGCTTATTTGCTTCTACTGCAAATTCCATGGGCAGTTTTGCAAACACATCCTTGCAAAACCCATTTACAATCAGCGAGACTGCATTTTCTTCTGATAGACCTCTTTGGTTACAATAAAATATCTGATCCTCTCCAATGTTGGATGTAGTAGCTTCGTGTTCCATCTGGGCAGAAGCGTTTCGAACATCAATGTAAGGGAAAGTATGGGCACCACAATCTTTCCCTATCAGTATCGAATCACACTGGGAATAATTTCTGGCATTATCAGCATTTTTCATGATTTTAACCTCGCCTCGATATGTGTTCTGGCTTTTTCCAGCTGAGATTCCCTTTGAAATAATAGTACTTGTTGTATTTTTTCCCAAATGAATCATCTTAGTTCCTGTATCAGCTTGCTGAAAATTATTTGTCATTGCCACAGAATAAAATTCCCCCTTTGAGTTATCTCCTTTCAAAATGACACTGGGGTACTTCCATGTAACTGCTGAGCCGGTCTCTACCTGTGTCCATGAAATTTTAGAATTTTCTTCCAAACATATTCCTCTTTTTGTTACAAAGTTAAATATTCCCCCTTTTCCTTTTTCATCTCCAGGATACCAGTTTTGCACAGTTGAATATTTAATCTCTGCATCTCTATGAGCAACAAGCTCTACCACAGCTGCGTGAAGCTGGTTTTCATCTCTCATTGGAGCAGTACACCCTTCTAAATAACTGACCTGACTTCCCTCATCAGCTATAATTAAAGTGCGTTCAAATTGTCCTGTGTTTGCAGCATTAATTCTAAAATAAGTGGACAGCTCCATTGGACAGCGAACTCCTTTTGGGATATAAACAAATGAGCCATCACTGAAAACTGCAGAATTGAGAGCTGCATAAAAATTATCTGTGGCTGGCACAACGCTTCCTAAATATCTTTTTATAAGTTCAGGATGTGACTGGACTGCCTCTGAGAAAGAACAAAATATTATTCCATGGGAAGCCAGTTCCTTTTTAAATGTTGTTGTAACTGAAACACTGTCAAACACTGCATCCACGGCGACACCTGCCAGCATTTTTTGCTCCTCCAATGGTATCCCAAGTTTATTGTAAGTTTCCAATAGTTGTGGATCTACCTCATCCAGACTTTTGAGTTCTTTTTTCTTTTTCGGTGCTGCAAAATAACTGATATCCTGAAAATTTATAAAAGGATATTGTAAGTTTGCCCAGCTTGGCTCTGACATTTTTTTCCAACCATTAAATGATTTAATCCTCCATTTAAGAAGCCACTCCGGTTCATTTTTTTTATTCGAAATATATCTTATCACATCTTCATCCAAACCAGGAGATAGCGTTTCCTGTTCAATATCTGTGACAAAACCGTATTGATAATCCTGCTCAATTCTTTTTTCTAAAATATCTTTTGACTGACCCATAGATTTATATTTTTGATCTTGTGGATTGTTGCTCAGATATATCCGCGAGAGTGATATTATTTAAGACATTAATTATTGCATGGTTTACTTTAGTAATAGGACTTTTTATATTGCATGTATCTAGCTGGGTGCATTCAGAGTCTATTGAACAATCCATAATCCCTAAAGGACCTTCTAGAACATTAATCAGTTCAGTCATAGAAAAATCCTCTGGATTAATATTCAGGATGTATCCTCCATGTGCACCCTGAACAGCTTGGATTATTTCAACTTTGCTGAGAGATTGAAGGATCTTTGATAGCAAAGACAGAGGAATGTGGTACAAATCAGATATTTCCTTAGCACTGGCACAATTTCTATCTTTGTTGCGGTCCATATACCTCAAGGCAATCAATGCATATTCAACTTTTCTTGTTAGCTTTAACATATATAAGACTATTTAAGTCCTATTAATCTATACAACAAAATATGTAATGTCATAATTTTTTCTTATATAATAGACTTAATTAAATTGGTTTTGGTTAACCAATAGATTCTATTTAAAGGCCTGTTTCCTTTACAGTTTTTTTAACAGCATCTAATGTATTGCTCAGCGCTTGTTTTTCCTCGTTCAATATATCAAACTCTAAAATTCGTTCCACTCCGCCAGAGCCAATCACTGATGGGACACCAATAAAATATCCCTCTATCCCAAACTCACCTTCACATAATGATGCACAGGGAATCACTCTTTTTTTATCTCGTAAATAAGATTCTGCCATCTCAATAGCAGATTGAGCAGGGGCATAATAGGCAGAACCCGTTCCAAACAGCTTGACGATTTCTCCTCCAGCAAAACGGGTGCGATTTTCAATTTCTTCTAATCTTTTTTCAGAAACTAAATTTGTGAGAGGGACACCTCCCACCGTTGCTAGCCTAGTTATTGGCACCATTGTATCTCCATGTCCACCTAAAACCATACAGCTCACATCCTGAACTGAACAACCCGTTTCCATCGCAATAAATGTTCGAAATCGTGCACTGTCCAATGCACCTGCCATACCAACTACCTGATTTTTTGGAAATCCTGATACTTTATAAAATGCATATACCATAGCATCTAAAGGGTTTGATATGACAATGACAAATGAATTTGGTGCCTGTTCTTTTATATTTTCTGCTACATCTTTCATGATTCCAAGATTTATTTCTAGTAAATCTTCTCGGTTCATCCCCGGTTTTCGGGGAATCCCAGCTGTTATAATAAAAACATCAGCGTCCTTTACATTCTCCCAATTGGATGTTCCTGATATATGAGCATCATAGCCATCATGGGGACCTAGTTGCATGATATCTAGCGCTTTTCCTTTTACCATTCCTTCTGCTTTAGGAATATCAAAAATAATGATATCTCCCAATTCTTTTTGCGCTGCCAGGAGTGCAATGTTCCCTCCAATCTGTCCTCCCCCTATAAGAGCAATTTTGTTTCTTTTCATATAAGTTATTTCCTTAGATATCAATTACTAATGTCCGGATCTACATTATTTTGTATCCAATTAGCTGTAATAGATTTCGGACGAATAAGCGGCAAAACTAGCGCTCTATTTAAGACAGTTTGAGCCACTAACCCTAGAACGCGAGACACACTAAATGGAACGGTATAATAGTTAAACTCAGTCAGCCCAAAGTGGTAAAGTAGGGAACCAGAAACTGCATCTACATTGGGCCAAGGATTTTTTGCTTTCCCCTGTGCTATCAGGGCATCAGGCACAATTTCAAACAACATCTTTACAATATTGAAAATTGAATCATCCTGAATATATTCTTTTCCGAACTCCATTAATCCTATAAAACGAGGATCTGGACATCTTAAAACTGCGTGGCCATATCCAGGAATAACATTACCTTGCTTTAGCCAATTTTCACAAAATTTGCTTAGTTCCTCTTTCGTTGGATCAGAATCAAAGTGACTCTTAATTTCCAATACAAACCTTAAACATTCCTGATTAGCCCTTCCGTGGAGCGGACCAGCAAGCGCATTCAATCCAGCAGAAACAGAGTAATAAACATCTGACAAAGTAGAGGAAACTACGAGAGATGTAAAGGTGCTTGCATTACCTCCTTCATGATCACAATGTAGCGTGAGGTAAAGACGCATTAGTTCCTTTATACGTTCATCACTATCTGATAATCCAAGCATATAACCATAGTTAGCACCCAAATCTAATGAATCATCTGGATTGATAGGGTTCCCCTTATCATACCTTATACGATAAATACCAGCAGCTAAAGTAGGAATTTTTGCAATTAGAGAGATGCCATCTTCCAAATAAGATTTCCATTGATCCTGTTTACGAATTCCTTCAGAATATTTTGTTTTAAAATTAGATTCACCCTGCAGTGCTAATATTGAAATATCAAGCATGGTCATAGGATGGGAGTCTGGTGGCATGGCTCTTAAAACATCCCATACATGCTCCGGTACAGTATTTTTTTGTGATATTTGATTCTGTAAATCTTCTAGATCTTCTTTAGAAGGCATTTCACCAGATATTAGAAGAAAGAACACCTCCTCCGGTAAAATATGTTTAATCTCTAGCAGAGGTTTTCCCCGAATGATTAATCCTTTTTCTGGCGAAACTGAAGATGTGTCACATATTAGTCCTTTAATTCCCCGCATCCCGGCATACGCGTGCGAAACCGTGGCTTCGCTGATGACAGCATCACCTTTTTCATGAATCAAGCTCAGGGCTTCTTCTCTCCACTTGGGAATTTTCTGTTCTAATATTTTTGATAATCTAGACATGGTAAATTTATTTAAAATAAATAATATTTAAAAAAATAACAGCCCTTAATTTAGTTTATTTTTTGTTTTGGTCTTATCAAATTCTGTCATACTTAAAACAGATCCCCTAAATACTAATTCGAGATTTTATCATTTTCTAACTGTAATTGCTTTTTCCCCACGGCTAATCATTTTACCAATAATGTTAGAGTCAATTCCTTCTCTTTCTCTCAATAAATTAATAAACGAAATAGCATCCTTCTCAGGTAGAGAAATAAGCAATCCTCCTGAGGTCTGTGCGTCTGCAAGAATATATTTTTCAATTTCAGAGATAGATTCTGAAAAATCCGTATGCTTTTTGCATGATTCCAAATTCCGTTTAGTTCCACCGGGAACCAACCCTTGCTCAGATAATTCTTTAACACCTTTAATAACTGGAATGCTCGTTAAATTCAGCTCCGCAGACAAAACACTTCCATTGCACATCTCTGCTAAGTGTCCTAAAAGTCCATAACCAGTTATATCTGTAGCCGCATGAATATCTAACATATTCATAATTGCTGCCGCAGTTTTATTAAGAGTGACCATATTTTGAATTGCTGTATCTATGATGGTCTGATCTGCTTTTTCCTTTTTAATAGCAGTCGCAATAATTCCAGTACCTAGTGGCTTAGTCAAAATCAAAACATCCCCAAGTTTTGCTCCATCATTTCGAATTAAATGATTTTTATCTACCTCCCCAGTAACCACAAGACCATATTTTGGCTCTCTGTCATCAATGGAATGTCCACCAACAATTGATACGCCTGCTTCTTTCGCTTTATCTGCTCCTCCTTGAAGAATCTCTGTCAACATAGCTTTGGGAAGTGTCTTAATTGGAAATCCCACAATATTTAAAGCAAAAAGAGGCTCTCCCCCCATTGCATAAATATCAGAAAGCGAATTTGAAGCAGCAATTTGTCCAAATAAGTACGGGTCATCAACAATTGGTGTGAAAAAATCTACCGTTTGAATTAAATACCTATCACCATCCAGACGCACTACAGCGGCATCATCAGCTCCGTCAAAGCCTATGAGGACACGATCGTCGGTTTGCAAGTTTAACTGACCCAGGACCTGGGCGAGGTCTTCAGACCCTATTTTGCAAGCTCAACCAGAGCCGTGACTGAGCGTGGTTAGTCTTATTTTTTGTTGTTCCATTGGTGAAATTTAGGTAGAAAAATAGGAATCCCCAGATTATTTTTGTATCCTTTTAGAGCTAAGATTTAATTTAAATTTCAACCAACAGGAATAAATTAAATGAATCATAATCCCATAGTAGCCATTGTCGGAAAACCTAATGTTGGAAAAAGTACTCTTTTTAATCGGCTAATGAAAAAAAGAATTGCTATTGTTGGCTCTGAGGAAGGAATTACAAGGGATAGAAATTATGGAAACGTTGAGTGGACCGGTAAAGAATTAACGTTTATTGATACGGGAGGATATATCCCAGAAAATATTGATTTATTTAACCCATCCATTAGAAAACAGGCGAAGCTTGCTATGAATGAAGCAGACCTAATCCTTTTTGTTGTAAACGGTCGAGAGCAACCCTCTTCATCTGAATTTGCACTGGCTCAATTTATCCGTGAAACAAATAAGCCTGTTATTTTAGTTGTAAACAAATGCGATTCTCTAAAACAGGACGAACAAATCTTTTTGTATTATGAGTTGGGTATGGATAAGGTCCTACCTATCTCAGCTTTGACTGGAAGATTAGTAGGAGATTTACTGGATGCTGTTGTTGAACAGGTGGGGATGTCTGAACCAAAAATAAACGTGGACAATGAATCACTGAGGCTCGCTATTGTAGGTATGCCAAATGTAGGAAAATCTTCACTGACAAATGCTCTTTTGCAAAAAGAACAGACCATTGTAACACCTATTGCTGGCACAACAAGAGATTCTATAGATACAACATTACGATGGTACGGGAAAAAAATTATTCTTGTAGATACAGCGGGTCTCCGTAAAAAGTCTAAATTAAATGATAATCTGGAGTACTACAGTAATATCAGAACCCATCATGCCATAAGCCGTTCTGATGTGGTTTTGGTGTTAATTGATGCTGAGAAGTCGCTTGGGAGGCAAGATAAGGCAATCGCTGACTATGTCATTCAAAATGGTAAGGGACTAGTTATCCTTGTCAACAAATGGGATTTAGTTGATAAGGACTCTCACACTCTTGATAATTTCAAGAAAGAGATGATTTCCACTTTCCCCTATTTAAGGCACTTTCCAATGCTGTTTATATCTGCCTTGACAAAGCAAAGAGTATCAAAAGTTTTGGATTTGGCTTGGAACACATATGGCAATGGAAAATTGAAAGTAAAGACTAAAGAATTAAATAAATGGATGGAAAAAATTAATGCCCGCTCTCAACCTGTTACTAAATCGGGGCGACAAATTCGGATAAAATATGTGACCCAGATAAACACCCTCCCCCCTACATTTATTTTCTATTGTAACTATCCACGACAAATTCCGGTAGAGTATAAGCGTTATCTTGAAAATAGGTTCAGGGAGACATATCCTTTTGAAGGAATTCCTCTACGTTTTTCTTTTAGACAAAAATAAAAATTGAGAATTAAGGAAAAGAGTAATTTTTGAAGGGTGAATTAAAATAAAAAGGGGTGAAACAGCGAACCATAGGAGGTCTTAGGAGGGTAATGTAATTTGGTAAGCACTGCAAATCACCCCTTTCACTTTAAACCAACTATCTAGTAAATGAAAAGTTTCAAATAATTTTTAGAAATGAAAAATAATTTTTCAATTATCTGTTTAACAATGCTCTTTGTCAGTTTTATTTCATGTTCCAATAATATATCTGAAGAAATAAATATAGCATTTTGGAATGTAGAAAATTTATTTGATATAGAGAATGATCCCTATACAAATGATGATGAATTTGCTCTTGGAGGAAAAAAATCAAATACTCTTGAAATTTTAAATTTAAAGATTGTTCATCTCAAAGAAGTTATTGATGAAATTGATGCAGATATTTTCGGATTATGTGAAGTTG
>CAXRJK010000055.1:0-29176 GCA_964230865.1 Winogradskyella sp.
AACCGTACAGTTAATATGGCAAAGGGGAAGCAAATTAAATCTATTGTTGTTACGTTTGATCCTCATCCTAGACATATTCTAAAAAATGGCAACTCCAAGCTACCTATCATTCTAGATCTGGAAAACAAATTATCCATGCTGAAAAATTTGGGAGTAGATGCCACTTTAGTAGTTAAATTCACTTCTGAGTTTTCAAAAATATCCCCAGAATTTTTTTTAGAAAAAGTAATTAGAGATAACTTTCATCCACAAGATTTGATTATAGGATATGACCACCATTTTGGATTTAAGCGTAAAGGAACTCCATCATTTGTTAAAGATTTTGGTGAGAATTTTGGGATAAATGTGGAGATTGTTGATGGAGTTTCGGATGAAGGCTCTATTATTTCTAGCACCAGAATTCGTGAGCAAATTCGTGATGGATATGTCAGACGTGCAAATTTTGAGCTTGGATGGGTCTATGGCTTTAATGCTCGAGTAGTAAGAGGAGCAGGGCGTGGTCAAGATTTGTCTTATCCAACAGCAAACTTTACTCCTTTAGATTCCAACCAGTTATTGCCTAAGGAAGGAGTATACTTTACTAGAGGAAGAGTTGTTGGGAAACAATTGTATGGTATGTGTAACTTAGGTACACGTCCTACGTTTGATGAAAGAGATTTTGTGATGGAAGTTCACTTTTTCGATTTTAACAATATTAATTTATATTCACAAAATATACGGATTGAATTTTTAGAGAGGATTCGTGATGAAATTAAATTTGAATCCAAACACGATTTAATAAACCAATTGAATAAAGATAAAACACAATGTCTTATGTTAAAACATAAATATTATTAGGAGTTTATATGACATTAACTACAGAAAAGAAATCAGAGATTATAAAACAAATAGGAAAAGATGACAAAGATACCGGATCTTCAGAGGTACAGATTGCCTTAATGACACAAAGAATTCGAGATCTAACCGGGCACCTTAAAATACATAAAAAGGATAACCACTCCAGACATGGATTAGTTAAATTGGTTTCAAAAAGAAAAAAACATTTGAAATATCTGCGAAGGACAAACCCTGATAGATACACAAGTGTAATAAAAGAATTAAAGATTAGAGGATAATAAAGTAAATGATAAAAAAAACAATTCAAATTGGCGGAAGCGAACTAACAATAGAAACTGGTAGAATTGCCCGCCAGAGTAATGGTTCTGTATTAGTAACATATGGGGAAACAACGATTCATGTTGCTGTAAACTCAGCAAAAGAGGTACGGGAAGATATAAACTTTTTTCCACTTCAAGTCGAATATAGAGAAAAACATTATGCCGGTAGAAAAATACCAGGCGGTTTTTTTAAAAGAGAAGCTCGTCCGTCTGAACATGAAATTTTAACTTCACGTCTGACAGATAGACCAATTCGGCCTCTCTTTCCAAAGGGATTTAAAAATGAAACTCAGGTTATGATAACTGTTTTACAAAGTGATGGGGAAAACTTATCAGATGTTTTAGCTGGGGTAGGAGCATCAGCTGCTCTATCTCTTTCAACTATTCCATGGAATGGGCCGATTGCTAGTGTAAGAGTGGGAAGAAAAAACGGAGATTTTATTTTGAACCCAACTCGAACGGAGTTGTCGGATTCTGACCTTGACCTCATTGTCTCTGGAAATCAAGAGACGGTTGTAATGGTTGAAGGTGAGGCAGAGGAAGCGTCTGAGAAGGAAATTTTGGATGCTCTAAAATTTGCTCATTTGGGAATTAAGAAATTGGTTGATCTCCAAAATGACCTAGTCAGCGAACTAAATATTGAAAAAGACCAAATCGTTTTACCTGAAGAAAATGTGCCTTTAAATGAAGCCGTAACTAAACTGTTGAATAAGAAGATTGATGATATAGTTATGATAATTGATAAAAAGAAGAGAACCGGCGAGAAAGATAGTTTGGTCAAATCAGTTTTAGAGTCTCTGGAGGAAGAGTTTCCGGAAGACGAGAAAACAATTAACTCAATAATTGAAGATCAGTTTAAGTCGAAATTTAGAGAGCAAGTTCTCTCGACGGGAAATCGCAGTGATGGTAGAACGACAACTGAAATACGTTCTATTGAGATAGAACCTGATATTTTAAAGAGAACTCATGGTTCTGCACTCTTTACCAGAGGAGAAACTCAAGCACTGGTTGTCACGACATTGGGCTCAAAGAGGGATGAACAGATTATAGACAACATGGATGAGGATTATAAGAAAAATTTTTATCTTCACTATAATTTTCCACCCTATTGTGTTGGCGAAACTGGCAGAATTGGATTTACAGGTAGACGCGAAATTGGGCATGGTAATTTAGCGCAACGGGCGATCAAGCCGATACTACCAGATTATGACGATTTTCCCTATACTATTCGACTTGTCTCTGAGATCATGGAATCTAATGGGTCTTCCTCTATGGCCTCAGTTTGCGGTGGTTCAATTGCTCTCATGAGCGCAGGAGCTACAATAAAGGGACACGTTGCAGGTATTGCTATGGGACTCATCACTGATGGAGAGCGGCATGCTATTCTCAGCGATATTTTGGGAATGGAAGATCATCTAGGTGATATGGATTTTAAGGTAGCAGGAACTCAAGAAGGTATTACAGCTATTCAGCTTGACTTAAAAATTGAGGGTATCTCATTTGAACTTATGGAAAAAGCACTTCAGCAGGCACATGAAGGCCGCAAACATATTTTAAGTAAAATGGAAGAAGCTATCTCTGAACCTAATGAGATATCAGAATATGCGCCACGAATCTTATCTCTGCAGATAAAGCCTAAAAAAATTGGTGAGTTAATTGGTCCAGGTGGTAAAAATATTAAAAAGATCATCGAAGATACAGAGTGTGATATTAATGTCGATGATGATGGGATGGTAACTATTTCGGGATTAAATATTGATAAATGCAATGATGCCCTTGAACTGGTAAAAGCGATTGCAATTGATCCTGAGGTTGGACAAGAGTTTGACGGTACAGTTACCCGTCTCATGACTTTTGGTGCCTTTGTGGAATATGCCCCTGGTCGTGAGGGATTGGTTCATATATCTGAGATGGATTGGAAAAGAGTTGAGAAGGTAGAAGATGTATGTAAATCGGGTGATCCAATGAAGATTAAATTGATAAAAATTGATGATCAGGGAAGACTTGATTTTAGTCGTAAGGCACTCATTCCCAAACCAGAAGGATACAAAGAACCTCCAAAACGGTCTCAAAGAAATGATGATCGCAACAGAGGAAGAAAAAAGCCATTTTCAAAAAAACGAAGATTTTAAGCTTCTAAACGCTTCACTCTGTTAAACGTGAAAAATACTTTTTACGTTAATACAAATATCTTGGAAATGGACTATGCAGTTCGTGGACCTATTCCTCAGAGAGCTGCAGAATTAAAAAAAACAGGCCGTGAGATTATTTCATGTAATATTGGTAATCCTCAGGCATTGGGACAGCCAGCTCTAAGCTTTTACCGTCAGGTTTTATCTATCCTTGAATATCCGGAATTAGTTAACATATACAAGGGCAATAATTTAAGTCATTATCCCGAGACCGCTATTGAATACGCAGAATATATTCAAGGGAAAATGGACACAGGGATGGGAGCATATTCTGATAGCAAAGGTCATTTATTTATTAGAGAGGCTGTCGCACAATTCATAGATAGGAGAGATAATACTTTGGATAGAAAAGGTGTTTTATCTGATCCTGATAATATTTTTCTTACTGATGGCGCTAGCGAAGGAGCAAAAAATATCATTGAACTTCTTATTAGAGATAAGAACGATGGTATCATGATTCCGATACCCCAATATCCACTGTATTCAGCTACAATAAAGCGATGCGGAGGCAGGCAGGTTAATTATTATCTAAACGAGGATATGGGTTGGTTATTGACCAAAAATGAGCTAGAGGAAAGCTATGAAAAGGCCCAAACAAAAAATATTAATATCAGGGCAATTGTGGTCATCAATCCGGGGAATCCCACAGGAGCAGTTCTAAATAAGAAGTGTATCGATGAGATCGTTTCATTTGCTTCTGAAAAAGGAATAGCCATTATTGCTGATGAAGTTTATCAAGAAAATACCTACGATATAGAATTTCATTCATTCGCACAGTCGGTTTGGGAATGTCCTGAGGTACCACTTTTTAGTTTGCACAGTGTTTCAAAGGGATTCTCTGGTGAATGTGGACATAGAGGCGGTTATCTCGAGATTCGTAATATGCCAAATCTGAAATCCACAAATCAAACTATGAATGATGTACTTTTTAGGCAAGCCTCTGTGAATTTATGTTCAAATTCAGTTGGCCAAATACTTGTTTATCTGATGGTGACCCCCCCTCCAATAAATTCCGAAGCAGGGAAACTGCATCAGGAGGAAATTAATAATATCCTTAGCCAACTACGTTCTAAGGCATCAATCATAAAACGATCATTTCAGGAAATGGATGGTGTCCAGTGTTTTGGTAAAGTTGGTGCTATGTATTTATTTCCACGATTGAATTTTCTACCAAAACAAAAAACTGATTTTGATTACTGTATGGCGCTGCTTGAATCTACAGGTTTGACAACGGTAAATGGAGGAGGTTTTGGACAAAAAGAGGGTACACACCACCTAAGAATCGCATTTTTACCACCTAAACCTATTCTTGAAGGGGTCCTGCCGAAGTGGATTGATTTTCATCGTAATTATCTTAACTCTTGAAATTACAGTAGCTTAAATAAGCTTGGATGATTTATAATGTTATTTAGCAAAAAGATATTTCATTGTACCATTAAGGTTTATTGATTAACTTAAAGTAAGAGTTTAACAAAAAAAATATTCATTGAGCCCAATAAATCCACAGATAAAAAAATTATATTATTCCATTTCGGAAGTAAGCAAAATCACAGGATTAAAGCAATATGTATTGCGATATTGGGAATCTGAATTTTCACAGTTAAAACCACCTAAAAACCGCGCCGGAAATCGTACATACAGACAGAAAGACATTGATTTAATACAGCAAATAAAATCACTGCTTTATAAAGAAAAATTTACTATTGACGGGGCAAGAAAACAGTTAGAAACTAGCTCTTCAACTGAAAAGTCAAATCTAACAGAAGTTTCAGAAAAAGTCAATCCTATTAATTCTGAAATCTTAGATCAATTAAAACGGGAGTTAAAGGATATTCTTCGGATAATTAAGGAATGATTTATTGATTTTTCCTTTTAAATTTGAATTATCGGAGCGTGGCGCAGCCCGGTAGCGTACCTGAATGGGGTTCAGGTGGTCGCGAGTTCAAATCTCGCCGCTCCGACAGATACACATTGATGAGAAGCCCTGCTTATTGAGATAAAGCAGGGTTTTCTTTTTATTTATAGATTGTCAAATAAGGTCATCTGTTACCAAATAAATGACACAAAAATGACACAATTTTAATTCACATCCCCACCCACCCAGACCTAGCGGGCACCCCCTATATCTAATGATAGACGGCCTCTCAAAAAAAACGGTGTGGTAATAACGTTGTGATTTCCATAAAAACGCCAAATAAGTGTAAATTTGAGGTAATGAACCGCCTTTTATTTATACCACTAGTGTTGTTAGTTAAAAAACTGGGGATGGGATAGATTGGCCTATGAAATGGTTCATTAAATGTATAAAAAACTATACTCTTTTCAGAGGGAGGGCTAGTAGAAAGGAGTTTTGGAATTTTATTTTATATTGGATAATATTTTATATTATCATAATTGCCATTGAAAGAATTATAGGATTCAATTTTATTAATCTTAGAACATTGCCTTTTTCTGAATATATACCCATAGCAAATTACTATGAAGATGTTGGACTATTCACTTTACTATACAGGCCTTTGACAATTCTTCCGTCTCTAGCTGTAATATCAAGAAGATTACATGATATAAACAAAAGTGGATGGTGGTGTTTGATGTGTGTTACACCTTTAATTATAATTCTTATTATATTCCTTTGCAAAAAAAGTGACGCAAGTGAAAATCAATATGGTACAAAACCTGCTCAGTAGTGATATTTTTTGTTTCTACTTCTTTACAATTATAGTGAGGATGAGTTTAACTGAGAATATGATAAAAAATATCTTTATAAGATTTATTTTTTTGGTAACAATCTCTTTTTGTCAAACATACCCCGGACCTATAATTGATATTACCGGTGGGAGTTTTATTATGGGGAATAATAACCAGCCTCCTATGTTCAATGATCAAGATCCTGAACATAGTGTAACTGTAGATAATTTTAAAATGGGTCAAACCGAAGTTTCCAATGAATATTATGTTACTTTTCTTAATGATATGGCAATTATTGGGAATCTAGTGATTGAAGAGGGGATACCAGGGGATTGGTCAAGTACACCTGAGGAGATAGCGAATGGTCACGCGTGGAGTATAATGGCAGATAGTACCCTATCTGGCGTATGGTCTGGGGAAGTCCTAATTAAGTTAAGTAATATTGCCGGTGGAGGTCAGCATCCATTAAACAGATGTTGGATTGAATTGGATACAACTTCATATACATTTAGCGTTGTAGAAGGCTATGAAAATTGGCCAGCTTCTTGGGTTAGTTGGTATGGTGCGATGATGTATGTTGACTATTATAGCTTAACCCTACCGACTGAAGCAGAATGGGAATATGCTGCTAGGGCTGGTCAGCAGTTAGAATATCCTACTAACGATGGAAATCTAAGTTATAGTCAAGCAAACTATGGTACAGGTTTCGGAGGACCGAGCGGTGAAACCTATCTGACTCCCGTAGGTGAATTATATCCACCCAATCCATTTGGACTATATAATATGGCAGGGAATGTCTCGGAATGGTGCTTAGATTGGTATGATGAAAATTTCTATCAGTTTTGTGTTGATAATAATATTTATTTGAACCCTATTAATGATAATATCCCCGATGATATTGAAAAAAAAGTACTTAGGGGAGGGAATCATACCTATCCAGGATTCGTTGCAATGAGCAGTAGTCGTACTGATACACCACCCTTTGTAACTACAGATCATATGGGATTTAGGGTAGTTATGCAAAATGTTGGGGAAGAATTTAATATGGAAATTCAAACAGACTGGAATTTGGTTGGTTTACCGATTGAAGTAGAAGACCCGTATTATCTAACGATTTTTCCAAGTGCCATTGAGAATACACTATTTTCCTTTGGTGATGCTTACACAGCTGAACTATCACTAATTAATGGTGAGGGGTACTGGCTTAGATTCAATGAAGAAGGTAGTACTACTATATCGGGCATGCCAATTAATGAACTTGCTATTAGTCTAGATGAGGGATGGAATCTTATATCTGGAATAAGTACACCTATAAATATTTCTGATATTCATGACCCAGATGGAATTATCATTATCGGTACGATTTATGGATTTATTTCTGGAGGTTATTCAAATACAGAATATATAGAGCCAGGGAGAGGTTATTGGGTTAGAACCAATGGTTTTGGTTCAATAAACTTAACAGAAAATTAAACTATCCACCTCTTTGAAAAGAGTGGAATACAATAAATTAAAGTGATAATAAATTAGGTGACAATTAACATTGAAGATGCTTTAAGGCATTTGGAAGGCTCAGACAGACGGTTCAGTAAATTAATTAAAAAATATGGGGAACCTGACTTTGCGCCACAGAATAATTATTTTAAATCCCTGGTTAGATCGATTATTTACCAACAGCTCTCAGGGAAGTCTGCTTTTGCAATATATAGTAGGTTTTTGAAATTGTTCCCAGTAAACCATTTTCCCCGTCCAATTGAGATTCTTCATATATCTCAACAAACTTACCGAGGTATTGGACTATCAAAACAAAAATCTATTTATATAAAGGAAATTGCAAAAGCATTTGAGAATAAAACTGTTCTGTCAGACAATATAAAAGAAATGACAAATGCCCAGATCAGAAGTGAACTAATAAAGATCAAGGGTATTGGTCCTTGGACAATTGATATGTTTTTGATGTTTACTCTAAATAGACCTGATATTCTTCCCACAGGAGATCTGGGTATTCAAAAGGGATTTATGGTTTTCTTTAATATCAATTCGTTACCTGATAAAGATTATATGATAAAAAGCGCAGCAAAATGGAGGCCATTTAGAACGTTTGCATGCTGGTATTTATGGAAACTCGTTGATGATGATTTTCAATGGTGAGTGTATATTCTTTAAAGCAAAAATATTTTAATACAAGGATATACAACAAAACATATTCTATGAAAATGCCTCATATTATATTTGATAGACAGCTTGAGCAGTGGGATATTTTAAGTAGATATTGAAGAAATTATAAGAAATGAACTAAATTGTATATATTATTTAAATGAGGATTAAGTTGAAAACATATATATTATTAATTATATCACTGGTTTTATTTTCAGGATGTGAAGATAATAAGGAAGATGATTCTTCAGGGAACTCTTGCGAAAGTATTTATATAGGAACCTGGACTCATAGCGCATCAGGCACATATGAAAATCCTGATTGTACTGGGGAGTTAATATTAGACGAAGATTTTTCTGGCTCATCTTCTTTAAATCTTTCAGATGATTGCAGTGGCACATCACAGGATGACTTTTTTTGCTCTGACCCCTCTGAAAACCCTGATATGTGTGGGTTCTCTTGGTCATCTAATAATAGTGTTATTACTACATCTGCATTGGGAGGTATCTTTCAGGTAAATTATAGTGTTGATGAAGATTCTATGAGTACAGCAATCGTTGTTACCCAAATGCCAGATACACCTGATGAGTATACTGAATGTCAGTATAATAAATATACAAAGCAGTAATCTAAAATATTATGAAAAATACTAAAGTGTTTTCAGCTAATTTAAACTTTTATATTACGTTATGAATGTAAATGATTTATTAGAAAAATTTAAAAGCTCTGACTTTACTCCTGATGATAACACAAAAAGTGAGGGAGAGTTTTTGGTCAAGGAGGGAGAGTCTCTAGCAGGTGTAAATTTAAAATTCTCTAATTTACAGGATGCCAATCTTGTTGAAGCAAATTTGAGTCAATGTGATTTAGAACGGGCTAATTTGAAAGGTGCACACTTATATGGTGCCAATCTTGAGAACGCATCTTTGTTCAAAGCAAATCTCGCAGGCGCAAACTTAAAAAATACAAATTTATCAAATTGCCATATCCTAGGTGCAAATCTTTCAGATACTAAATTAGACAATATTAATTTAGGCCCAGAGGGAAAACTTCCATATGAATTGCAGGCTGATGAAACTAATGACCTTGCAACTGCCCGAACTAAATACAATGAGGCAGAGGAAATGTATAGAATTATGAAATTAACTATGCAAAGCCAAGCTCTGAGCGATGAGGCAGGAGAGATGTTCACTCGGGAAATGATATGCAAACGTAAACAATATTCAAAATTTTCCTTTTTTAGATTCATGTCAAAAATTGCTCATATAACTACCGGATATGGCGAGAGTATTCCAAGAATTATTGTGTCTCTAGTTGCTGTCATATTAGTTAGCACTATTTTATATGGTATTGAGGGGGTGAACTATAGAGATGGTGTGCTTGGATTTTCAAATAAGGAGTACACAATATGGACTGCCTTTGGAAATTTGCTTTATTTCAGTGTTATTACCTTTACCACAGTAGGATTCGGCGAGATTACACCCATAGGTGCTCTAGGTAAAACTGTCGCTATATTTCAGGGATTAGTAGGCGGAATTATCCTAACAATACTTATAATTGCTATTTATCGTAAGATGATGGATAGATGATTATATTGTACTAAAAATATAATTTATAAAATATAAAATTGAGGGATTCTATCGAAGCATCAGGATTTAAACGTATATCCTGTGATAGGGCGAGAGAGATTATTAAAAGTATACCGAACCTCACAATTGTAGATATTAGAGATAGAGAATCTTTTGAACTAAATCATATCCCAGGTTCCATACATCTTGACAACCAAAATATTGAAATGGTTTTAAATAATACTAAAAAAGATTTACCTATGTTAATCTACTGTTATCATGGAAATAGTAGCCAGGGGGCAGCAAAATATTTTGTAGAAAATGGTTTCAAAGAGGTTTACAGTATGGATGGAGGTTTTGCCAAATATTTAAGCAATATATGATCTGTATCCCGAATATATAAAAATATAGAAAGCATTAAAATTAACTATATAGTATAAAATTAAAGAATTTTAACTAATAACCGACAATATTTACTAAGTCAATTAGTTTCTCAAACTGTGTGAGGGGAATTGCAGATGATGGAGAGAAATGATGTGGAGGTCTTCTTTCCATCATCTCTTGCAATTCAACAATTAATAATAAAAAATATTTGTTAAGTATACGGGAAGAGTAAAAAAACTACAGATTCACATAGCTCAACATGTGTAGAAATCTCTTTTTGTTTCGTGATGAATGGGGAGGCCCTTTCCTGTGAAACCAGGAAAGGGCATTTTATTTTAGATTATTTGATCGCTGTAGAATACCTTCTATTTTTCCAATAAAAGTATGGCTTCCCTTGTTTAACCGCTTCAGAAAATTTTTGTCTGAAATCTTGTGCCAAGGGAGATTTTTTTTCAAAAATAAAGTAATTCCCATCTGGAGTCGCAATTATATCCTCAACGCTTTTAATATCTCCTTCTGTCATCTCAAATGTTTCCACCTGTTGTAATTCTACTCCAAATTGGTCCGAGAGAATTTCAGCAACTTTTTCTCCCGGAACAATATCATCCTCAAAGATATCACTATCAGTGGTTTCTTCGGGTTCGTCATTATATTGATATTCAATTACTGCAGGAGATACTGGAGCGACAGGTTCAGATATGGATACTTCTATTTCTATAATTTCTTCTTTTTCTACGGGGGAGATATCAGCGGGTGTTTTATCAATTGAAATTTCTATCTCTAATTCAGACGGTTCTTTATTATCACGAAAGACGACTGTTTCTATAGTTTCCTCTTCTTGAGGTTTTGTCTCCTCTGTAATATTATTATCTTCTTCATTAACAGCAATCTGAGGCTCCTGCGGTAGAATTATTGGAGTCGCTGGAGGGATCTCAATGGGAGGTGTATAGAATAAATCATTTCGAGGCGAAAAGGAATAGGAGGCATTGATATTAAAACCTTTAAACGAAGGAGCCCCCTCATTATAAAACCCGCCTGATATCACAAGATTGGAGTTCATTTCATATTGAAGCTGAGAGGTTATATTTCCGCTGAATGTATTCATAATGTTACTGCTTGGTTTAATATAGTCATGCCCAGAATAAACATTCCCTAAATAGAGATTTGTTTTTAATGATAGCCCAGAAAAGAGTTTTATAATTAGGCCAAAATCAATACCACTATTTACAATTAATTTTGAAGATTTATTGGTCTTTCCTGTACTAGAGTTAGTCTCATTGGTTGACCACCTGACCAAGGAGAGGCGAGGTCCAACATATAGCCGGGTATATTGAAGAGGTTGCTCTTTATTGATAAACATCTCCATTAGCACAGCAGATTCTCCATCGACCACGGTAGATGTATCAAGGGAAAACATTGGATTTCCGTAGTTCAAATTGCCATATTTCTTTATATGTCCACCTGTGACCCAGTTTTCAGATATTCGATAATCAGCTCCAAAGGAGTAGCTCATTTTTGCAGCATCTTTTCCTTCTAAGGAGTGACCATAAGCTAAGTTATTATTTTGTAAAAGGTTAAAATTTAAAGTAACACTTGAGAATAATGTATTTTCTAAAAATGATGGGGCTTGAGGTAGAATTTCTGTAGCAGGTGAGATATCGGGTATTACAGTTGGAATGACCGGGAGTGTTGGAACTTCTGCTTGAACAAGAACTAATTTGCTGTCTTCATCTGGTTGAGGGCAAGAGATGTTAACTAGGTTTGAAGCTGCCATGGTTCCAGATACAATTCCATCATGAACATTAACGAGTGCTACCCAGGATTCGTCGCAGTCAGTTAGTTCAGCTGAGACCGACAATTTACCCTCAAGGTCTGGCTGTATTTCGTCATTTTTAAACCACTGAATAATGGAAGGACCCTCATCATCATTGTCTGGGTCTGTATAAATATAACTTAATTGAATGTCGTCAGAGGTTTTTGGTAGAGCAGGAGATAAGGATAAATTTTCGATTGTAGGAGGGTCATTGACCGGATAAACTGTAAGGGTAATGGTCTCTGTATCTATAAGGTCTCCGTCACCAACAGTGACTGTTAATTGAGCATCTCCAAAAAAATTGTAAATGGGATCTATAATAAGAATATTTTCATTTATTGTTACCAATATGTTTTCACTAAGGCTATTCACCAAGAAATCAACAAATTTGCTCTCAGCATCAAAAGCATTTAGAGTAACTGTTAATGATTCGTCTTCATTTGTAAACTGGGGACCAATTTTAGTAAGGACAGGGGGTGAGTTAAACGGTATATCTAGTACGTTCATAACAACGGGGATCTGTAAAATAGGACTGAACTTATCAGTTGTAAGAATCGTAACTTTTGTAACAAAGGTATTAACTCCTTTGTTTTTACCATCAAACATCATAGAAATATTAGATGACTCTAATGGAGCTATAGATCCTTTTTCCTCTGAGAACACTAACCATTCTGGGAGAGGTAATGGAATTATATTATCCGGAATCGAAATACCTAGAAATAAATCATTTGGAACTTTAGATTGCCCTTCGTCATTTTTTCCCCAGGCGCTAACACTACCATTACTGTGTAGCGCAAGGTTGTGAGATTTGCCCGCATCAATTGCGATCACATCTGAGAGATCTGAAGGGACTTGAGTTTGTCCGTAAAAAGTCCACCCGGTGGTAATTCCCCAAGAGCGGACAGTTCCACTCTCCATTAAAGCAATACTATGATCTCCTCCAGCAGATACCGCAATAACAGTTGAATCCAGGTCACTCGGTACAGTTGATTGACCATATCCATTTTCACCCCACGCAGAAACAGAGCCATTTTCATGAAGAGCGAGACTATGAGAAACTCCCGCTGAGATTGCAATGACCGAATCCAGCCCTTCAGGAAGATTCAACTGACCGTAGTCGTTTGACCCCCATGCAGTAACGGTGCCGTCATCATGAAGTACAAGGCTGTGATAGTATCCTGATGAAATTTTAGTTACTGAGTGTAAATCTTTAGGAACATTACATTGACCAAATTGATTTGACCCCCAGGCAGTAACGGTACCGTCAGCATGGAGCGCAAGGTTATGATATTCTCCTGCTGAAACGGCAATAATATTCTTTTCCAAACGGGGTATCCGTATTTGACCTTGAGAATTATCTCCCCAGGCATGTACGGAGCCATCAGATAAAAGAGCCAGACTATGATAATCTCCGGCAGAGACCTCTATAGCATCAGAAAGAAACTCTGGGATATCAGATTGACCGTAATATTTCCATCCATCTGTTATTCCCCAGCTCTGAACATCTCCATCGGAAGAAAGAGCAAGATTATGATGTTGACCTGCTGAAATTGATGGATTTGTCTGTGCAATACACCAAAATAATTTATCTTTACTCTGGTTCTTAATTGTAAAGATTTGAGATGAATCTGTGGTTCCATAGATCAGCTCGGAGAACAGCGTATCTGGGGTTATAGATATATTTTTGTAATCTTTTGCAACTGTGGTAGTAATAAAAAAAGCAAGGCTATATAAAAGGATGTGTTTCATAATGATTTGATTTAGGTTTTATTAGAGATATTCAGTATCTAAAAATTTAACACTGAACAAAGCAAAAACAAATATGAAATCCAGAATTGTGTTTTGAGTCACATTTGTTAATAATGTCTATTCTCTTTTTTTAAATTTACATGTAAATATGGCGTATATAAAGGTAGTTTCTAACTTATCTTTTAATAAAAAACTAAAGTAATTGAAGCAAATTAAAATTTTCACATTCTCAGGTTTTATGGTTTTTCAAGGTGTCTTTGCACAATCTATGAAAGAAACTATCTCATTTACATCTGCAAATCCTTTTGGTTTCAGTGATATAATTGTTCATTTAAATGAACAAGAAGAACAGGAAGTATTTGGATATTTATCATTTCCTAAGGAATACAAGAAGGATATTTATCCATTAATAATCGGTGTAGCTGGTAGCTTGGGTTGGTCAGAACACCACTATGAATATCTTCAAATGTACAGAGAGATGGGAATTGCCACGTTTGAATTAAAAAGTTTCAAATCTAGAGGTGTCAGATCTACTGTAGGAACCCAGGTTGATGTTACAACTGCAATGATGATTTTGGATGCTTATCGTGCACTAGCAGTTCTCAGCGAACATCCCAAAATAGATAAAGATAAAATAGCTATAACGGGATGGAGTTTAGGAGGCGGTACAACTCTCTTTTCAGGATGGCTGCCATTAAAAACTAAGATCGAACCTGATTTATCTTTTGCCGCACACTTGGCTTTTTATCCTCCCTGTTTTATAGAACCAGAAATCCTTGATTTTACCGATGCCCCTATTCATATACTAATTGGCGAATTAGATAATTGGACTCCTGCAGAGCCCTGTGCTGATTTAGTTCACAAAATGAATAATATGGGAATCAATATAAACCTGACCATCTATGAAAACTCACATCATTCCTTTGACCGTTCAGCTGCCCCTATAATTGATAAAAATGCGTACAGCTTTACGGATTGCCGTTTAAAAATGCGAAAAGATGGTGCTGTGCTGATGAATTTCCTTAATATCCCAATGAAAACTCCCTTACTTCAAAAAATTGGGTTAGCTTTTTGTACAGAGAGAGGAGCTACATTTGGTGGAAATCAGGCATCAAGAGAAAAAGCTTTTGATTACTCTAGAAAATTTATGGGTCAACATTTACTTTCAAACTAAATTTTATTTTAAAAATAAAACATGAAATATATTATTGACTGGATAGTAAATATACTTATTTGATTTTAATATTATAAAAAAAGATAAATAAAATGAAATTATATCGAACCGTAATCCTATGTCTTATTTTCACTTTAATTTCCTGTTCAACCTCTCCTGAACTTTTTTTCATCCGTTCTTATTTGGGTATCCCTGGGACAGAAAATATTATTGAAACAGAGCAGAAAATAGACAGTGAACCCAGATCTTTTCCTCTAAAAACTAAAGAGATACCCCATAACATCATCTTTATAATTGCAGACGGATTGGGTATTGGACAGCTGACTCTTATGTTTTATGATGTATCCGATTTTGCACCATCTAAATTCTCCAATTTGGGACTTATGTCGGTACACCCATCTCCACCAAGAAAGGTGTCAGATTCAGCAAATACTGCCACATCGATGGCAACTGGAGTAAAAACACATCGAGGAGGGATTGGAGTAGATGAGAATGATGAACCGGTTAAAACTGTATTGGAATATGCCGAAGATAAGGGAATGTTGACAGGGTTAACGGCTACCTCATCCATTGCCCATGCAACTCCAGCCAGCTTTGCAGCACATATTGATAAACGTAGTAAATATAATGAGATCGCCCTGCAAATGGCTCAAAGTGATGTGGATGTTATGCTGGGAGGCGGTATTGATCATTTTGATGGAGAGCCAAAAAATTATTTTTTAAATAAAGGTGGAAAGATTATTTATGGTATAGAACCTGACGTGAATCATTCTTTGCCATTGCTAGGACTATTCTCTGATACACATTTGAAATCTGCAGAGGATGATAGGGAAGTTAAAACATTAGAAATGGCTAAGCTCGCTCTCAAGCTACTCAATACTAGTTCCAAGGGATTTTTTCTCATGATTGAGGAGTCGCAGGTCGATTTTGCAGGTCATGCCAATAATAGTGAATATATGTCTTCAGAATTACAATCATTAAATTCTGTATTACACTATTGTTTAGATTTTCAAAGAAGAAACCCAAATACATTATTGTTATTCACTGCAGATCATGAGACAGGGGGAATGGCAGTTGAAGATACTAAAGAGGGAGACCTGCATGTACAATTTACAACAGGACACCATACCGCAAATTTAATTCCTGTCTTTGCAATAGGCCCTGGAGCTGAAGCATTCTCTGGCGTGTATGATAACACAGATATCGGAAAACAATTGATATATTTTATCCAACAGCACAAATAAAAATATGGAGGAATCTTTATGATAAGACATGGGTTTGTAAAGGGAATAACCTTTATGCAGATACAGTGGATGTCCGGGAAGTTATAATCGTTAACAAAAGCTGAGCCCCAGTGAATGTAAAGCTGATAGATTAACCTAAAAGAATTTTAGATACTTTATAATTAACTACTATCTAATTAAACTCTCAAAAATTATCAAAAATAATAAAATATTTGAGCTCCATAAATCCAATACAAAATTTATTTTTTTAGTTATTATTTACTAGCTGTTAGATCATGAAATCGGTTTCAGGATTTAATTCAATAAAATATACTCTCCAAATTGCTAAGGCAGTTGGGATAAAAAATTTAATCAAATCAGTTCGATCTAAAAATGCATGCAAGACATGCGCTTTGGGCATGGGGGGGCAAAAGGGAGGTATGGTAAATGAGTTAGGGCATTTCCCGGAGATTTGCAAAAAAAGTTTGCAAGCTCAACTTACCGATATTCAAAAACCTATTCCCCATGAGATATTTCAGCGGAATACTTTGGCTCAACTGAAATCTATTTCTCCACGAAAGCTTGAACGCTTAGGGAGATTAAATACTCCCCTCTATCAGACCTCAGAAAGTCAGCGGCTTAGGCCGGTCAGCTGGAAATATGCTATAAATAGTATTTCGTCAAGATTAAAAGAAACTAGTTCCGATCGCTCTTTTTTTTACAGCTCTGGGAGATCTTCAAACGAAGCGGGTTTTCTGCTTCAATTATTTGTGAGGGCGTTAGGAAGCAATAATATTAATAACTGCTCCTTTTACTGCCATCAGGCATCAGGTGTAGGACTTACAAAGGCCATAGGAAGCGGAACTGCAACTGTTATTCTTGAAGATTTAAAAATGGCAGATATGATCTGGGTTATTGGAGCAAATCCATCATCCAATCATCCACGATTTATGACGGAGCTTCTTAACTGTAGAAGGCGCGGTGGAGAAGTAGTTATTGTAAATCCATTGGAAGAGCCTGGACTTAAGAGTTTTAAGGTTCCCAGTGATATGAGATCAATGATTTTTAATGATACTCAAATTGCTACAGAATATATCCAGCCACATATCGGAGGTGATATCGCTCTATTTAAGGGAATCGCCAAATCTTTAATAGATTCTCAAAATATAGATAACCATTTTATAAAACTCTATACGAATGGCTTTAAATCTTTTGCTAAAGATATAAAATCAACTTCATGGAACAGTATTGAAATATCATCTGGTGTTAGCAGAAGCTATATTGAGACTCTTGCAAATCTTTATTCTCGTGGAAAAAATGTTGTTTTTGCTTGGAGTATGGGCGTCACTCAGCATGTCCACGGAGTAGATAACGTTAGCTCAATTGTGAATCTTGCATTGCTTCGGGGAATGATAGGGAGAGAACACGCTGGTCTTTTGCCTTTGAGAGGACACTCCAATGTGCAGGGTATCGGTTCAATGGGAGTAACACCCATATTGAAAAAAGAGATTTTTAAAAAAGTTGAGGAAATATTTAAAATAGACTATCCTGAAAGACCCGGAATGGATACGATTGAATGTTTACGCTCTGCGGATCGAGGAGAGATTGATTTTGCTTTTCTTATGGGGGGGAATCTTTTTAGTGCTACACCAGATTCAGCTTTCGCTGAAAGATCTCTTGGTAATGTTCCCTTTAAAGTTTATTTAACCACAACATTAAATAAAGGTCATCTTCATGGATTAGGCAAACAAACTTTTATTTTGCCTGTTTCAGCACGGGATGAAGAAAAACAGTCGACGACACAGGAATCTATGTTTAATTATGTGAGATTGAGTGAAGGCGGAATTTATCGAATGAATAATGTCAGATCAGAAATAGATATTATCTCTGAGATCGCAGATAGAGTCCTTGGAAATAAAATAATTGATTTTTCAGCGTTTAGAAAACACAGTCATATTCGTGATACAATAAGTGATATTTTCCCTGGCTTTGAATCTCTAAAGCATCTAGAGAGAGGCAACGAAGAATTTCAAATTGAAGGTAGATCCTTTCATAAACCGGAATTTAATACTCCGGATAAAAGAGCAAATTTCTTTTCGGTTCAGATACCAATGTCTAATGATTCAAATGGCTCATTTAAAATGGCAAGCATTCGCAGTGAAGGACAGTTCAACACCATTATCTATGAGGAAAATGACACATTTAGAGATGTAAATAGTCGTTGGGTTGTGTTCATGAATACTGAAGATATGTACAATCTAAATCTGACAAATGGGTCAAAGGTGACCCTTAAAAATAAAACCGGAAAAATGAAAAATGTGTTGGTCAAACAGTTTAATATTCCAAGAGGGAATATCGCTACTTATTACCCTGAGAGCAATGTGTTGATATCGCTTGACCACGACTCTCAGAGCAAAACACCGGGTTTTAAGTCAGTGTTTGTTCAGATCATATTAGCATAATCTAAAAAAAATATACTTCAAATTTATGAGCGTCAACAATTCAATTATTAAAGAAGCTTGTGTTGAGTCAATCCAAGAAGCCATAAATGCGGAAAAAAATGGTGCTGACCGGATAGAGCTATGTGCAGATTTGAAGCATGGTGGTTTGACCCCCCCAGTATATTTGATTGAGAGCGCACAAAAATTATTAACCATTCCCCTAAAAGTATTAATTCGACCACGAAAAGGAGACTTTATTTATAATGAAAATGAACTAGCAGTAATGGAAACAGATATTGAAATTTGTAAACAATTAGATATAGATGAAATCGTAATTGGAGTTTTAACTATTGATAGAAATATTGATTACCCCACAATTATCCGACTATCAAAGAAAGCCTATCCAATGGATATAACTTTTCACAAGGCAATTGATTTCACTCCAGATATAATAAGTGAAGTATCTAAATTATCTCCAATAAAAGGGGTTAAGGGAATATTAACATCCGGAGGAGAAAAAACTGCATTAGTAGGTAAAGAAAAACTTAAATCCTTGGTCAACATATATAGCCATAGATTTAGTATAATAGCTGCTGGATCTATAACAAATAATAATCTCCCAAAAATTCACAAGTATATTAAAGCGAATGAGTATCACGGGAAAAAAATCGTAGGAAATTTAAATTAAGGATACTTTGTAAAGTTACAATAAATAGATGTTTCTCTGTTTGATGAATCGTAATTTTAAATTAGGATTTCAAATGATTTTTATATATTCAAAACCACGGAATTAATTTAGCGTATGGTTATCCCTATCTTTTTTACGAGCCACTGGTTTTTATCATTATTTTCCCAAACATTTTTTCTCCATCGCTACAGCGCTCATCAGATGTTTACTATGAATAAATTCTGGGAGAGATTTTTTCATTTATTTACATTTATTTCACAGGGATCATCATATCTAAATGCCCGGGGTTATGCTGTTCTACATCGTCTTCACCATGAACACAGTGATACTAAAGATGATCCTCATTCACCAAAATATTATAAAACTGTGTTTGGGATGATGTGGAAAACCAAAAAAATATACAGCAGACTATCTACAGACAAGATAAAAGTAAAACCGTCTTTATTAAAAAATATACCTACCTGGGATCTTTTAGATAAAATAGGTGATTCATGGATATCAAGAATTATCTGGGGAACTGCATACTTTATCTTTTACTTGATGTTTTCACCATCGTTGTGGTTTTTCTTGCTTCTTCCTATTCACTTTTTTATGGGTCCTATCCATGGTGCTATTGTAAACTGGTGTGGTCATAAATACGGGTATCGAAATTTCAAAGAGATAAAAGACAGGTCTACCAATACCCTACCTTTTGATTTTATTACATTAGGTGAACTATTTCAAAATAATCATCATAAGTACCCTAGCAGACCAAACTTTGGAATACGAAAATTTGAATTTGATCCGGTATATCCCATCATGCGATTGTTGGATAAACTGTCCATTATTAAATTAAAAAACAATTAGTTCTCTATAGTATACAATCTTTTTTTGAGCTATCATAAGATATTCATTTTAAGATAATAATTTTATAGAGTATCACGTTATATTTGATCTCTTAGGTTTTCTATTTATGAAACCAAAGAGATTGAGTAATTTTATCAATAATTATTGTTTATTTTATAATTGAAAAATGTTTAAAAAATTATTTATCACTCTTTCCATTTTTAATCTCCTTTCAGCAGAGATCATTGAAGAAACAGGTAGCTTGAAGGAGTTTTTTAGTGGGTCTCAGGAGGGTATAGCATACGATAATTTTATCAGTCATATTTCTGAGGGGATAGTTGATACTGGATACAATGATTATGGCCCCGGCTGGTTAGATAACCAGACCAATGGTTTTGGAAATTATACTATAATACCCCAAGGCTCTCCGACAATAGAGGTCTGGAATGATATATTGAATTTTTTCATTCAAGAGGAGTATCTGGAAGTTGATGCCATACTAACCGATTCGTTAGACTCATTTCAATATGACCTTGTAATGTTTCAAGATTCTGTTTTAACTAGAACATTTTATATGTTGAGGGAGAGGCTAGATTCTTCCTATGTTGATAATAACGGTACAGGGATCCCTGAAGATGATGTGATTGGCAGTTTTAATAATGGCTGGGGTCTATATATATTGAATCCTAATGCACAAAATAAAAATCTTATAATCCAGGTACCACATCCCTGTGATGATTTTCTTTCTCCCTATTTGGGCATAGAGTTGTTTATACAATGTGATGCGTTTGCTTTTCAGGTCGCAGGAGCAGGGAGGGAAGTGATGTGGAGTGAGTCAGGAAGTTATAACAATAATCAATCTCTTTCAGATCCTTCACGAAATGAAAACTCTGTATTTCATCAGTTTCATAAGGTCGTTACTGACTCACTGGAAAACAATCCACCACATTCACCTGTAGTTTTACAGGTCCACAGTTTTGATAATGAAAGCCATCAAAATATTTTATGCTCCGTGGTCTTGTCCGGTGGTTATGATGCTGGTAATGCCAATAAACCTATTCGGGATGTGACAGATAGTCATCTTGATTTTGTCAATTTCACTAATGAATATCCAATTGAATCTGGGATGTATGGTGAGCATCCTGACCTTCATGTTACCTACTATTATCAGGTTCATTATAATGGCAGTTTTTTCTATGTTAGTGACTCATCATCTCATTCAATTTCACACACTTATGAACTTTTGGGAATCAATACAAACCGTCAGCTACTAGATCTCCATAATGGATTTAATCATAGCTCGGTTTTTGAGCCATTTGTCCATATAGAACTTGATGAAAAACCGCTCTTATTTGATGCACTAGATCTATCCATGGAAGATTTACTGTTTCAGGGAATGTTGCCTGTAACGTGGAGAAATTATGAAAATTATCTAGTTTATTATCAACCTTTTGTAGATGCGGTTAAATTATATTTTGAACATTGGAATACAGCTCCTGATACAACAGCCCCTCCTGAAGTATCATCTTTGGGTTTGACTAACACAACCGGTAGTTATGTGGATTTGACCTGGAATCATGTGGAAGACACAAATTTCAAAACATATCGTATATATTATGATACAAACCCTGAAATGACGAATTTCATGATTTGGGACAGTAATTATGATTCTAACCTCTTGGATATGTTTCATAATAGTACTCGAATTACAAACCTCAATTCAGAGTCATCATATTTTTTTAGGATTGAGTCAGAAGATCATTTTGAAAATGTCAGTGAATTTTCAGATATAATTATGGCGACTACAATAGACCCTGTATCTTTAAATAATTTTGATACAGCCCTTGATAGTTTAGGTTCATGGGGCCAACAGGATACAGATCCATCATATTGGTTATACAGTGATTCAATTACATTTGAATATTCACCGTTTTCACTTCATTTGTATGGAAATACATGGAAAACAATTGAAATCGACCCCTTTCAAATTATGAGTGGACAGGTGTGGCAGATAGCGGTTCATTCAGATGGCATTAGCGAAATTCAGGGATTTGGTGTGAGTGATTCTGTAAATACACTTTTTTATTCGTTTGCCGGTTCACAGGAGCTGGATATAGAAGAATGGATTCCCGTTTATCAAGGGAATTATCCAAATAACCAGTGGAATTTATACCAGCTCCCTATTGCAGATGACTGGTATGCGTGGTACGATCACTTTCCACTTATTGAAGAATTAGTATTTATTAATGATGCAGATAATATTGAGCCTGGACACGTATTTTTTGATAATCTAGTAGATCTGACGAATGTCCTTCCGGTAGTACCACAGATATCAATTGAATATGAGATAGGAAATATTTATCGGTCAAATTCATTACGTCAGGTGGACGTTCAATTTTATTCTGACGTAATTGACCCGGACACTTATTCACACACATATTATTGGTCTTTTGGTGATGGAGCTACAGCTACAGAAGCAAACCCTTCGCATACATTTACAATTGAAGATGACCATACATATACCGTATTTATTGAAGTGACAGATCAGACAGACCGCTCAGGGTATGCCACTGTTCAGATTGAGGTAGACGAAGGTGAAAGTTCTTTCCCTCTTACTATGAATTTTGTAGGTGATATTATTTTAGCTCGTAATTATGAAAATGAAGGAGGTATTATTCCTACACTTGGGGTTGAAGCAATTTTTGAACCAACTCTTGCTCTTTTAGGTCAAAATGCAGATATAACCGTTGCCAATCTAGAGGCTCCTTTGACATTATCTGAAACTGTACATCCCACAAAACCGATTGTTTTTAAGGGAGCACCGGAGAATGTTTCCGGATTGGTGTTTGCAGGAATTGATATTGTGACATTGGCAAACAATCATGTCATGGATTTTATGCTTCCAGGCCTACAAGAAACTCAAAATATCCTATCTGATAATAATATCCTACACTCAGGAGCAGGAGCAAATAGTATAGAAGCTTATCAACCGATATTTATACAGAAAAAAGGAGTAAACATAGCTTTTCTAGCCAGCAGTGACAGAACAGGTCAATACAATAACTATCAACCCTATTTAAATGCAGGTTTCAATAAGCCGGGTTTTGCATACATGACTCCATATTATATTTTGCAGCAAATTGAATCGGTACAAGACGTAGCAGACCTGATTGTTGTTGAAATGCATGCTGGAAGTGAATATTCAACTGCTCCTGGATATGACTATGATAGTTATTCAAATTCAAAAAATCCTACAGACTTTTTTACTCATGAAAGAGATAATTTTCAAGATGAAATATTAGAGGACGAAGAATATTCACCCTATTTGGATATACCGCACATGTGGGACAGAGAAATCAGACAATTTGCAATAGATTCTGGTGCTGATATTGTAATTGTACACCACCCTCATATTATACAGGGAATAGAAATTTACAACGGAAAACTAATTGCACATTCTTTGGGAAATTTTGTATTTGACTTATCCTATCCTGAGACATTTCCTTCTATGATATTACAAAGTAAAATCGATGGATCCGGTTTTTATGAATTTACTATAGATCCTGTAATTATAGATGATTATATCCCTGTACCAGCTTTAGGTCAGCTTGGTCTTCATATTTTGGATGATATTGCCAATAAATCTAAAGCACTGAGTACGACCCTTCACATTGATAGACAAACAGTTCAAGCTCATGTAATAATGGATACATCGTTAATGCCAGTAACAACCATCTATAATTTTGGCTCTATAACTTTAACAGAAAATGATTCAAGCTGGATATCTTCTCCTGTTTATTTGAACCGAAACGGATTTATTTCAGAGGTAGTATCCGATTCTAACTTGAGCTTATTGCAATATCGACTTGGAAAGGAAAGAGTATGGATGGGTAATATGGAGGATGAAGGATTCACATTTTGGAATGTTAACAGCTCTTGGGAATATTTTGATGATACGGTAGCATTCAGGGGTGAACGCTCAATTGGCCAAATACGTGAAGCTGGGATGGGAGATAATGTGGTTACTAATTTTGAAAAAAGGCTTTTAGTTAATTCCGATAAAAAATATTCTATCCACGGATGGATAAAGACAAACAATGGAGCAAATGTTACTTTAGAGATACGATGTTATTCATCAAGGACAGGTGGAAATATTCTTGCAACTGAATCTGCAACTCATATTAGTGGTGACACAGATTGGAATTATAATCACAAAGATGTTACCCTTACTGAAAACACAAAATTTATAGATTACAGGTTAAATAGTGACGTCCCTGAAGAGGAAACAGCGTATTCATGGTTTGATGATGTTGGATTAATTGAATGGGATGATTGGAAGAATATTATGGAAGACGAAATTGCCTCACCAAATAATTTTTCTTACATCCAATTCAAAAATCCAGACTCTCTATTAGGAGTTAATTTCCAATATATAGAAACTATATATGATAATTTAATTGTTCCAAGTCCTGAGTTCACTTCAAATGTAACGGAAGGAGAGTTTCCACTTAGTGTACAATTTAACGATTTATCCACTGGTCTTATAACTTATAGAGAGTGGAACTTTGGAGATGGAAATATTTCAAATGAAAAAAATCCATTTCACGAATATGCAGCTCCCGGTGAATATACTGTTACCTTAGCGGTACCTGACTATGAGGGGAACCTTGTCCTTATGACAAAGGAAGATTATATTCAAGTAGCGGACACTGCTTTCGTCCAGGTTGGATATATTGATGATTGGAACTTAGTTGGACTTCCTTCTACTGTTTTAAATGAACACGTGGAGATTATTTATCCGGAAGCTATTGCACAAACTCTCTTTCGATTTGACGAATCATATTTTTTGGATTCACTATTGGAAGCTGGTAGCGGATATTGGCTTAGATTTGAAAATGGGGGAGAAGAGCAGATACAAGGGACACCTCTGGAATCTTTAAGTATTCATTTAACTGAAGGGTGGAATCTTATTTCTGGTATAGGGAATAATCTTTCTTTTGAGGCCATCTATGATCCTGAAAATATATTAATACCCAATACTTTTTTTGGGTTTAATTTTGGTTACTTTGATGCAGACGTAATTGAAACAGGCAAAGGGTACTGGATTAGAACTTTTGATGCGGGATTGATTACACTAGGTGGAGAGAGATTAATTAGTAAAGATATAGAAGAATCGTTCGATTTTCATTTTTCAGGATGGATCAAGTCTAATAATTTAAAATTTTACTTTGGTTTAAATTCCTTAGAGGAAAATGAATTGTTATGTTCTATGCCTCCAATGCCTCCAGAAGGTGCATTTGATATTCGCTTTGATAATGACCTTCGATGTGCTGAAGATTCAACCTCATTTTATTTTCAAAATATGCCCGCTCCACTACAATTAAATTTTGAATTAAATCCTGGAGAACACTGGCTATTTAAATATGAAAATGGAGAAGAGATTGATATGATTAATAGAGGAACTATTAGCATTGATAAACCGATTGGATCAGCTCAATTAACAAAATCCCTGCCACTTCCCGAATCGTTTTACCTCTATCAAAATTTTCCCAATCCATTTAATCATAGAACCGTTATAAAATATAATCTTCCATATCCTGATTTTGTAACACTAGCTATTTATGATGTTCTAGGGACATTAGTTACAACTCTTATCAATGGTGAGGTTTCAGAGGGGTTTCATCAAGTTGAATGGAAAGGAATCACTGCCACTAATGAACACGCAACCACCGGAGTTTATTTTATTAAATTTGAGACATCATCTTATTCTCAATCCAGAAAAATTCTTTTATTAAAATGATTTATATATAAAAAAATATAATTCTAATAAAAAGTAAAACAATTAAACACAGGGCACTCAAATGAATTTCTATTTAGTTATTATAGTTACAGCTCTTACAGTTGAGTTTTTAGTGAACCGAGTCACGGGGATGTTAAATATTAAGTCACTATCATCAGCTCTGCCGGAGGAGTTTAAAAATATTTATGATGAAGAAAAATATAGTAGCTCTCAGAGCTACACTCGAACTAATGAAAAATTTGATATGGCTGCTGATACATTTAGCTATGTTATTATCATATGTATGATCGTTTTTGGATTTTTCAATATTATAGATGTCTGGGTACGAAATTTTGGATTTCAATCTGAAGTTATTAATGGACTTCTATTTTTTGGATTATTTATATTAATTCAGGATATAATATCATCTCCTTTTTCCCTTTACAAAATATTTGTAATTGAAGAAAAATATGGATTTAATAAAATGAACTTAAGTACATACTTCTTAGATAAATTGAAGAGCCTATTACGAATGGTTCTCTTGGGAGGTCCTTTGCTTAGCTTAATTCTTTATTTTTTTGAAACTTTTGATAATACTGCATGGCTATATGCTTGGTGTATTGTATCGGGATTTATTTTGATTTTACAGCCTCTGTTTACCACTTTCATTGCTCCCCTATTCAACACCTTTACACCACTTGAGAAAGGTGAACTAAGAAGTGCAATTGAGTCATATGCTAAAAATGTTGATTTTCCAATTAGCCGGATCGATGTAATGGATGGCTCTAAACGTACATCTCACTCAAATGCTTATTTTAGTGGTATTGGAAAAAGAAAACGTATTGCACTTTTTGATACACTCCTGGAGAAACAAACTTCACAGGAAATTCTTGCAATTGTCGCACATGAGGTGGGACATTTCAAAAAGAAACATATTCAGCAGGGTATTCTAATTTCCATATTGAACAGTGGTATAATGTTTTATTTGATTTCTGTTTTTATGAAAAATCAAATATTATTTGAAGCATTTCAAATGAATCAAATATCTGTCTATGGAAGTCTAATCTTTTTTCAAATATTATTTTCTCCTTTGAGCACAATAATTTCAGTTTTTGCAAATGCTTTATCCAGAAGAAATGAATTCGAAGCAGATGAATATTCTGCGAAGACTACGGGAGAACCGGAAAATTTGATATCAGGATTAAAAAAGCTTACCGTTGAAAATTTGGGCAATTTGACTCCTCATCCTTTAAATGTATTTTTAAATTTTAGTCATCCACCTGTATTGGAAAGGATCAGGGCCCTTTCATCCTGATGAATATTTCATCTAATTTTTGTTACATTAAGCTATATACGGTCCTAGCAGGATTTACTTTTCTAGCTGGAATGGAGCCTGAGATTTCTATTCATGGTATATCCCAAGAAAATGTGCAGATAAATTCACTAGGTAAAATTGGTGATTTTCCTTTCCCTACCAACCCTTTAAATGATAGAGCTAGAGGGTATCTACTTAAGGGAAAGGTAAAAACAGCTGTAGGAAATTATGGAAATTTTATAGAATGGCTGAACCACCCAGCAGGGCTATGGGGAGATTATACCTATCTTCCTAGAGTAGCTTTTCTAGCGGGAGTTCCAGGACAAAATTATTCATATAGGTACAAATGGGAGATATGCGATACATCTGCAACTGAGTTTGAAATTTGGTGTTCTGAAGAAGCATATAAAGATTGGTACTCAGAAATTGATGAGAAGTACGTTGGAGTAGTTTTTGAATCTTATGATGATAAAGGTATTGTTGGCGCGTATATACAAAATATTGCATTAGTAAATGGAAAAAATCAATGGGGGTTTCAGGAGAGTGAGTTGTTTATTTCTCTGCCAAAAGCTCAGTTATTTACTGTCGACCCTAACGCCTCAAACGTGTATGGTGATCCCATTTATAAAAAAGGTGTCGGTTTAATTTATCCGTGGGCCTTGAGGCCTAAGCTCTCCCAGAGAACCGAAGAGTTTGATGTTTATGACTATGGTGAAGACAAAGAGGAATGGAACGATGACGATAATTATGAATATTATGGTGCTTCAGTATCTGAGTCTTGGGTAACAAGATACAATGAAAAGTGGAACAGTGATTGGCAACCGGTGACGTTTTCAAGAACCAACACACATAATTTAGATGTAACATCAGGAGATATATTTGGAGATACTCCTTTCACTGATTCAAACGACCCGTATCCGCTTCTTGCACACAGCTCCTATTCAGAGACTTGGCCTGTTAAAATTACTGAATTAGGGGCAGACCCATTTTGGCCCGGTTGGTGGGCTGAGGATTATATTGATAGCTTACCTGGGTGCTCAGGTACTAGAAAAGATCCGGACTGTTGGGAGGAGGTTCCCGGTCGCCATATTTCAGATAATGATGTATATATGGAATTTGATGATCGTTGGGCGCATCAGGGAAATATTGTCAATACAAATAATCAATATGAGCAGACCGGTTATCCTATGGGTCTAAGGGTAATGGCAGAAGCACACTCTTATGGTGTATCATTTGCAGAGGATATCTTATTTGTTACTGTAAAAGTACGAAATGAGAGTGGAGATTGGTGTGCTTTTGAAAGGAATAATTTAGGTGAAGAAATAGCAGTAAAAGATAAAGACGGAAATCAAATTTGCGGGAGTGCAATGGTTATGCCGGATGGTACTGTATTGAACCAAGGTAAAGGGTTTAACTATAGGCAAATGTACCTTGGTTTTTATATGGATGCCGATGTAGTTACTCTAGACACCTATGGAAATAATTTTCATACTAATGATGATGATTTCATGGAGTATTATTGGGAAAGATTTTATACCCATAACGACTCAATGCTTATTAGTATGGCTATGGTATATGATTGGGATGGTAATAGCGCTGGCGCAACTGATATCGGAGTAGTTGCTGCACAATTATTAGATACACCACTAGCAACTCGTCCTATCGATTTAGATAAGGATGGTTTTGATGATATTTATCCGGGAGAGCCACTCAAAATGACAGATTGGCATTGGTTTGATTGGTATAATCGTCCCGGAGTAGTAACCCGGGAAAGTAACACTGGGTGCCATGCAGGTTCACCAGGCTGTCCCCAAGCGCTAAACCGAGAAGAAATACACTATAAATTAATGGCAGGGGATACGACCAATCTTTCGGAAAAAGAAAAATCATGGTATTTTCATACTGAAAACCCTGATTTAGATTTAGATATTGATTTAAATCCACATTTTGACTCACTTGATGGTTTGGAAAAGGAAGATGTTTTTTTACAGGGCGAAGAAGGATTGGACTGTGTGCTCCTTGT